>CAZLSG010000007.1:0-50079 GCA_964562135.1 uncultured Pseudoxanthomonas sp. | reverse complement strand
CGCTTCCGCTTCCGCTTCCGCTTCCGCTTCCGCTTCCGCTTCCGCTTCCGCTTCCGCTTCCACTTCCACTTCCACTTCCGTTTCTGCTTCCGGTGCCGGTGCCGGTGCCGCCGACAATGATCCGTCCCCTTCCGCGCCAACGTGCGTTGCAACCACCGTCGCGCTTGCCGCCGTCAACGGCCAGTAGTTCAGTTTCTCGAGGCTCGTCCGCGTGATGTCGAGGATTTCGTCCCGGTTCGGGCGGCGCTCACTCAGCGCCTCCAGGTAGTACTCCAGGCTGGCCATGGCATCGGCCAGCGTATCCAGCTGCTGGCCGCCCGGAACCCGGCGCTTGCCGATCAACTCGTCGGCGATGTAACGACGCACGCCAGTCAGGTATTCGGCCGGCTGCGGCAGGTTCAGGATGCGCAGCGCGCCCGCCACCTCATCCAGCAAACGGGGGATTTCCGCCAGTTCCTCGTGTTTCCAGCCGGTCTCGATGAAAGCGATGAAGGACTCCCGCGCACTGGCGAAGTTCACGATCGCTTCCTGCGCCACCATCTGCACGGTGCGCTGCGCCTCGGCCGCGCTGGCGTCCTCGGCGCCCCCATCGACATCCGGATGCCCCAGGCGCGCCACCTGGTCGTCCAACGAGGCGTCGACAAAAAGCAGCGCACCGGCGATGTCGAGCAATGCGTTCTCGTCTGCCGCGCCCCTGCCATCCGCCAGTTCCCGCAGTCTGTCGCGTTGCTGGACCACCACGTCACGCGCCACGCCCAGGCCCATCATGCCCAGGGTATCGGCCACGTTGCCCAGCTCGCCGACCTGCGCCTGCAACGCCGAGGCTTCGCCGCCCGTGCGCAGGTGCATGTCCAGCGCGTCCTTGACCCGCAACAGTTCGTCCTTGACCGCATCCCCCACCGTATCCAGCAGCGCGCGGTTGCGGCCGCTGATGCTGCCGCGCGCATGTTCGATCTCCGCATCGCTCGGAGCCTGCGCGTCACTGCCCAGGAACACGCCCTCGTTCAGGCCGGGTTCGCCGCGGGCGGCGCGCAGCTCGTTGAGCAACGGCAACAGCACGATCGGGATGTCGCGATGGCCGATCTGCAGCCGTTCCAGGTAATCCGGCAACAGCACGATGCCCCGCATCAGCGCTTCGCAGGCGTCATCGCGGTCGGCCACCGCACCCGCCTGCAGGGCCTGGGCCAGCAGTTCGAGCTCCTCGGCCACCATCGCCGGCGCATACAGCTCCACCATGCGCAGGGTGCCTTGCACCTGGTGCAGGTAACCGGCGCAAAAGCGCATCCGGCCGGTATCGGCGGGCTCGTCGACGAATGCCTCGATTTCCACCTGGGCCTGGCGCAGCGTTTCGTCGAGTTCCGGCTTGACCCAGCCCAGGACAGCGTGACTCATGGCCTCGCGCAATACGCTCATCGGCACCTCCGTCCCGCGGACGGATGGCCGCGATGGGCACGCTGCAAAAACATTCCGGAGATTCTCCCGTTCATCGCCCCTGTCCGCCTCACTCCGGCAACTTGAAGTCGGCGACCGAGCGCCTCAACGTCGTCGCGAGGCCCGCCAGGTGGCCGATGGACTCCGCGGTCTGGCCGGCGCCGAGCGAAGTTTGCGAGGTGATCTGCCGGATCACGCCCATGGTCTGGGTGATGTCCGTGGCCGCCGTGCTCTGTTGCTGAGCGGCTTCGGAAATGCCCTTGATGAGTTCGTTCAGATCGTTCGAAACGCGCTCGATCTCGCCCAGCGCGGTGCCCGCGTCCTCGGCCAGGCGCGCGCCCGACACCACTTCCGAGGTGGTCTGCTCCATGGAGCTCACGGCCTCGTTGGTGTCGGCCTGGATCGCCTGCACCAGCGATTCGATGCGGCGGGTCGCGTTGGAGGTGCGTTCTGCCAGGCGCTGCACTTCGTCGGCCACCACCGCGAAGCCACGGCCGGCCTCGCCCGCGGAAGCCGCCTGCACGGCGGCGTTGAGCGCCAGGATGTTGGTCTGCTCGGAAATGTCGTTGATCAGCTCCACCACCGAGCCGATCTCCTGCGAGGATTCGCCCAGCCGCTTGATGCGCTTGGAGGTTTCCTGGATCTGGTCGCGGATCTGGTCCATGCCGCGGATGGTCTCGCGCACCACGCCGGCGCCTTCGGTCGCGATCTGCACCGAGCGCTGCGCCACGTCGGCCGACTCGGTGGAGTTCTGCGACACCTGGTCGATGCTGACCGCGATCTGGTCGATGCGCTCGGAAGCGGCACTGATCTGGTCGGACTGGTGTCCCGCCGCCTCGGCCAGTTGCAGCGCGGTGGCCTGGGTTTCCTGCGCGGACGCGGCCACCTGCACCGAGGTGTCGTTGATGGTGGTCACCAGGTTGCGCAGTTCGTCCACCGCGTAATTGATAGCGTCCGCGATGGCGCCGGTCATGTCCTCGGTCACCGAAGCCTTCACGGTCAGGTCGCCTTCGCCGAGCGAGCTGATTTCATCCAGCAGGCGCATGATGGCCTGCTGGTTGCGGCTGTTGTACTCCACCTGCGTCTGGTAGCGCGCCTCCTGCTCGCGCTGGCGGCTGCGGTACAGGCTGTACAGCAGGCCGACGATGGAGACCAGCAGGACGGCGCCGGACACCACCGATATCCAGAAGTTGGGAAACAGCCGCGTGTCGCGGGTGGAGCCGAAGGCGGTGAACGCGTCGAACAGCTTCTTGCTGTCTTCCAGCAGTTGCGCGGAAGCTTCGGTCAGGGCCGCCGCCGACGATTGCGCTGCGAACAGTTGCTGGGCGCTGGTCAGGATGGCGTCCAGGTCCTGTTTCATCGTGCCCCAGGAAGCCTGCGCCTGCTCCAGCGCCCCCAGCGCAGCGGCATTGCGCAGCGGGGCGATCCCGAGGTCTTCGTTGCCGACACCCAGTCCTTCCAGCACCTGTCCGAACAACGCTGCGTCGCGGGTCAACGCATCGCCGGCCACTGCGGCGCCGGCACCGCCTGCGCGGATCTCGGTCACGCGCCGCGCCATGGTGCCGCCCAGCACGACCTGCTGGAGCGCGTTGTAGATTTGCGTGGACTGCGCGCCACTGGCCGACATTGCGCGCACCACTTCGTTCAACTGCGCTTGCAACTGCGGCACTTCGGCGGCGAAGCGATCCGCATTGCCCGCGAATGCCAGTACTGCCGTCTCGCTGGCGATGATTTGTTCGGCGTGCTTGCCCATCGGCTCCCAGGTCCGGGCAAGCTGGTTCAAGGGGCCGGCAACCGCGGCCTCCTCGCCGAAGCGGCTGGTCAGGTTGGCGATGGTTGAATCGATCTGCTGCTTGGTCGCCTTGAACGCCTTGAACGCCTCCGCGTCGCCGGCAACGGCCTCGCGGCCCTGATTGGCCAGCTGCTGCGAGAGCACCTGCAAGTCGGCCGCGCCCGCGCTGGCGCCGGCCAGGCGGCTGCCCTGCCAGGCCGACACGCCCGTGTTCAGGCCGAACAGGATCACCGACAGCGCCAGCAGCAACAGCCAGAAGTTGGTCCCCAGGTTGCTCAGCTTGCTGGTGGCGGGCGTATCTGTGGCAGTACTCATCGTTCAACCTCTGGGAAATGCTGGATATTCGCGCTCACAGCGCGGCCTGCCTGAATTCCGGGGTCCGCGCGAGCAACGACAACGCGAATACCCCCCAATCTTCGCCATCGCCGCGGAAAGCGCGATCCACGAAATGGCCGTAGCGGCCTTCGGCCAGCCCGCCGGCCTCCACCGCATCGGCTTCGGCAAAGCTGCGCTGGCCGTAGAGTTCGTCGATGGTCAGCGCCACGTCGCCGCCGGGCTGGCGCATCACCAGCACGCGCTGGCCTTCGTGCAGCACGGTGCGCTCGCCTTCCAGGAACTGCTTCATGTCCACGACCGGGAACAGGTTGCCGCGCAGGTTCCCGATGCCGAGCAGCCAGGGCTGGGCGCCCGGCACCGGCGTCACCGGCGGCATCGGCACGATCTCGACCACTTCCGTGAAACTGGACACCAAACGACGGCGGCCCACCCGGTAGCCCACCCCGCGCCACTGGTCCTTCGCCAATTCGCGCGCGGGCAGCGCGACCGCATGGGCCAGGCTGCGGCGCTCGTAATCGGCCAGGATGTCGAACGGCGTGCGGATCATCGGCCGGCTCCTGCTTGCGCGGCTTCCAAATGCGGAGTTGCGACGGCGGTCATGGCTCCCCTCCCGGCCGCTCAGACATTGACATGAGTGCGGATGGCGTCGAGCAGTTCCTCGCGCGTGAAGGGTTTGGTCAGGTACTGCTCGGAACCGACGATGCGTCCGCGCGCCTTGTCGAACAGCCCGTCCTTGGACGAGAGCATGATGACCGGCGTGCTCTTGAACACCTGGTTGTTCTTGATCAGCGCGCAGGTCTGATAGCCGTCCAGGCGCGGCATCATGATGTCGACGAAGATGATCTGCGGTTGCTGGTCGGCGATCTTGGCCAGCGCCTCGAACCCGTCCGTTGCGGTCAGCACGTCGCAACCTTCCCGCTTCAGCAGGCTCTCGGCGGTGCGGCGGATGGTTTTCGAATCATCGATCACCATGACCCTGAGACCTGCGAATCCGCCGGCCCGGCCTTCGTTTTGCGTCATTTGCTCATTTCCCCGTTCGCGCGCTGCTTCTTGTCGATCTGGCCCCGCTGCGATGGTACTTATATCCCAGCCGGAACGCACACTGTCAAGCTGAAAAGAGCCTTGACGACAAAAATGAACGCCATGATGCGAACGGCGTCGCACTACCGCCTGCTACCATCGCGGTCCATCTCCACCGTTGCGCCGGACCGCCGTCATGCCGCCCGAAGTCGTCGTCGTCATGGACCCCATCGGGTCCATCAAGATTGCCAAGGACACCACCTTCGCCATGCTGCTGGAAGCGCAGCGGCGCGGCTGGCCCTTGCATTACGCGGTGCCGGGCGGGCTGTGGCTGCGGGACGGCAAGGCCATGGCCACCACCGCCCGGTTGGCCGTGGAGGACGACAAGGCGGGCTGGTTCACGCTGGAAGCGCCGGTGGAGCGCGAACTGGGGGCCGGCCAGGTCATCCTGATGCGCAAGGATCCGCCGGTCGACAGCGAGTTCCTGTACGACACCCACCTCCTCGGCATTGCCCAGTCCGCCGGCGCGCTGGTGGTCAACGACCCGCAAGGCCTGCGCGACTACAACGAAAAGCTGGCCGCGCAGCTGTTCCCCCAGTGCTGTCCTCCCACCCTGGTCAGTCGCGACCCGTCGGCACTGAAGGCCTTCGTGGCCGAACAGGGCGAGGCCGTGCTCAAGCCCCTGGACGGCATGGGCGGACGCTCCATTTTCCGGGTGAAGGCCGGCGACCCCAACCAGAACGTGATCCTGGAGACCCTGGTCGGCGAGGGCCGGTTGACCCTGGCACAGCGCTTCATCCCCGGCATCCGCGACGGCGACAAGCGGGTATTGCTGGTGGACGGGGAACCGGTGGACTACGTGCTGGCCCGCATCCCCCAAGGCGACGAGTTCCGCGGCAACCTGGCTGCCGGCGGGCGCGGCGAAGGCAGGCCGATCTCGGAACGCGACCGCTGGATCGCGCAGCAGGTGGGACCGGAAATGAAGCGCCGGGGCATGTTGTTCGTCGGCCTGGACGTGATCGGCGACTACCTCACCGAGGTCAACGTCACCAGCCCCACCTGCGTGCGCGAACTGGATGCGCAGTTCGGGCTGAACATCGCCGGCCTGCTGTTCGACGCCATCGAGCGCAGACTGGCCGGCTGAACTGCCCGTGGAAGCCATTGTTCCGCCGGAACCTCCGAAGATCGGCGAAAGCGAGCGCCTCAGCGCCACCCTGGTCCTGTCGCTGATCGTGCACGGAATACTGGTGCTGGGCCTGGGCTTCGCGCTGGACGACAATGCCCCGGTGGTCCCCACTCTGGACGTGATCCTCAGCCAGACCCAGACCCCGCTGACACCGAAGGAGGCCGATTTCCTGGCCGCGGCCAGCCAGGAGGGCGGCGGCGAACACGACCAGGCCCGGCGCCCCCGCGACAACCAGGCCGGCAACGTTCCCCTGGCCGAGCCCGGCACCGCCGCCGAGCCCTTGCGCGCGCTGTCGCCCGCGCCGGCACCGCCACCGGAAGACCGCATGGTGACGGCCACCGAAAGCCCGCTCAGCGTAGCCAGGCCACCGGACCGCGCCGAACCGCAGCCCCCCGAAACTCCGGCCAACGATGCCAAGCTGCAGCACGATGCCGACATGGCCCGCCTGGCGGCCGAATACCACCTGCGTTCGGAGCTGTACGCCAAGCGGCCCAAGCGCAAGTTCGTGTCCGCCAGCACCCGCGAATACGAATACGCCAATTATCTGCGCGCCTGGGTGGACCGGGCCGAGCGGGTAGGCAACCTCAACTACCCGGACGAGGCACGGCGCCAGCGACTGTCCGGGCAAGTGGTCATCAGCGTGGCCGTGCGCCGCGACGGTTCGGTGGAGGGCGCCCGCATCATCCGTTCCAGCGGCATCCCGCTGCTGGATTCGGCCGCCCTGCGCATCGTCGGCCTGGCCGAGCCGTTCCCGCCCCTGCCGGAAACCCGCGACAACATCGACATCCTGCACGTCACCCGGACCTGGAACTTCCTGCCGGGCGGCCAGGTGCGCGACGAGTGATCCCTCGAGCACCGAACATCAGAGGCGCCTCCAGACAAAGCCTTCGCCGCGCCGGTAATACACCGCGCTCGCCCGGCCATGCAGCGCATCCGCCCGCACCCAGCCGAAGTAACGCCCGTCCACGCTGTTGCCGCGGTAATCGCCCAACACCAGCACCTGTCCTTCCGGCACCGTGGCATGCAGGTCCGGTCCGCCGCCACGGTCCAGTTTCACCGGCACCTCGCGCTCGCCGATGCGTTCCCGTCCCGTTGTGTCCGGCAACGACAACGGGTGGCCGTTGACGGTCAGCCGGCCCTGCACCAACTCCACACGATCACCCTCCACCGCCACCACCCGCTTGATCAGGCGCGTGCCATCGCGCGGCGAAGCGAACACCACCACATCACCGGCCTCCGGCGCACGGCCTTCCCTCAGTTCGATGCCGGTAAACGGAATCCGCAACCCGTATGCGCGCATGTCCACCACCACCCGGTCGCCAGGAAACAGCGTGTCCTCCATGGAACTGCTGGGCACGTGATAGTGGTTGGCAAGACTGGAGCGCGCCGCCGACAGCAGCAGCAACATCGCCAACAGGGTCAGGACTTCCCGGGCCCAGCCTTTCCAGCGCGCAGGCACGGATGGTTCGGAAGCTTGCATGGCCAATCTCCGGATCGTGGCTGTCCGGTACATCCTGCAACCTTCACCGAGTCCGCGAATGCGCAGGAAGTCATGGCTGCCCCGGGCTTTGCCCATCGCATCCCCACATTGTCTTGGTAGGAGCGGCCTTGGCCGCGATGAAGCTTTCCCGGCAAAGCCCATTCGCGGCCAAGGCCGCTCCTACAAACTGCAAGCGCGGTGGCTGTCAATGATTCCGGGATGCGCGCAAGGCCTGCTGCTCGCGCAGGGTCAGGGCGACGTTGTTGCGGAGGTAGGCCGGTTCGGCCGCTTCCGGGGCACGCATTTCACCGCGCGCGAATGCCAGCGCGGCCAGCCGCGCCACGTCGGCTGCATGCGGCAGGGCCTGCGCGTCCACTGTGAGCAATTGTGGTTGCAAATGCTGCTGCAAACAGCCCTCCGCCGCGGCGAACCCGGTGCCGACGCCGTGCCAGCCGCCCCGCTCATCCGGCAACCCGACAGCATCCGGCGCTGAAACGGTTTCCGCCGACAGCGCCTGCCATTCACCTTGCCGGCCGGCGAAGGCAGCAGCATAGACCTCGCCCATGCGCGCATCGATGGCGGCCAGGATGCGCTCGCCTTCGGACTGCATCGCCAATGCCTGCAGGGTCGATACCGGGACCACCGGTCGCTCCAGCGCCAGCGCGATGCCCTGTGTCAGCGCCACCGCCAGGCGCACCCCGGTGAATGCGCCGGGACCACGGCCAAAAGCAATGGCATCGAGTTGCCGCTTGCCGATGCCGGCTTCGGCCAGCAAGGCTTCGGCCCACGGCAAAGCCAGTTCGGCATGCCTGCGCGGGGCGATGCAGAAGCGCTCGCGCACCTCGCCGTCCAGGTACAGGGCGACGGAACAGGCTTCGGTGGCGGTTTCAAAAGCGAGCAGCTTCATACCAGTCCGATGTTTCATCCGCGGGTTCCGGCATGCCGGGCGCAGGGGTGGAAGACGGGGATTGTCCGCCAAAGAACGTCTGCACGTCCGCCAACTGTTGCGTGCGCGCGAACGGCGGAAGCGAATCCAGGAATATCCGCCCATAAGGCTTGCCGGTCAGGCGCGGATCGCACAGCACCAGCACGCCGCGGTCGCTCTCGCTGCGGATCAGGCGGCCCACGCCCTGCTTCAGCGCGATCACCGCCAGCGGCAACTGTTCGTCGCGGAACGGATTGCCGCCGCTGCGGCGGATCGCGTCCAGCCGCGCTTCGAACACCGGATCGTCCGGCGCGGCGAAGGGAAGCTTGTCGATGACCACCACGCTCAGCGCATCGCCGATCACGTCCACGCCCTCGCGGAAACTGGCCGCGCCCAGCAGCACGCCGTTGCCGGATTCCCGGAAGCGTTGCAGCAGCGTGGCGCGCGGCGCCTCGCCCTGCACGAACAGCGGCCACGGCCCGTCGCGCAAGGCGTCCGCCGCTTCGCGCAGGGCGCGATGCGAGGCGAACAGCAGGAAAGCGCGGCCACCCGAAGCTTCCAGCACCGGCCTCAGCGTGGTCACCAGGCGCTCGCCGTAATGGCGCACGTTGGGATCCGGCAAACCGGCGGGCAGGTAGCACAAGGCCTGCTGCGGCCAGTCGAACGGGCTGGGTTGCAGCAGTGTCTGCGGATCGTCCAGGCCCAGCCGGGTGGCTACATGATCGAAACCGCCATCCACCGCCAGCGTGGCCGAAGTGAACACCCAGGCCGCTCCCGAACGCTCGCGATGCTCGCGCAGCGGCCCGGACACATCCAGCGGCGTGCGCTGGCAACGGAAGCCGCGCGGACTCAGTTCGTACCAGAACACATCGGAAGAAAAGGGGACGGAGGCAATTTCCGGCCAGGCATCTCCACTCTCCGGCACATCCTCCCGGGGAATTGCCTCCGTCCCCTTTTCTTCTCCCAGCCAGCGCGACAACCGTGCAGAGATATCCTGCGCACGCGCATCACAGGCCTCCATGCCCGGCGAGGCTTCGGCCAGCGGCGCCAATGCCGCGGAGAGGGTGGCCAGCGCATCGGCAAGGCCATCGAAACCTTCGCGCACTTCCGGCTTCAGCAACGCGCGGTCGCGGGTGCCGCGCGCGGGCATGTCTTCCATTGAAGCGCGCAATTCGCGCAGGGCCTGCTCCACTGCGCGTACCGGCACCTGCAACACGGCCAGCGCGCCCGCCACGTCCTTGCATTCGGCCAGGCAGTCGCGTGCCAGTTCCTGCAACGGGCGCATGCCGAAGCCTTCGCCGAAGAAATTGGCGGCCAGCTCCGGCAGCTGGTGCGCTTCGTCGATCACGAAGGCCTGCGCGCCCGGCAGGATTTCGCCGAAACCTTCCTGCTTCAATGCCAGGTCCGCCAGCAGCAGGTGGTGGTTGACCACCACGATGTCCGCCGCCTGCGCGCGCTGTCGCGCCTGCACCACGAAGCAATCGTCCCAGAACGGGCATTCGCTGCCCAGGCAGTTGTCCACCGTGGAGGTCACCAGCGGCAGCAACGGCGAATCGTCGGGCAGCGTGGTCAGCTCGGCCATGTCGCCGAAGCGGGTGCGCCCCGCCCAGGCCACGACGCGCTGGAACTGGTCGACCTGTTCGCGACTGGTGAAACGGGGCTCGCCCTTGGCCTGTTCCAGCCGGTAGCGGCACAGGTAGTTGGAACGTCCTTTCAAAAGCGCCGACTTCAGCCCGGTCCCCAGCGCATCGCGCACGCGCGGCAGGTCGCGGTGGTAGAGCTGGTCCTGCAGGGCGCGCGTGCCGGTGGACACGATGGTCTTCACGCCCGAGAGCAGCGCCGGCACCAGGTAGGCAAAGGTCTTGCCGGTGCCGGTGCCGGCCTCGGCCAGCAACGTCTCGCGCTGCTCGAAGGCCTCGGCGATGGCCGAAGTCAGGCGCAACTGCGCGGCGCGCGGAACGAAGGCCTCGATGCGGGTGGCGAGCGCGCCGCCTTCGCTGAGGGCGTCGCGGCTGGCTTGGACGAGCTGGGACATGCCTACATTCTATTGATGGCCGGAACGGTGCAGGCATCGCGTTGCCGCAACGCATCCTGTTCGGCTTCGCCGGGCGTGAAGCGTTGCGCGGTATCGGTGGCGGACAGCTCGCGCCGCCAGCGCCGCACCTGGCGCGCGGTTTCCCAATGCCGGCGGCATAGCGGGCCGGTGGCCGAGCCCAGTTCCAGCGCGCGCAGGGCCAAACGTTCGGCCAGGTCGAATTGCGACAGCAGCAAGGCCAGCTCGGCGCGCTCCTGCAGCAGGGCGGGATCGTCGGGGACGATCTCCAGCGCCTGGTCCAGCAATCCTGCCGCCGCAGCCACATCCTGCCCGGCCAACGCGGCCTGCGCCGTGGTCCGCAGGTCTTCCACCTGCGGATCGCGCAGCGGCTGCACGGTGAATTCGCGCCCGTCGTGGCCGGCCACCGCCTGTACCTCCGCGTACATCTGCGACGGCGCCGAGGTGACCACCAGCGGCGCTGGCGACTGCGAAGCGCAACCGGCCAGCATGGCCGCAGCCAGGCAAACAACGAAGCGGATATTCATAACGGCTGCGGCTGCGGCACGGGAGCCGGTTCCGCGGCCTGCCCGTCCTTCCTGTCCAGTCCGAACCAGCTTCGCCAACCGCCGCCCTCCTCGCCTGTCTCCGGCGGCGGTGAAGTCACGCAAGGCGTATAGGCCGGAGCGAAACCGGCCACGAACGGCAACCGGCGCACGCCGGCGCAGTCCGCGTCGGTGCTGTTGGAACCCAGCACCCACTGCCAGTCGATGCCGTTGCCCGATACGTTCAAGGGCGCGCTGGGCAGCCGCGAGAACAGCCCCGACCAGACCCGCATCGCGCCGGTAGCGCCGTACAGGCCGGTCTGTTCGTTCTGGTCGTTGCCCATCCACACCACCGCCAGATGGTCGCCGGTATAACCGGCGTACCAGCTGTCGCGGCCATCGTTGCTGGTGCCGGTCTTGCCGGCCGATTGCAGATGGCCCAGGCCATCGCGGACCAGTTGCCGGCCGGTGCCGCTGCTGACCACCTGCTGCATGGCGATGCTGATCAGGTTGGCGGCGATGGAATCGCCTTCCTGGGCCGGGGCCGGCGTCTTGTCGTAGCGGGTGAGCAGGTTGCCTTGCGGGTCCAGCACGCCGCGCACCGCATGCAGCGGCTGGATTTCGCCGCCGGACGCAAGGAACTGGTACAGCTGCGCCATCGCGTACGGGCTCTGGTCGGTGGAACCGAGGATCAGCGAGGGATTCGGCTCGGACTTGATGCCGGCCAGCACGCGCAACAGTTCCGAGAGCCGGCGCGGATCGGTCTTCATGCCCACCCGCACCGTGGCCTGGTTGTAGGAATGCACCAGCGCGTCCATCAGGCGCACGCTGCCGTGGCTGCGGTTGTCGGAATTCTTCGGCGTCCACTGCCGGTTCTTGCCCAGTTGCACGGTCACCGGGGAGTCGTCCACCCAGGTGGCCAGCGAATATTCGTCCGGACGCGCCAGCGCCAGCAGGTAGACGAAGGGCTTCAGCAGCGAACCCAGGGGCCGTTGCGCGTCGATCGCGCGGTTGAAGCCCGGCTCCGACACGTTGCGCCCGCCGATCACCGCCAGCACGTCGCCATCGTGCACGTCGGTGACCACCATGCCCACTTCCAACGGTGCCCGCTTCGGATTCTCCACGGCCTTGATCGCGCGCTCCACCGCGGACTCGGCATAGGCCTGCGCCGACGGCGACATGCCGGTGAGCACGGTCAGGCCCGCGCCCTGCAGGGCGCTTTCGGGATAGTCGCTGGCCAGTTGCCGGCGCACCAGGTCCACGTAGGCGGGAAAGCGGTTGGCCGCCAGCATGCCCGGATGCGTGGTCACTCCCAGCGGCGCTTCCACCGCGCGCCGGTATTCGGCCTCGTCGATCAGCTTGTTCTCGTGCAGCTTGCCCAGCACGAAATCGCGACGCTCCTTCGCCCGTTCCGGATTGCGGCGCGGGTCGTAGTACGACGGCCCTTTCACCATCGCGATCATCAGCGCGATCTGCTCGGTGGTCAGCGAATCCAGGTCGCGCCCGAACCAGAATTCGGCGGCGGCGGACACGCCGTGGATGGCCTGGTTGCCGCGCTGGCCCAGGTACACCTGGTTGAAGAAAGTCTCCAGGATGGTTCGCTTGTCGTAGCGCGCTTCCAGGATCAGGGCATACAGGATTTCGTTGAACTTGCGGGCGAAGGTCTGTTCCTTGCCGATGCCCAGCAGGCCGCTGCGCGCCAGCAGCTGGGTGATGGTACTGCCGCCCTGCGAGACCTTGCCGCTGCGCAGGTTGACCCAGGCCGCGCGGGCGATGCCGCTGAGGTCGATGCCGTGGTGGCGCGCGAAATCCTCGTCCTCCACCGCCTGCAGGCCGGTGACCAGCAGGTCGGGCACCTCCTCCACCTGCACCAGCCGCCGTTCCTCCTGCTTCTGGCCATACAGCGTGGCGATCCGCGCCGGATCCAGCCGCGCCGCCTTGATGCTCTTGTTGTCGTCCGCATCGCGCAGGCCGGAGACCCGCCCGCCGGACAACGACACCTGCACCCGGCGCGGCGCGACCTTGCCGTCCACGTCCATGTAGCCGCGGCTGGATACCACGAAGCGGCCGCCGTCCACGGCATAGGTGCCGGGCGCCTTGCCTTCGCCGTCGTCGCGATACGCGGCCGCGTCCAGTTCCACCTGCAGGGTTTTGGCGTCCATCGCCAGGCCCGGCGCCAGCACCAGCGGGCGGGCATACACGCGCGTGGGAATCTGCCACTGCAAGGTGCCGAAACGCTGGCTGACCTGAAGGTTCAGGTACAACATGTAGGGGATCATGAAACCCAGGCCCAGCCCGATGGCGGCCAATCCCCAGGTGGTCAGCCGACGACGCCAGGCGGACCAGCCTCCCTTTTCGTCGTCGCGATCGTCGTCTTCGTAGTCGTAACGGGCCACAGGGATGGGACAATGGAAGGTCCGCCGAGTCTAGCCCAGCCGCCCCTTTTACGGCAGGGCCGGACACTCCGCCATTCATTTTGCAAATGCCTATCCCACATATTCCGTTCAGTTTTCTGTTGTTCCATTGGCGGCGATCGGTCTCGCGGCTCCACCGCGCCCGGGTGGCGATCCGGTCGCGCGGCCTCACCAGGACCCTGCAGGGATGGCGTGCTGCGCCCGGTCATGACCGGAGCGCACCGCCCCCCCCCCGCCCGGACATCAACGCAGTCCGGGAAGAAGGGCGGAAACGGATCCTTTGGGTCGATGCATCGTTGCCGCAGCCGGACAGGGACTCCGGCTCCATGCGCGCATTCAACGTGATGCGGCTGATGCGGGACATGGGGTATGCGGTGGAATTCCGTTCGGAAAGAGCCGTTTCGTGGGATGATCCGGCCATTGCCGCACTGAATGACCTGGGGATCCCCGTCCATGCCGAATCCGGCCATTACCCGCGCACCTTTCTCTCCGGTGCCGGGCAGTACCATGCCGTGATCGTCTGCCGCTACCACCTGGCCGAATACTGGCTGCCGCTGCTTGTACGCCAAACACCGTGGATCAGGCGCATCTTCGATACCGTCGACCTGCACCACCTGCGCGAGCAGCGCGAGGCCGAATTGCGCCGGGACCGGAAACTGCAAAGGCTGGCCGATACGACCCGGGCCCGCGAACTCCTCGCGATATCCCGGGCGGATACGACCTGGGTCGTCAGTACGGCAGAGCGGGAACGTCTGCACGGGCTCATGCCGACGGCCCGGATCGGGACAGTCGCGAACCTTCACGACATCGGGGAAAACGTCGCCGGATTCGGTCAGCGGCAGGATTTCCTTTTCGTCGGCAGCGCCCAGCACCCGCCGAACGTGGATGCCGCGCGATGGTTGGCCGATGACATTTTCCCCTCGATGCGGAAGACCCGTCCCGATGCACGGCTGCACATGGTCGGCGCCGGCCTGGAGTCGGCTGTGGGTGCGGACCGTCCGGTCGATGGCATCATCTGGCACGGACATGTTCCGGATCTCGATCCGCTCCTCTCTTCCTGCCGCGCAGCCGTTGCGCCACTCAGGTTCGGCGCGGGAGTCAAGGGGAAAATCAGCCAGGCGATGGCGCACGGGCTGCCCGTGATCACCACTGCATGCGGAGCCGAGGGCATGCACCTCGAGCACGGACGCGATGTATTGATCGCCGATTCCGCCACCGCTTTCGCGCAGGCGGCCCTCCGGTTGCATGAAGACGAAGCGCTCTGGAGCCTGATTTCCCGCAATGGGCAGGACAACGTCCGCAGCCATTTTTCGACCGCGGCCATTGCTCCCGCGATCGAAGCGGCATTGGGGTCCAGCCTGGCCGGCAATCCTTCGCAAGACCGGTCGGCGGGCTGAGGCAGATGCGCCTACTTCTCATCGCATACGAATTTCCGCCCAGTCCGTCGCCTCAGTCCCTGCGCTGGACATATCTTTGCCGTGAACTGGCCGCGCGCGGACACGAAATCCACGTGCTTACGGTGAACCTGGGGGGCACGACACCCGGGCTCCCCGACTTGCCGGCCACGATCCGGATTCACCGTACCTTTGCCGGCCCATTCCGGGGACTGCTCGCACTCCGCCGGGAACAAAAGCAGAAAAAAATCGACCGCCGCCGGTCCACCGGGCACGCACCGTCCGCCCGGCAGTCGGAACAGGCTGCATTGCGCCCGCCACGCAGCTGGAAACAGGGCATATCCGAGCGGCTCCAGGCCATTTCGGCCTGGTACTGGTTCCCCGACATACGCGGGGAATGGAAACCTTCGACCAAATGGGCGCTCAGGAAACTGCTGCCCGCGCTCCAGCCCGATGCCATCATCAGTTCGCACGAGCCGGCCACCACGCTCGAGCTGGGACTCATCGCCAAGCGCGCCGGCTACCCCTGGCTGGCGGACTTGGGAGACCCGGTGCTCGCCCCTTACACGCCCTCGCGCTGGACGAAAAGGTCGTTCAAGCTCGAACGCAAAGTGTGCGAACTTGCCGATCACGTGGTGGTCACCAACATTCACGCCATGGAGCTGCTGGCTTCCCGCCATGGTCGCGACGCCCGCATCTCCGTCGTCCAGCAGGGATTCGATGCGGCCGCCCCGGAAAACCGGCCTTCGGAACAGGAAACGGCCTCCCCGCAACTCGAATTGCTTTACACGGGCAGCTTCTACAGTTTCAGGAAGGCGGACTCACTGCTGGCCGCACTGAGGCAGAATCCCGGAGTCCGTCTCAGCATCGCGGCCATCACCGTTCCGGAAGACATTCTTGCCTGCGCAAAGCGCATGCCCGAACAGATCCGCCTGCTCGGATTCCTGCCGCACAAGGAGGCCCTCGCGCGGCAACGCCAAGCCGACGTGCTCGTGAACATCGCGAACGAAGACCCCGCGCAGGTGCCCGGAAAGTTCTATGAATACCTGGGATCGGGCCGGCCCATTCTGCACCTGGGACCCGGCGCGAGCATGGCCGACAGCCTGCTCGTGGAAACGGGCCGCGGCTGGCAATGCGACAACGATTCCGACGCCATAGCGGAAACGCTCCGGCAATTGCGGCAAGCAAAGATCACGGGCACGCTGCCCTCATTCCCGACCCATGACGAATCGATTGCGGCATTCAGCTGGCAACGACTTGCCGAACGCATCGAGCAGCACCTTCAAACGATCGTGAAATGATCCGCTGGCCCTCGTTTGCCACAGGTTGCGAGCAAGGCGCCTGCCGGGCAGGCACGACACCCGTGTCTTTCAGTTTCCATCCGGCACTGCATTCCTCACCCTGGCCGAGAACTCGTCGAGTCCCTGCAGGCCGGGATTGAGCTTGCGCGCTTCGCTGACGGCATGCTGCGCAAAAGCGACATTCCCCGCCCGCAATTGCTCTTCTCCTATGTCCATCCATTTAGCGGCCAGGCTGCTCGCTGCCGCGGGCAATTGCGGGTCGGCCGTGCCCAGGGTTTTCCATGCATCGAAACACGCCTGCGCGCGACGGACCCGGTTGCTGCGCAACTCGGTTTGGAAGCATTGCCGGATCGCGGGCAACAGGCGTTCCGCCGCCTGGCACACCTGCTCATCGTCGGCCGCAAACGCCTGTGCGGCGCGCAGTTTGTCGTAGGCGCTGGCGCCTGGCGGAGTCAACCAGTCGCCGCGGGATTCGGCCTGCGCCATCTCTTCCAGCAACGTGCGCACCCTGCGCTGGCGCTCCTGCGGCGGCAGGGATGGCCCCAGGCGGGCCTGCGACTGGCGGGCGGCGGACAGGCGCTGTTCGGCTTCGGCCACGTCCGTCGACTGCGGCGCCAGCAACCGCGCCGTGCGCAGGCTGGCAGCCGCCGCCTCGAAGCGGAAATCCGCCGCTTCGCGGATGGCCCGCTGCGCATGGGCGGTGCCGATCCGCTCGCCCTGTTGCCGGATCGCCTCGTCGGAAGGCGCCGCCCGCATCGCATCTTCGTAACCGCGCAACGCCGCTTCCAGCCGGCCGCGACGCAGGTCGTTGCCGATCCGGCGGCTGCGCTGTTCGATGGCCTGCGCCAACCGCGCGCGCGTTTCCGGCAAGTCCGCATGCCCGGCGTCGTACGCATTGGCCCGTACGATGAGATCGGAGGCTTTTGCCAGCTCGCCCGCGTCGATCAAGGGCGCGACCTGGCGCAGCAAGTCGGATAGCGCATCCTCGCGCCCTTCCAGGGCCTGCATGTGGTTCGGCTGCACGCCCAGCACGCCCTGGAACAGCGGCAATGCCGCATCGGGCGCGCCATCCAGGCGGCCCGCCGCCAGCGCCGCCTGCGCCTGCTGCAGGCGTTCGTCCAGTTGCGCGTGGCCGGCTTGCCGCGATTGCAATCGCGCCGCCACCGCATCGGCGGGGGCGCGCGGCACCTGCAAGTCGCGGGCAAGCCGCAACAACGCGCGGGCTTCGTCGAAACGGTCGGCATCGATGGCCGGGCCCGCCTGTTCCAGCGCCGCCAGCGCGACGCGCGCCAACCCGTTGCGGGCTTCGCCGCGATCGGTATCCAGCGCCAGCGCCGCTTCGAAACGCTCGCGGGCGCCGCTGCCGTCGGCGTCGCTCAGGCGCCCTTGCGCCAATGCAGTTTCCGCTTCGTCCAGCAAGCGCTGCACGCGCGTCTCCGGCCACACCGCTTCCAGCAGTGGTTGCCGGAACAGGACCACCAGCAAGGCCAGCGCACCCAGCAAGGCCAGCACCCAACGCCAGTATCCGCGGTTGCGCCACGCCGGCACGGCGATGGCGACGGCAGGACGATCTGGTTTTCCGCTTGGACCGATGGGCGCAGTCACGGAACACAGAGTACCGGTTCAGCCTGAACGTCGCGCCGCATGCACCCCGGGCAAGGCATCCAGCTTGCCGAGCAGGGTGGACAGTTGCCCAAAGTCCTCCACCCGCAGGCGCAAGCGCAGATGCACCTTGCCGCCACCTTCGCGTTGATCGCTGTGGATGTCCAGCACGTGCGCCTCTTCCTGGGCGATCAGGGTGGTGATGTCCTTCAACAGCCATTTGCGGTCCATGCCGTCGATCCTCACGTCGACTTCGTAACCACCGCCGCTGCGTCCCCACTCCACCGGCAACACGCGTTGCGGATGGGCGGCGGACAGGCGCAGGAAGGCCGCGCAATCCTCGCGGTGCACCGTCACCCCGCGCCCGCGGGTCAGGTAGCCAGCGATGGCCTCGCCCGCCACCGGCTGGCAACAACGCGCCAGTTGCACCAGCAGGTTGCCCACGCCCTGCACGGTGAAGCCGGTTTGCGCGGACGCCTGCGGACGCCGTTGCGGGCGCGGCGGCAAGGCCGGCGCGGCGGGCTGGGCCGGCGCGCGCTGTTCCTCGTGCAGGGCGCGGCCCACCTGGTTGCAACCGACATCGCCCAGGGCCACCTGGATGTATAGGTCATCGATGCCGGCCACGTGGAAGCGCTTGAGCACCGTGGACAGGTCGGCCTGTTGCAGCCCCAGCCGCTTCAGTTCCCGGTCCAGCATGTCGCGTCCGGCCTGCACGTTGCGGGCGTGGTCCAGCTTGTGGAACCAGGCGCGGACCTTGTCGCGGGCGCGGCCGCTTGCCAGGTAGCCGCTGGACGGCAGCAGCCAGTCGCGGCGCGGATCCGCTTCCTTCGCGGTCAGCACCTCCACGCGGTCGCCGCTTTGCAGCTTGTGGCCCAGCGGCACGATGCGGCCGTTGACCTTGGCGCCCCTGCAACGGTGCCCGACCATGGTGTGCACGTGGTAGGCGAAGTCCAGCGGCGTGGCGCCGCGCGGCAGGTCGATCACCTCGCCCTTCGGCGTCAACGTGTAGATGCGCTCTTCCGCCAGTTCGTCGCCGAGGCCTTCGCTGAGCCCGTCGCCGGCTTCGCCGGCCTGCTCCAGCAGGCGCCGCATCCACGCGATCTTGCGGTCGAAGGCGTCGCCGCCGCCCTTGCCTTCCTTGTACTTCCAGTGCGCGGCCACGCCCAGTTCGGCCTGCGCGTGCATTTCTTGCGTGCGGATCTGCACTTCCAGGGTCCGTCCCTCCGGGCCCACCACGGCGGTATGCAGGGAACGGTAATCGTTGGCCTTGGGGCGGGCGATGTAATCGTCGAACTCGCTGGGAACCGGCGCCCACAACGCATGCACCACGCCCAGCGCGGCGTAGCAGGCGGCCACGTCGTCCACCGCCACGCGCACGGCGCGCAGGTCGTAGAGTTCCTCCATCGGCACCTGCTTGCGCTGCATCTTCCGCCAGATGCTGTAGATGTGCTTCGGGCGTCCGCTGATGTCGGCGGCGATGCCGTGCCCGGACAAGGCATGCTCCAGCGCCGTCTTTACTGCTTCGATATAACGCTCGCGACCGGTGCGTTTTTCGTCCAGTTGCCGGGCGATGCCGTGGTAGGTGTCCGGCTCCAGGTAGCGGAAGGCGAGGTCTTCCAATTCCCATTTCAGTTGCCAGATGCCCAGCCGGTTGGCCAGCGGCGCATGGATGTCGCGGGTCAGTTGCGCCAGGGTGCGCCGTTCCTGTTCCGGCAGGCGTTCGGCCGCGCGCATCCGCGCCAGTTGCCGGGCAAGCAGGATCGGCACCACGCGCAGGTCGCGCACGATGGCCAGCAACAGCCGGCGCAGGCCTTCGCTGTTGCGGGTATCAGCCTGCTCCGCATGCAACGCCCATACCTGCTCCGCCGCCGCCTGCCCCTCCACCAGTGCCACCACGCCCGGATGATGCGCACGCAACTGTTCCAGGACCTGCGCCCGCGCACCGGGCAGGCCCGACAGCAATGCCGCCGCCAACACTTCGCCATCGGCGGACAGGCCGGCCAGCAGGTCCAGGGTATCGGCCAGCACCGGCGGCGGATCGGCGCCTGAATCATCCATGGCGAGTGCCGCAACCTGCCGGACGGCATCGCGCAGCGGCGGCGCGACCGGCGCCATGGCCGGGCGTTGCAACAGGCTGTCCAGGGATAGGGCTGACGCCGTCATGTCGTGTTGACCGGGCAAACCTTCGGTTCGATTCGGATACGGCTACACTACCGGCCGTTCGTCCCGAGGAACAGACATGATGAAGATCCGCAGCTTCCTGTTTTTCGCCGCACTGTCCGCCATGGCGCCGCTGGCCTGGGCGCAAACGGCGGCCGGCAACGCGCAGGCCGGCGACCTGAAACAACAGATGACCGCCGAAGAATTCAAGGCCGCCGGCCTGGACAAGCTGAGCCCGGCCGAACTGGCCGCGCTGAACGCCTGGCTGCAACGCAAGGTGGGCGCGGAGACCGCCGCCGCGGTTGAACAGGCCCGCGAGGAAGGACGCAAGGAAGTCGTGGAAAAAAACCGCGGTTTCTTCGATTTCGGCTCCAGCGAGCCGATTGTCAGCAGCATCGTCGGCGAGTTCAGGGGCTTCGGCCCGAAGGGCAGGTCCTACACCCTCGAAAACGGCCAGGTCTGGGAGCAGACCGAACCCGCCTCGCTGGCCGGCGCGCGCAAGACCGATCCGAAAGTCACCATCCGGCCCGGCGTCATGGGCGTCTGGTACATGAAGATCGACGGCTACAACACCCAGGCCAAGGTCCGCCGCATCAAGTGATGCCCTGCCCGCGCAGCGCCTGCAGGCGCTGCGCGAGTTTCTTCGGCGAAACACCCGTGCGCGCGCCCAGTTCCTGGGCGAATACCGATACGCGCAGTTCTTCCAGCTCCCAGCGCAGCGCCTGCCACCCGGGCTGGCCCGCCGTGCCGATGATCGTTGCTTCGCGCCATGCATCGGCAAACGGCTTGATCTCCAGCATCCGCGCCTGGTCCTTGGCCGGGTCGCGCTTGGCGCGTTCGGCGCGCAGCTTCATCGCCTTCAGGTAGCGCGGGAATTGCGCCAGCGCGTCGGCAGGCGTTTCGCGCAGGAAACCCGGATGCACCAGCGCTGCCAGCTGATCGTGCAAATCATCGAGGTTGCCGCGCGCCCAGCCCATCAGCGGCGCTTCGAGTTCCGGCCTCAGCGCGGCCACCCCGGCCAGGATGGCCTCGGCCAGTTTCAACCGCTCCATCGCCTCGCCGAACAAGCGGCGGCCTGCCTCATCGCGGCGGCGCTCGAAAGCGACGCGGTCGCGGATATCGCCCAGGCCTTCCGCCAGCACCGCATTCAGGGCGGCATCGACGATGTCGCCGCGCAGGCGTTCCTGCGACTCGATCGCGGCATACAGCAGGCCGGTCTTGGGCGACACCGGCAATTGCTTGCGCGCCTGTTTCAGCTTGTCGGCCAATGCGATTTCCAGCAGCCGGCGCACGCCGAGCGGATGCGAACCGCCGGCTTCCGCGTGATCCGCGAAGACTTGCAACGCCACGCTCTCGCCATCGTCACGCAGGGCGGGATAGGCGGGCACCCCGGCTTCCCCCGGGACTTGTTCGGGAATCGGTTGCGCCGGGAACTCGCGCAGTCCGGCGGCCGCCATCGCGCGTCCCGCCCGCGCCGCGAACATCCGCCCGGCGCGCTCGCCGAAACGGACGCGCAGGTCTTCCAGATCGCGCGATTCCGCCAGCACGCGCCCGTCGCCCTTGCCGCGCGGGTCCTCGCGCAGGCGCAGGTTCATGCGCAGATGCGGTTCCAGCGCGGCCTCATCGAAATCCAGCGCACTGACGCTGGCCCCGGTAGCGCGCGACAGGAAACGCGCCAGTTCGCCGCGGATGTCGTCGGCGGTCGGCTTGGGGAAGGCTTCGAAGAACGCGCGGCCGAAGTCCGGCGCCGGCACGTAATTGCGGCGCATCGCCTTGGGCAGGCCGCGGATCAGGCCGGCGGCCTTGTCGGCGATGAAGCCCGGCGCCAGCCACGACAGTCGCGCCGGATCCAGCGCATTGAGCAGGTGCAACGGAACCTCCAGGGTCACGCCATCGTCGGGCGCGCCCGGCTCGAACTTGTAGTGCAGCGGCAAGCGCGCATCGCCCAGTGCGAAATACTTCGGGTAGCGGTCCTCTTCGCTGCCCTCGCCCGGCAGCAGGTCGGCCAGCGACCAGTGCAGTGCGCGGCGCTTGTCCGGCGCCAGCGCCTTCCACCAGGCGTCCAGTCCCGCGGCGGAATGGATGTCCGGCGGCACCCGGTCCAGGTACCAGCGCGCCTGCCAGTCCTCGTCGGCCACCAGGCCGGCACGGCGCAGCTTGGCCTCTTCCTCGCGCGCCTGCTCCAGCGTCTTCAGGTTGTCGGCGACGAAACCGGCGCGCGCGTTGATCTCACCGGTCACCAGCGCCTGCCGGACGAAGATGTCGTGCGCCTCCACCGGCGCGATGCGCCCGTAATGCACCGGCTTGCGCGGCGCCAGCACCAGTCCGAACAGGCTGATCTGCTCCGAGGCCAGCACATGTCCCTGCGCGCGCGACCAGTGCGGGTCGAAGTGCTTGCGCATCAGCAGGTGCGGCAGTTCGGCGATGGCCCAATCCGGCTCGATGGCGGCGTTGGTCAGGCCCCACACGCGCTGGGTATCCAGCAGGGTGGCCGCCAGCAGCCACGGCGCGGGCTTCCGCGCCAGCACCGAGCCGGGGAATATCTGGAACCGGCGCTGCCGCGGCGCCTGGTAGTCGCCTTTCTCGGTGCGGTGGCCGATCTGCGTGGGCAGGCCGGCGATCAACGTACGGTGCAGGGCCATGTACGCGGCATTGCGGGCCTTCTCCGGCGCATCGGCGGCCAGCAGCGCGGAAACTTCGCCGGGTTCCCACTTCAACTCTTCGCACAGCACGATCAACTGCCGGTGCAACTCGCGCCACTCGCGCATGCGCAGGAAGCCGAGGAAATGCCGTTCGCACCAGTCGCGCAGCTTCGATTGCGTGAGCTCCTCGTGCGCCTGCCGGTAGTCCTGCCACAAGCGCAGGATGCCGACGAATTCCGAACGCGGATCGGCGAACTTCGCATGCGCGTTGTCCGCCGCCTCGCGCGCCTCCGGCGGACGCTCGCGCGGGTCCTGGATGCCGAGGAAGGCGGCGATCACGGTCATTTCGCGCAGGCAGCCATGCCGCTGCGCGGCCACCAGCATCCGCGCCAGCTTCACGTCCACCGGCAGCCGCGCCATCTGCCTGCCGATGGCGGTCAGCCCGCGGTCCTTGTCGATGGCCCCCAGTTCGCCCAACTGCTGCCAGCCATCGGCGATGGCGCGCTCATCGGGCGGCTCGAGGAACGGAAAGTCCTCGACCTTCCCTAGCCCCAGGTGCAGCATGCGCAGGATCACTCCGGCCAGCGACGAACGCCGGATTTCCGGATCGGTGAACTCCGGCCGCGACTGGAAATCCGCTTCCGGATACAGGCGATAGCAAATGCCGTCGGCAATGCGTCCGCAGCGGCCCTTGCGCTGGTTGGCGCTGGCCTGACTGACCGGCTCTATGTGCAGGCGGTCCAGCTTCTGCCGCGCGCTGTAGCGCTTGACCCGCGCGTGCCCGGGATCGACCACGTAGCGGATGCGCGGCACGGTCAGCGAGGTCTCGGCCACGTTGGTGGCCAGCACCAGCCGACGCTTCGGCCCGGGGTTGAACACCCGGTCCTGGTCCCTCGCGGACAGCCGCGCGTACAGCGGCAGCACTTCGGTCTCGCGGTATTTGCGCTTCTCCAGTGCCAAATGGGCATCGCGGATTTCGCGCTCGCCGGGCAGGAACAGCAGCACGTCGCCGCGCGGATCGGCGCGGGTGATCTCGTCGATGGCGGCGACGATGGCGTCGTTGACGGTGCGGTCGCCGACGCGGCCTTCTTCGCCGCCATCCCCCCCGCCTTCCAATGGCCGGTAACGCACCTCGACAGGATAGGCGCGTCCCTCCACGCCGATCACCGGCGCATCGCCGAAATGACGGGCGAAGCGCTCGGTATCGATGGTCGCCGAGGTCACGATGATCTTCAGGTCGCGGCGCTTGCGCAGCAGCTGCTTCAGGTAGCCGAGCAGGAAGTCGATGTTGAGGCTGCGCTCGTGCGCTTCGTCGATGATGATCGTGTCGTAGGCCGACAGCCAGCGGTCGCTGGCGATCTCCGCCAACAGGATGCCGTCGGTCATGAACTTGACGTGGGTATCCTCGCCCACCTGGTCGGTGAAGCGCACCTGGTAGCCCACGCCACGGCCGATCTCCGTCCCCAGCTCCTCGGCCACGCGCCGCGCCACCGAACGGGCGGCGATCCGGCGCGGCTGGGTGCAGCCGATCATGCCGGCCACGCCGCGCCCGGCCGCCAGGCACAGCTTGGGCAACTGGGTGGTCTTGCCGGAGCCGGTCTCGCCGGCCACCACCACCACCGGATGGCGGCGGATCAGCTCGACGATGCGTTCGCCTTCGCGGGCGATGGGCAGCGATTCGTCCAGCGAGACCTCCGGCACCCGTGCGGCCCGCGCTTCGCGCCTGGCCACGGAAACCGCCAGCGCCTTGTCGAAGTTTTCGCGCGCCGCCGCGTCGCCCGGACTGGCGCGCCAGCGCGACCACAGGCCATGCAGGCGGCCACGGTCCCGGCTCATGGCCGAATCGATGGCCTTGCGCGCGGACTCCAGGTGTCGTGGCAGGGGATTTCCGGGGGAATTCATCGTTCAACGCACTTGAAACACTTCCGTCATGCCCCATGTCCTAGGGTGAGTATTGTGACGCAACCCACCCGCAGGAGAGTCGCATGGCCAAGACCAAACCCCGCAAGTCCAAACCCGCCGGCAAGCCCGCGAAAAAGGCTGCCCCCGCGTCCACCGCAATCGCCGAAGTCGCCGCACCCGGCATCGACATCGGCATCAACGCCAAGGAACGCAAGAAGATAGCCGACGGCCTGTCGCGCTTCCTGGCCGACAGTTACACCCTCTACCTGAAGACGCACAACTTCCACTGGAACATCACCGGGCCGATGTTCAATTCGCTGCACACCATGTTCGAGACCCAGTACAACGAACAGTGGACCGCGCTGGACGACATCGCCGAACGCATCCGCGCGCTGGGCTTCAACGCACCCGGCTCCTATCGCGAGTTCGTGGCATTGTCATCGATCACGGAGGAACCTGGCCTGACCGACAGCGCGGACTGGCGCGAAATGGTCCGCCAGCTCGTGGTGGGCAACGAGGCCGTCTGCCGCACCGCGCGCGACGTGCTGGAAATCGCCGACGATGCCGACGACGCGCCCACCGAGGACCTGCTGACGCAACGCCTGCAGACCCACGAGAAATACGCCTGGATGCTGCGCTCGCTGCTGCAATAGGCCTTTTCCGACCCCGTTTTGCACGGACGCCCGACCCCTGGTCGGGCGTTTTCCTTACCGGGCCTTGCCCGCCGGACGTTATCCTTCACCGCATGGATCGGACCGCACAGGACGTACTGCAACACACCTTCGGCTACGCCAGCTTCCGCGGCGAGCAGCAGGCCATCGTCGGACATGTCACCGATGGTGGCGATGCGCTGGTGCTGATGCCCACCGGTGGCGGCAAATCGCTCTGCTACCAGATCCCGGCACTGTTGCGCGAAGGCACCGGCATCATCGTCTCGCCGCTGATCGCGCTGATGCAGGACCAGGTGGAAGCGCTGCGCCAGGCCGGCGTGCGCGCCGCTTTCCTCAATTCGTCACTGGATGCGGAATCGGCCGGCCGGGTGGAAAGCGAACTGCAGGCCGGGGAACTGGACCTGCTGTACGTGGCGCCCGAACGCCTGCTGACCCCACGCTTCCTGTCGCTGCTGGACCGCGCCCGCATCGCCCTGTTCGCCATCGATGAAGCCCATTGCGTTTCGCAGTGGGGTCACGATTTCCGCCCGGAATACCGGCAACTGACCGTCCTGCACGAGCGCTGGCCGCAGATACCGCGCGTGGCCCTGACCGCCACCGCCGACCCGCCCACCCAGCGCGAGATCGCCGAACGCCTGCAACTGGACGGCGCACGCCGCTTCGTCAGTTCCTTCGACCGCCCCAACATCCGCTACAACGTGGTGCAGAAGGACAACGGCAAGCGGCAACTGCTGGATTTCCTCGCCGCCCATCGCGACGAGGCCGGCATCGTCTATTGCATGTCCCGGCGCAAGGTGGATCAGACCGCGCAACTGCTGTCGGAGAAAGGCTTCGCCGCGCTGCCCTATCACGCCGGACTCGATGCCGAAGTACGTGCCGCCAACCAGCGCCGCTTCCTGCGCGAGGACGGCATCGTCATGGTCGCCACCATCGCCTTCGGCATGGGCATCGACAAGCCGGACGTGCGCTTCGTCGCGCACATGGACCTGCCCAAATCGCTGGAAGGCTATTACCAGGAAACCGGCCGCGCAGGCCGCGACGGCGAACCCGCCGAGGCCTGGCTGTGCTACGGCCTGGGCGACGTGGTGCTGCTCAAGCAGATGATCGAACAGTCCGAAGCCGGCGAGGAGCGCAAGCGGCTGGAACGGCGCAAGCTGGACCAGTTGCTGGGCTACTGCGAATCCATGCAGTGCCGGCGGCAGGTGCTGCTGGCCGGCTTCGGCGAAAACTACCCGGATGCCTGCGGCAACTGCGACAACTGCCTGCACCCGGCCGCCAGTTGGGACGCCACCGTG
Source organism: uncultured Pseudoxanthomonas sp. (assembly GCA_964562135.1). GTDB lineage: Bacteria > Pseudomonadota > Gammaproteobacteria > Xanthomonadales > Xanthomonadaceae > Pseudoxanthomonas_A. Next base: position 23,951 of record CAZLSG010000007.1, on the reverse strand, counting down.
GCCGCGCAGAAAGCCCTGAGTTGCGTGTATCGCAGCGGCCAGCGCTTCGGCGCCGCGCATCTGATCGACATCCTGCGCGGCAGCGAGAGCGAACGCATCCGCCAGTTCGGCCACGACCGCATCAGCACTTACGGCATCGGCGCGGACCTGGATGCGAGGACCTGGCGCGGCGTATTCCGGCAACTGGTCGCCAACGGCCTGCTGGCGGTGGACGCCGAAGGCTTCGGCAGCCTGCGCCTGACCGACGCCAGCCGCGCCGTGCTCGGCGGCCGGCAGACCGTCATGCTGCGCAAGGAACTCCCGCCAGCGCGCGAACGCGAGCGCGACCGCAGCCCGCGCAGCGGCCTGCCGGTGCAACCCGGCGACCTGCCGCTGTTCAACGCCCTGCGCGAACTGCGCGCCCAACTGGCGCGCGAACAGAACGTGCCGGCCTACGTCATCTTCCACGACAGCACCCTGCGCAACATCGCCGAACATCGCCCGCAGACCTTGGACCAACTCGCCCGCATCGGCGGGATCGGCGGTACCAGGCTGGAGCGCTACGGCGAACAGGTGCTGGGCGTGGTCAGGGAGCAAGGCTGAGACACCCGATGCGATTCCCGCCAACATCGACACAGGAATCCGCTCTCCACGACAGCCGGCATTCAAGCATCGCTTGCTAGTTTGCGGTGATCGACCCTGCCGCGATCCCGCCATGAAATCCTGCAGCCTGCCGTTCGTCCTGTTGCTCGCCGCACCCGCTTGGGCGCAGCAGACGGATGCCTCGGCACCTGATGCCGAGGCTCTCGACCTGAGCCTGCCGCAGGCCAGCGCTGCCTCCTACCTGAACGATCCGCCCGGCACCTGGTATGGCGACACCTCCGGCAGGCCGGCACGTACGGCCGGGGAGACCGTCGTCGCGCGCTCGCGCTGTCCAACCGCTCCGAACGGCGAGGAACGGGACATCACCGGCAACTTCAGCACCGGCATCGGCTATTCAAACCGCGGCGGCAACAGTCACTGGAACGCCGCCAACATCAACTACTGCAAGGAACGGGTCGATGGTGACGGTGACTCCCGCACCTTCAACATCAACATCAACGTCGACCAGTACGATGGCCCCGGCTTCCATGGTCCCGGTCCGCGACCCGTATCACACCGGGCACCCCGCCGCTGACTCATCCGGAGGGACGCACGTCGCCGCGCCGCGACGTACCAACGCCCCGAACGCGTCCGGATGATGAGCCACGGGAAATCCATCGTTGAAATGGTGGGCCGTGATGGATTCGAACCGCGCCGCGATCCACCTGACGCAACCGCCAGTCCGAACGCGTCGCAACGCGCCTGGATGATGAGCTACGGGAAATCCATCGTTGAAATGGTGGGCCGTGATGGATTCGAACCATCGACCAGCGGATTAAAAGTCCGATGCTCTACCGACTGAGCTAACGGCCCGTTAGCACGCCCGGCCTTGCACCGGGGATGCGGATTCTAACCCACGAACGCCGCCGCCGCGAAATCAGGCGTAGCGGGTGGGATCGGCCACGCCGGCATCGGCGAACCCGGCCGCGCGCAGGCTGCAGGCATCGCAATGACCGCAGGCACGGCCCTGCCCGTCGGCGCGATAGCACGACACGGTCTGGCCGAAATCCACGCCCAGGCGCACGCCTTCGCGGACGATATCGGCCTTGCTCATCCGGATCAGCGGCGCATGGATGCGGATGCCCGCGCCTTCCACGCCGGCCTTGGTGGCCAGGTTGGCAAGCCGCTCGAAGGCTTCGATGAATTCCGGCCGGCAATCCGGATAGCCGGAATAATCCACCGCATTGACGCCACAGAAGATGTCCGCGGCGCCCAGCACCTCCGCCCAGCCCAGCGCCACCGACAGCATGACGGTATTGCGTGCCGGCACATAGGTCACCGGAATGCCGGCGCTGCCGGCCTCGGGCACCTCGATGTCGTCGGTGAGCGCCGATCCACCGATGGTGCGCAGGTCGACCGTGACGGTCTTGTGCGCCACCGCACCCAGCACGTGTGCGACCCGGTCGGCCGCCGCCAGTTCGGAGGTATGCCGCTGTCCGTAGCTCACGCTGAGCGCATGCACGGCGAACCCGCGCTCGCGGGCAATGGCCAGGACGGTGGCGGAATCCATGCCACCGGAAACGAGAACAACGGCTTTCTTCATGACGAAATTCTAAAGGATGATCGACCGTACCGTCGGCTGCACGTTCGACGATGGCGATCTGTAGGAGCGGCCTTGGCCGCGAGGGGCTTTACCGCGAAAGGCGATCGCGGCCAAGGCCGCTCCTACAGGTTTGAATACAGGCGACGGGGTCTCACCGTCCCGGTTCGTCATTCCACAGCAGCTTGTGCAATTGCATCTGGAAACGCACCGGCAGGCGGTCGGCGACGATCCAGTCGGCCAGGTCGCGCGGAGCCAACTCGGACTTGCTGGGCGAGAACAGCACATCGCAGCGCTCGGGGAGACGATATTCGGCCAACATACCCTTCGCCCAGTCGTAGTCGTCGCGATTGCAGATCACGAACTTGACCTGATCGCGCGGCGTCAGCAGCGGAATGTTCTCCATCCGGTTGCGCGCCATCTCGCGCGAACCGGGCGTCTTCAGGTCCACGACTCGCGAAACGCGCGGGTCGACCGCGCCGATGTCGATGGCGCCCGAGGTCTCCAGCGAGACGTCGTAACCGGCATCGCACAGGCGTTCCAGCAATTGCAGGCAGCGCTTCTGCGCCAGCGGCTCGCCGCCGGTGACGCAGACGTGGCGCACGCCGTACCCGGCCACTTCGGCCAGGATCGCGTCGATGTCCCACCACTGCCCGCCATGGAAGGCGTACTCGGTATCGCAATACTGGCAGCGCAGCGGACAGCCGGTCAGGCGCACGAACACCGTCGGCCAGCCGGCCGCATCCGCCTCGCCCTGCAGGGAAAGGAAGATTTCCGTCAGCTTCAGGCGATCCTGGGCGGCGGCGGTTTCACGGGGGATGGCGTTCATCGGAGCGATTATGGCGCCGCTTCAGGACGGCACCCGTCCCGGCTTGCGGCAACGGGCAGGAAAAGCGTCGTGGATCAGCGCAGGCGGCTGACCCGGATGGAGCGCAGGCGATCGTCGGCCGTGCGGGCCACGTCGCTGCCGGGGTATCTGGCAATCACCGATTCCAGCGTCTGCTCGGCAGCTTCCGCATTACCCAGGCCGAATTCGGACAACCCGAGCTTCAACAATGCCCCGGACGCCTTGTCGTGGGTGGGATAGCGCTGGATCAATGCCTGGAACTGTTCCGCCGCCATCTGGTAGTTCTGGGTGACATAGAAGCTCTCGCCCAGCCAGTAAAGCGCATTCGGGGCATACACCCCTTCCGGATACAGATCCAGGAAGCTGCTGAACAAACGGGCCGAATCGGCATAACGGCCCGTCTTGAGTGCATCGAAGGCCACGTCGTAGGCGGCGCGCTCGTCGCCGGCGCGGGCCTGGGCACCGGCATCGCCATGCACCGCCGGCGCCCTTTCCGTGCTGGCAGAAGCTGCGCCGGTCCGGCCAGCCGACGCAGCGGCGCCGGCTTCATCTGCGGGAACCGCCCCTTCCTCAAGGCGCTTCAGGCGGTCGTCCAGGTCCAGATACTGGGACCGGCTACTCTGCCTGAGTTGCTGGTTCTCGTTCTGCTGGACCTCGACCTGCTCGCGAAGCTCGCGGAGCTCTCCTTCGAGCTGGTCGATGCGGCTGAGCAACTCGAGCCTGGGTTGCGGGTTGTTGGCCTGCTGCTCGAGCGCCGCCACCCGGTCCGCCAAACTGACCCGTTGCGCCTGCGCCGGCACGGCGACCGCGAGGGTCGCCGCAACCAGCAGGAGTGCCCGCATGCCGGACGGAATCGCCATCGACGCCCTGCTCCCCATTACCTGGCGGAGTAGACGATTTCAACGCGACGGTTCTGCGCCCAGGCTTCTTCATTCGAGCCGGTGGCCACCGGACGCTCTTCGCCGTAGCTCACCGTGGTCAGCTGGGCACTGGAGCCGCCATTGGCCGTCAGGGCGGAATACACCGCGTTGGCGCGGCGCTCGCCCAGGCCCATGTTGTACTCGCGGCTGCCGCGTTCGTCGGTGTGGCCTTCCAGGGTCAGGCGCGCCGAGGGACGATCACGCAGGTACTTGGCATGGCAGGCGATCACCGCCTGGTATTCCGGACGGACCACGTACTGGTCGAAATCGAAATGCAGGACGCGCTGGCGCAGGCAGGGATCGGTATCCACGTCGCCCGGGCCATAGGTGCCGGTGGTGGTGGCGCCATCGGTGACCGCGCCGGTGCCCGGACCGGGGTCGACCACGGTCAGGTTGCTGGCGGGCTTGGTTGTCCGGCAGCCGGCCAGTACCGCGACGGACAGCAGGGAAATCACAAGGAGTCGTGCAGTCGTTTTCATGTTCATTCCTTCGAGCGTGTCAAGGGGTGGCGGGATCGCGATTGTAGTCTCAATTTTGCCGCGGAGCGCGGAATGGCGACCAGGCAGGCTCGCGCACGTCGATGCTCCCCAGGCTCAGGCGCTGGCGAACCCGCCCATCCGCCGAAACGGCATACAGCACGCCGCGCCCGCCCTCGCGGGCGGCATACAGCACCATGCTGCCATTGGGCGCGAAGCTCGGCGATTCGTCCAGCGAGCCAGGCGACAGTTGCGACCAGCGCGGCACGCGCAAGCTGCGGTCCATCAGGGCAATGCGGAAATTGTTGCCGCCCCCCTGCACCATCGCGATCCTGGCATCGTCCGGCGACAGCGAGGGGCTGGTGTTGTAGTTGCCCTCGAACGTGATGCGCGTGGCCGCGCCGCCCGTGGACGACATCTGGTAGATCTGCGGACGGCCGCTGCGGTCGGAGACGAAATAGATCGTGCCGCCGTCCGCGCTCCACACCGGTTCGGTGTCGATGCCCGATTGCTGGGTCAACTGGGTCAGCTGGCGGCTTGCGATGTCCATCACGTAGATTTCCGGATTGCCGCTGCGCGACAGGCTCAGCGCCAGCTTGCTGCCATCCGGCGAGAATGCCGGGGCGCTGTTGATGCCGCGGAAACCCGAGACCCGCTCGCGCGCGCCGGTGGTGATGTCCTGGAGATAGACCGCCGAGTTGCCGCCTTCGAAGCTGACATAGGCCAGCTTGCGGCCATCCGGGCTCCACGCCGGCGACAGCAGGGGCTCGGAAGAATTGACGATGATCTGCGGGTTGTAGCCATCGGCATCGGCCACCACCAGCGCGTATTTCGTGTCACGCCCCAGCCCGCTGGCGGTCACGTAGGCGATGCGTGTCCAGAAAGCGCCGCGCACGCCGAGGATCTTCTCGTAGATGGCATCGGCCATCTGGTGGGCGGCATCGCGCATGGCGCCGCCGCGGGCCGATACGGCATAGGCCAGCAGGCGCTGCTGCTTGGCCACGTCGTGCAGTTCGTATTCCACCCTGTAACCGCCGTCGCCGCTGTCGGCGACCCGGCCAACCACCAGGTAGTCCTGCCGCAACGCGCGCCAGGCCGGGAAGTCGATCTCGCTGCCGCGCACCGGGCGCTGCGGCAGGTGGCCTTCCGGCAGCGTGCGGAAGGCGCCGGAACGTTCCAGGTCGGCGCGCACCACGGCGGCGACATCGGTTTCCGGCGGCGACCCGCTGCCCTGGTAGGGCATGGGCACGATGGCGATGGGCAGCGCCGATTCGCGGCCGCCCACCAGGTCGTATTCCAGTTGCTGGGCCGCGGCGGGCATGCACAGGCCCAGGAGGATCAGCAGTCCGAAAAGTACCCGCCTTGTCATCGTTCGTTTCCCTGTGGATGCCATTGTTTTTGGATGGAAGTCCCGGAGGTTAGACCATCCGGCCACTGCACTCCGGCTGAATCGCTTCAATTCGAAGGTCTGAAGCGGACCACGAAGTCGCGCGCGGCCACCCTCTCGAAACCCGCATAGGGCAAGGGACTGGCCCTGAGCACGGCGCGTTCCACGCTGTCGCGCACGGTCTGGTCGTAGGCGCAACTCGATTGCGCTTCGGCCGACATCACTTCACCTCCTGGCAGCATCCTGATCCGCACCGGGCAGATCATGTCCGGCGGGGTGTTCGGTGGCCGTATCCATTGGCGCTCGATGGCGGCCAGCATCGCGCCGGACCATTCGCTCTCCGTGGGTCCGCTTGCCTGCCCCGCAGCCGCATTCGACGAGCCCGCCTGCTGTGCGGGACGGGGCGAATCGGGCGTCTGCCGTGCCTGCGCGTCCCGCAGCTGTTGCGCCCGCTGCTCGGCCAGTTGCGTCTGCCGCGCCGCCTGTTCGCGCTGGCGGCGGATGTCCGCCAGTTTCTGCTGGCGCTCGGCCTCTTCCTTCTTCTTCGCTTCCTCGGCAATGCGCTTCTGCCGTTCCTCTTCCTGCTGCGCGGCCAGGCGGCGCTGCTGCTCCGCCTGCTGCTGGCGCTGGCGCTCGCTCAGGTCGATCTGCTCCTGGCGGCGTTTGGCTTCCTGTTCCTGGCGGGCCTTTTCCTGCGCAATGGCCTCGCGGCGCGCCTCTTCCCGGTCCACCTGGTCGGGCACCGGAATGCGCTCCTGCGCTTCACGCTGCTGCACCACCCGCGCATCCTGCGGCGATCGCTCCGGCACCGGCTGTGGCGGCGGCACGGTGTCTTCCGGAACCGGTTCAGGCATGGATTCCACGGGCACGGGCAGCGGTTCCGGCTGGAAGGCCAGTGCCTGGCGCACGGCACGCTGGTCGGCAGCGGACACTTCCAGCGTCGCCTCCATCGAGGTCGCGCCCGCGGGGTTGAGGCGATCGCGGTCCCAGGTGAGCAGCGGCGACACGATCAGCAGCAGCGCGATCAGCACATGCAGGCCGACCGCCCATGCCACCGCGCGGCCCAGCCCCGCATCGCGCGGATCCACCTGGCGCGGGAGCGCGTCAGCGTGCATTGCCACCGGCATTGGTCATCAGGCTGACGTTGCCCACCCCGGCGCGGCGCAGCGCGTCCATGACATCCAGCACGTTCTGGTAAGGCGCTTCGCCCTCGGCGGCCACCATGATGCGCAATTCATCGCCCTGCTGTTCGCGGATGGCGGCAACCCGTGCCTGCATGGTCGCCGCGTCCAGCACCTCGGGCTGCCTGGCTTCCGGCAACTTCAGGCCGATGCGGCCATCAGGGTAGGCGATGACGATGACAGGCTCGTTGCGGGTCTCCACCGCCTTGGCCGTGGACGAAGGCAGCTTGACGTCCACGCTCAGCGTGAGCAACGGCGCGGTCACCATGAAGATGATCAACAGCACCAGCATCACGTCGATGTACGGAACGACGTTGATCTCGGATTTCAGCTTGCGCCGCTTGCGGTGGAAGATGCTTCCGGCCATCGTGACCTCCGCTTACTCGGCCGAAGCCTGGCGTTGCAGGATGGAACTGAATTCCTCGGCGAAACTCTCGTAGCGCACCGCCAGCCTCTCCACGCGGGTGGTGAAGCGGTTGTAGGCCCAGACCGCCGGGATGGCCACGAACAGGCCGATGGCAGTGGCGAACAGCGCCTCGGAGATGCCCGGCGCCACGGCGGCGATGCCGGCCTGCTCGCCGCTGTTGAGCATGTCGTGCATGGTCACCATGATGCCGAACACGGTGCCCACCAGGCCCACGTAGGGCGCGGTGGAACCGATGTTGGCCAGCAGTTCCAGGTTGCGCTCCAGTTGGTCCACCTCGCGCGTGTAGGTCACCCGCATGGCGCGCTGCGCGCCTTCCAGTTGCGCGCGCCCGTCCAGCCCGCGCTTGTCGCGCAGACGGGCGAATTCGCGGAAACCCGACTCGAAGATGGCCTCCAGCCCGGTGACCGTCCGGTTGCGATCGGTAGCGGCCGAATACAACTTGTTCAGGTCCGCGCCGGACCAGAACCGGTTCTCGAATTCATCGGCATCGCGGTTGGCGTTCTTGAATATCCGCGCCTTGCGGAAAATGATCACCCAGCTGATCAGCGAGCCGGCCAGCAGCAACAGCACGATCAGCTTCACCGGCAGGCTGGCCCGGAGCATCAGGTCGAAGTAATTGATGCCCTGGTGGGCGGCCGTGGCCACGACGGTTTCGACGGCGACACCAGCTTGTTCCGGCAGGGCCTGCGCCACGGTGGCCAGGAGCGATGCGATCATCCGTTGTTCCTCAGGTTTCGGGGTTGTCGGCGGGAATCACCCACCGTGCGAATGTTTCATGTAACGCATCAGGCAGCGGTTTGGGTCTGAACGCGGCGGCGGCAAGCGATGCCACCCGCACCTCGGCGGTCAGCAACAACTCGTCGCCACGCCCGATGGACTGGGCGAACACCACGCTGGCGCGCCGGCACTGCCGCAGTTCCACCCGGACCTGCAACAGATCGTCCAGCCGCGCCGGCCTGATGAAATCCAGCCGCATCGAACGCACCGCGAACACCAGGTCGTGCTCCGCGCGCAGCCGTTCCTGCCCCAGGCCCTGCGCGCGCAACCATTCGGTGCGGGCGCGTTCCAGGAAGGCGGCGTACTGCGCGTGGTAGACCACGCCACCGGCATCGGTATCTTCCCAGTAGACGCGTGTCGGCCAACTGAACGCGGGCTGTGGAGAATGGGATGAAACAAGGGATTCGTCGTTCACGGCTCATGCTCCGCCGCCGCGGACAGTCGCGGCCGGCCCGGTTTGGAAATCAGAACAGGCCTTCCGGTTCCCCGGTCCGGGGCTGCAAGCCCAGGTGCCGGTAGGCCTTCGGCGTGGCCATGCGGCCACGGGCGGTGCGGACCAGGAAGCCCTGCTGGATCAGGTAGGGCTCGATCACGTCCTCCAGCGTGCCGCGCTCTTCCGACAGGGCGGCGGCCAGCGACTCCACGCCCACCGGGCCGCCGTCGAAGTTGTCGATGATGGTGCGCAGCATGCGGCGGTCCAACTCGTCGAAACCTTCCGGGTCCACGTTGAGCATGCGCATGGCGGCGTTGGCCACGTCGTGGTCGATGCGCCCTTCCGCGCGGACCTGGGCGAAGTCGCGCACCCGTCGCAGCAGGCGGTTGGCGATGCGTGGCGTGCCGCGCGAACGGCGGGCGATTTCGGCGGCGCCCTCGGGCACGCAATCGATGTCCAGGATCTGCGCCGAACGCCGCACGATCCGGGTCAGCTCCTCCGGCGTGTAGAACGCCAGCCGCTGCACGATGCCGAAGCGGTCGCGCAACGGCGCGGTCAGCAGGCCTGCCCGGGTGGTGGCGCCGATCAGGGTGAACGGCGGCAGGTCCAGCTTGATCGAACGCGCCGCCGGCCCCTCGCCGATCATGATGTCGATCTGGAAATCCTCCATCGCCGGATACAGCACTTCCTCCACCACCGGCGAGAGGCGATGGATTTCATCGACGAACAGCACGTCGTGCGGTTGCAGGTTGGTCAGCAGCGCGGCCAGGTCGCCGGCCTTCTCGATCACCGGGCCGGACGTGGCCCGCAGGTTCACCCCCAGCTCGTTGGCGATCACGTGGCTCAGCGTGGTCTTGCCCAGTCCGGGCGGGCCGAAGATCAGCACATGGTCCAGCGCCTCGCCACGCCCCTTGGCCGCTTCGATGTAGATGGAAAGCTGCTCGCGCACCGGCTGCTGGCCCAGGTAGTCGTCCAGCCGCTTGGGGCGGATGCTGGCCTCGATGGCGTCGTCTTCGCGGGTGGCGTCGGCGGCGATGATGCGTTCGGTATTCATCGGCGCATTATGCGGCACCCACGGCCCCGCCCGGCCACGACCCCTGCCCGCCGCCGGAGAGCCAGCCCGACGCCGAACATGACCGCGGTTCATGCCGCCCGGCGCATGCCACCCGACAACCGCGCCGCTCAGCCACCATCCGCGGCCCGCCCCAGGGCTTCGGCGGCGATCGTGAAGGAACGCTTGCGCAAGGCATGGTCGAAGATGTTGGCGGTCAGCATGAGCTCGTCCGGACGATGCCGGTCGATGAAGGCGGCAATGCCCTCACGCACGTCCGCCGGATCGCCGACCACGGCGCAGGCCAGCGCCTGCTCGACCGTCGCCTTCTCCTGCGCGGTCCAGAAAGACTCGATGTCGTCGATGGGCGGCGGGATCAGGCCGGGCGGGCCGCCACGCCTCAGGCGGACGAAGGTCTGTTGCAGCGTGGTGAACTGGCGTCGCGCCGCGGCGCGGGTATCCGCGGCAACCACGTTCAGCGCCAGCATCGCGTACGGCCGCTGCAAATGCCGGGACGGCCTGAAGTCGCGGTGATACAGGGCCAGTGCCTCGGTCATCGCTGCCGGCGCAAAATGCGAGGCGAAGGCATAAGGCAGGCCCAGCGCCGCGGCCAGCTGCGCGCCGAACAGGCTGGAACCCAGGATCCAGACCGGCACATCCAGACCGGCGCCGGGCACCGCCTGGACCGTCTGTCCGGGCTGCACCGGATCGAAATAGCGCAGCAGTTCGGCCACATCCTGCGGAAACGCCTCGGCGCTGTCGTAATAGCGCCGCAACGCGCGCACCGTGGCCTGGTCGGTCCCCGGTGCCCGGCCCAGGCCCAGGTCGATCCGCCCGGGATACAGCGACGCCAGCGTGCCGAACTGCTCGGCCACCTGCAGTGGCGCATGATTGGGCAGCATGATGCCGCCGGCGCCTACACGGATGCACGAGGTGGCGCCGGCGATGTGGCCAATCAACACCGCGGTGGCGGCACTGGCGACACCGGGGATGTTGTGGTGCTCGGCCAGCCAGTAGCGGCGATATCCCAGGGCCTCGGCATGCCGTGCCAGATCCACCGCGTTGGCAAACGCCTGCGCCGGACCGGCGCCTTCGCAGACCGGCGCCAGGTCGAGGATCGAAAACGGGGTTGCCGACATGTGCATCACCAGTGCGTGGGAATGCCGCGCATTGTCGCGCGGGCGGCACGGCCGCGCAGCGCTGCCGGCAGGACACTGCGATGCGGCGGCAATATCAACCGGGCGGACTCATATCTCCACCTGCGCGCCCAGTTCCACCAGCCGGTTGCCGGGGATGCGGAAGAACCCGGTGGCCGGGGCAGCATTGCGATGCATCACCGCGAACAGTTTCTCGCGCCAGATCGCCATGCCGCGCTGCGCGCCCGCCACCACGCTCTCGCGCCCGGCGAAATAGGTGGTGTCCATCGGATCGAAATCCGGTCCGCCCTGGTCACACGAGCCCATCAGCGCCTGCGGCACGTCCGGGGTTTCCATGAAACCGAAGCGGACCACCACGCGGTGGAAGTCGTCGCCGATGGAAGCGATGCTCAGCCGTTTGCCGGCGGGCGCGAACGGCACCTGCAGGGTTTCCACGGTCAGGAACACATTGTGTTCGTGCAGCACCTTGTTGTGCTTGAGGTTGTGCAGCATCGCATGCGGCACCAGCCCGCCCTGCGTGGTCAGGAAGATGGCGGTGCCCGGCACGCGGACCGGCGGCGCCAGCATCAGGCCCGGCAGGAAGCTGTCCAGCTGGATGCCGTCCTTGCGGATCGCGGCGCTGAGCAGTTCGCGGCCGCGCCGCCAGGTGCGCAGCAGGATGAACAGCACCAGGCCCAGCACCACCGGGAACCAGCCGCCTTGCAGGATCTTGGCGCCATTGGCGATCACGAACGCGATGTCGATCAATACGAACACCGCACACAGCGGCAGCACCCAGCGCCTCCAGTTGGGCCACAGCGCGCGTGCCACGATGGCCAACAACAGGGTGTCGATCAGCATCGTCATCGACACCGAGATGCCATAGGCCGTGGCCAGAGCGGATGAGCTGCGGAAGGTCAGCACCAGCCCCACCACGATGATCATCATCATCCAGTTGATGCCCGGGATGTAGATCTGGCCGATGGTGTCGCTGGAAGTGTGCTTGATGCGCATGCGCGGGATGTAGCCCAACTGCATGGCCTGCCGCGCAATGGAGAAACCACCCGTGATGACCGCCTGCGACGCAATCACCGTGGCCGCCGTGGCCAGCACGATCATCGGGATGCGGCCCCACTCGGGCACCCCGATGTAGAAAGGATTCTTGATTGCCGCCGGATCTTCCAGGATCAAGGCGCCCTGCCCCAGGTAATTCAGCATCAGGGACGGCAGCACGAACCAGTACCACGCCAACCGGATGGGCTTGGCACCGAAATGGCCCATGTCGGTATAGATGGCTTCACCGCCAGTCACCGCCAGCACCACCGCGCCCAGGATGAAGACGCCGTGCCAGCTGTGCTCCATGAAGAACCGCGCCGCCCACCACGGATTGATGGCATGCAGCACTTCCGGTTCGTGGATGATGTTGGCCACGCCCAACACCGCCAGCGTGATGAACCAGAGCATGGTGATGGGACCGAACACCTTGCCCACCTTGGCCGTGCCGTAGCGTTGCGTGGCGAACAGCAACACCAGCACCACCACGGTGATGGGCACGATCCAGTTGTGCATCTGCGGGGCCACTACTTCCAGCCCCTCCACCGCCGATAGCACCGAAATGGCCGGCGTGATCACCCCATCGCCGAAAAACAGCGAGGCACCGAAGATGCCCAATATCCCCACCAGATAGACCGATTTCGAGCCACTCTTCAGGCTGCGTTGGGCCAGCGCCATCAACGCCATGATGCCGCCTTCGCCCTCGTTGTCGGCACGCATGATGATGGTGACGTATTTGACCGTCACCACCAGGGTCAGCGCCCAGAACACCAGCGACAGCACGCCCAGCACGGTGTCGTGGTCGGCGGTCAGTCCGTAATGGCCGGAGAACGCTTCGCGCAGCGTGTACAGCGGGCTGGTGCCGATGTCGCCGAAGACCACGCCGATGGCGCCGGCCACCAGGCCGGCCAGGCCGACCTTGCCGGGTCCGTGATGGCCGGAGGGGGCCTGGGATGCGTGGGGAGTGGACATGGCGCGTAAGGATAGCGCGTGGAACCCGCGCAGGGGTGACAGGCGTCAGCGCAAGGCCGACTGCAGCGCCTTGCGGATGATGGTGGCCGCATCGTCGCCGCCGGCCGTGGCCTCGCGGGCCATCCGCACGGCTTCCGCCGGCTTGTAACCCAACTGTTGCAGGGCGATGACGGCTTCCGATTGCGGATCGTGCGGCACGCCGGCCGACCCGGACGGCCCGCCGGCCAGATCGGCGGCACGGTCGCGCAGTTCCACCACCATGCGTTCGGCGGTCTTCTTGCCGATGCCGGGGATGCGGGTCAGCGCGGTGACGTCGCTGGTCTGCACCAGCCGCGCGAACTCGTCCACGCTGACCCCGGACAGCACCGCCAGCGCGATCTTGGCGCCGATGCCGCTGACCTTCTGCACGTCGCGGAACAGGCGGCGTTCGTTTTCGCGCAGGAAGCCGTACAGCGACACGCTGTCTTCCTTCTGCGCGTAATGGGTGAACAGGGTCACCTCGCGCCCCGCGTCCGGCAGGTCGTAGAAGGTGCTCATCGGCGCTTCCAGTTCGTAGCCGACGCCGTTGACGTCGATCACCAGCCACGGTGGCGACTTGTAGGCGAGGATGCCGCGCAGGCGTCCGATCATGGGGATGCTCCTGTTTCCGGCTTGCTCACTTCCTGCTCCAGGCCTGGCGCACGTCCACGCCGATGCGATGGGCGGTGGCACGCACGTGGGCATGGGTCAGGGCAATGGCCAGCGCGTCGGCGGCATCGGCCTGCAGCTTGCCGTGCAGGCCCAGCATGATGCCCACCATGTGCTGGATCTGCTGCTTCTCCGCACCGCCCTTGCCCACCACCGCCAGCTTCACTTCCTTGGCCGCGTATTCGTGCACCGGCAGGTCGCGCAGCACCGCCGCGCAAATCGCCGCGCCGCGCGCCTGACCCAGCTTCAGCGCCGAATCCGGGTTGCGCGCCATGAACACGCGCTCGATCGCCACTTCCTCCGGCTTCCAGATTTCGATGATCTCGGACAGGCCGGTCAGCAGGCGCTTGAGCCGTTGCGGGAAGTCCTCCGCGCCCAGCAACACCAGCGGCGCATGGTGCACATGGGTCGCCTTGCCTGTGGCATCCACGTCGATGATGCCCACGCCGGTGCGCTGCGAACCGGGATCGATGCCCAGGATCCGCGTCACGGCAGGCTACGCATACAAGCCGGTATCGGCATTGGAATAGACCGCCTGCACATCGTCCAGGTCTTCCAGCATGTCCAGCAGCTTGCGGACCTGCTGGGCGGTTTCGCCCTCCACCGCAATATCGTTGTCGGCGCGGAAGGTGATTTCGGCATGGCCCGGCGGCAGGCCTGCGGCCTCCATCGCAGCCTTGACTGCGGCAAAGCTTTCCGGCGCGGTGATGACGTCGATGGCGCCGTCTTCCGGATAGACCACCACGTCATCGGCGCCGGCCTCGATGGCCGCCTCGGTAACCGCATCCTCGTTGGCGCCGGGGGCGTAGCTCAGCACGCCCAGGCGCTTGAACATGAAGGCCACCGAACCCTCGGTGCCCATGTTGCCGCCGCACTTGCTGAAGGCATGGCGCACGTCGGCCACGGTGCGCACGCGGTTGTCGGTCAGGCTGTCGACGATCACCGCCACACCGCCCGGCGCATAGCCCTCATAGCGGATTTCCTCGTATTCCACGCCTTCCAGCTCGCCGGTGGCCTTCTTGATGGCGCGTTCGATCACGTCCTTGGACATGTTGGCCGCCAGGCCCTTGTCCATCGCCACCCGCAGGCGCGGGTTGTTGGAAGGGTCGCCCCCACCCGCCCGCGCGGCCACCCCTATCTCGCGGATGATCTTGGTGAAGATCTTGCCGCGCTTGGCGTCACTGGCGTTCTTGCGCGCTTCGATGGAGGGACCACGACCCATGGAGTTTTCCGGTGCTTGTACGGAGAGGAGACCGCGAAATTATACGCCTCGCCCTGTAGGAGCGGCTCTTGGCCGCGATGGGGCTTTACCGCGAAAGGCATTCGCGGCCAAGAGCCGCTCCTACGACGGAAGAAACCTGCCGTTGCGCAGGAAGGCGACGGTCTGGCGCGCCGCTTCGGCCGAGAACACCAGCCCGCTGTGGCTGGCCGGCACGATGCAGTGGTCGGTCAGCCCGGGCAGGCGGGTTTCGGCCACCGCCACGGTGCCATCCGATTCGCCGTCGAAGCGCGCGAACAGGCGGCCAAGTCCACGCGACACGTTGCCGGCGACCACGCCGA
This sequence comes from uncultured Pseudoxanthomonas sp., assembly GCA_964562135.1. Taxonomy (GTDB): domain Bacteria; phylum Pseudomonadota; class Gammaproteobacteria; order Xanthomonadales; family Xanthomonadaceae; genus Pseudoxanthomonas_A. The sequence continues at coordinate 8,883 of CAZLSG010000007.1, read as the reverse complement.
CTTCGGCAGCGCCGTCCCATCCCCCGCAGCCGCATTGCAGCAACTCGCCGCTGCGTCCCAACAGCGGCGCCCCCCAGCCATGCCGGGCCAGGCCCTGCGCGGCATGGCTGCCGCACAACGGCGAACCCAGGCACACCAATCGCGGGACCGGCAGCCCGGGTTCGCGCCGCAAGGCTTCCATGGCCACCAACCCGCCCAGGCTGTGCCCGACCAGATAGGTGGACGGACCGCCGCGCAGGGTTTCGATCAGCCGCGGCACCGCGATCTGCGGACCGCCGGAAACGCTGGGGTAACCGAACACTTCGGTCCGGAAGCCCGCCCTGCGCAATCGCACCGCCAGCGGTACGACCCACGACCTGGCATTCCAGATGCCATGCAGCAGCAGTACGCGCCCGCTCATGTCCGCGCCGGCCGTCGCAGGATGAACTCGTCGTCCAGCGTGTTGCCGACGGGGAATTTATAGCCGCCGACCTTGCCGAATCCATGGCGCGCGTAGAAACGCTGCGCGCCAAGGTTTTCCGACCACACGCCCACCCACAACGTGCGCGGACCGTCGCGCAACAGCCAGTCCATCGCGGCCTTCATCAATCGCGTGCCGTGACCGCTGCCCTGGAGACCGCTCACCAGGTACAGGCGCTTGAGTTCGCCATCGCCCTGGCGCACATCCGGATGCGGCAGGCCGCAGGGACCGGCGGCGGCATGCCCTATCGCCTCGCCCTCTTGCTCCAGTAGCCACACCGCGTAATCGGGATGCGACAGGATGACGCGCTGCCTGTCCGGCGCATACGCATCCGCGAGGAAGAATGCGAGGTCTTCCGCCGGGTACAGATGGCCGAAGGTTTCGGTGAAGGTGCGCGCAGCCAGCGCCGACAGGGTGTCGGCGTCGTCTGGCGTGGCGCGGCGTATGGCGAACATGCGATCGTCCTGTCGTTCCCGTAGGAGCGGGCTTGCCCGCGATTAGGCTTTCCTTGTAAAGCCATTCGCGGCCAAGAGCCGCTCCTACGAGGCAGGCTTCGGACGCGCCTGCACGTGCACTTCGGCCAGTTGCGCATCCGGGATCGGCGACGGCGCGCCGGTCATCAGGCACTGGGCCGAGGTGGTCTTGGGGAAAGCGATCACGTCGCGGATCGAATCGGTGCCGGCCATCAGCGCGGCGATGCGGTCGATGCCGAAGGCGATGCCGCCGTGCGGCGGCGCACCGTACTTGAGCGCGTCGAGCAGGAAACCGAACTTCAGTTCCGCCTCTTCCGCACCGATGCCCAGCAATTCGAACACCGCGCTCTGCAGCGAGGAGCGATGGATGCGGATGGAACCGCCGCCGATCTCGTTGCCGTTGAGCACCATGTCGTAGCCGCGCGAAACCGCCGTGGCCGCGTTCGCCCGCAGGTCGGCCTCGTCGTCCACCGCCGGCGCGGTGAACGGATGATGCAGGGCCACGAAACGTTGCGCCTCCTCGTCCCATTCGAACATCGGGAAGTCGGTGACCCACAGCGGGCGCCAGCCGTCCTCGACCAGGCCGAAGTCCTTGCCCGCCTTCAGGCGCACAGCGCCCATGAAGTCGCTGACGGTCGAATACTTGCCCGCACCGAAGAACACGATGTCGCCATTGCCGGCACCCACATGCGCCACCAGCGCGGCGAACGCGGCCTCGTCGAAGAACTTCTGGATCGGCGAGGTGATTTCACCGTTCTCGCCGATCTTGATGTAGGCCAGGCCCTTGGCGCCGTACTTGGCGGCATGTGCTCCGTACTCATCGATCTGCTTGCGCGACAGGGACGCACCGCCCGGAATGCGCAGCGCGGCAACGCGCCCGCCCACTTCGTTGGCAGGCCCGGTGAACACGGCAAAACCGCTGTCCTTGACCAGCCCGGCCACGTCCACCAGTTCCAATGCGATGCGCAAGTCCGGCTTGTCCGAGCCGTAGCGGCGCATCGCCTCGGCGTAGGTCATGCGCGGGAATTCGGCCGCCAGCTCCACCCCGGCCACTTCGCGGAACACGTCGCGGATCATCGCCTCCACGGTGTCCTGCACCTCGCGCTCGGACACCCATGCGAACTCCATGTCGAGCTGGGTGAATTCGAGCTGGCGGTCGGCGCGCAGCGCCTCGTCGCGGAAGCAGCGGGCGATCTGATAGTAACGGTCGAAGCCCGCCATCATCAGGATCTGCTTGAACAGTTGCGGGCTCTGCGGCAACGCGTAGAACTCGCCCGGGTGCATCCGTGCCGGCACCAGGAAGTCGCGGGCGCCCTCGGGCGTGGCCTTGGTCAGGATGGGCGTTTCGATGTCCTGGAAGCCGCGCGCGTCCAGCCAGTGGCGCAGCGCGCTGACCAGCCTGGTGCGGGTGCGCATCTTTCGCTGCATGCCGGGGCTGCGCAGGTCCAGGTACCGGTATTTCAAGCGCGTTTCTTCGCCCGGGTTCTCGTGGTGATGGAACGGCAGCGGCTCGGCCTTGTTCAACACCTCGATGCGGGCGGCCACCACTTCCACCTGCCCGGTCGCGATCTTCGCGTTCGGCGATTCGCGCCGGCGCACCGTGCCGGTCACCCGCAGGCAATCCTCGTAACCCAGCTGGGCGGCGGTGGCGACGACCTCGGCATTGCCTTCGGCGTCCGATGGCTCGGCCACCACCTGCACGATGCCCTCATGGTCGCGCAGGTCGATGAAACACAGGCCGCCAAGGTCGCGGGCGACATCGGTCCAGCCGCACAGGGTGACGGTCTGGCCGATCAGGGCCTCATCGACAAGGCCGCAGAAATGGGTACGCATGGGGAACTCCGGAAACCGGCGCAGGGCGCGCCGGAAGGGTTACGACCGCCAAAGGCCGGTCAAGCCCGTTATTTTGAAGTCCGCGGCGTTCGCGGGCAAATCCGGGCCTCATCACCCCGCATGTCCCCTGTAGGAGCGGCCCTTGGCCGCGATGAGGCTTTACCATGGGAAGCCAATCGCGGCCAAGGGCCGCTCCTACAGGGGGCGGGATAACGGAGGCCGAGGCTCATTCCGCGCTGGCGGCGTCTTCCGAGCCCCAGGGCGCGGGCGGGGTTTCCACCGGCGTGGCCAGGTCGAATTCCACCTGGAACAGGCGGCCACCCGGACGGCTGAGCTCGTACAGGAAGCGCCCGCCCGGATTGATTTCCATCGCCCAGGTATTGGTGACCGAGGCGGTCAGGCCTTCGCGCTCGAAGACTTCGATGGACTCGGCATCCACCGGGAACTCCTGCCGCTGCGCGGTACCCGGGGTGGCGGTGTCGCCACCGTACATCGTCACTGCGTCATCGCTGCCGTCCTCGTGCCGGTGGTCGTGCTTCAGGCGCAAGCCGTCGGCGGTGCGGGTCAGCACCCAGGTGCGGGAATGGTCGTCGCCCACGTGGAAGGGAACGCGCAGTTCCTGCGTCGGATTCCCGCAGCCGCGCACATGCATCACCAGGGCCTTGCCTTCGAACGGATCGGGCGCCGCATCGGCAGCCGGTGCCGGCTCGTTGGTCAGGATGCGGCCGGCGAAGGCTTGCCCGCAATGCTGGGCGATGGCGGCCAGGAACTGGTCGGCCGGCGCCGCTTCCAGCGCAGGTTCGGCGACGGCCGCGGCAGTCGGCTCGGTGGACGGGGAACACGCGGCAAGCAGCACCGCGGCAGCGATCAAGGTCGGTTTGAGGAAAGTAGTCATTCCCGCACCCTAACCGCTGCGGCGTTGCGGCTCAAGTTGCGGATGACGCGGGAGACGTGGTGGCCGGCTTGCTTTCCGGCTTGGCGGCGGACTCGGCGGGCTTGGACGCCACGGCCTTTCCATCGCCCGCATCCGCGCCCGAGCCGCCCGACTTGGCAGCCCCGTCCCCGCTGCCGGCCAGATTGCGCTTCTTGTCACCATCCTTCTTGAAGTCCGTCTCGTACCAGCCGCTGCCGGCCAGGCGGAATGCTGGCGCGGTGATTTGGCGCTTGATGCTGGCGCGTCCGCACTCGGGGCAAACATCCGGGTCCGGGTCGGACAGTTTTTGCAGGCGGTCGTAGGCGTGACCGCACTCTGTGCATTCAAAGGCGTAGATCGGCATGACAGAAAACTCTTTTACGGATGATGGCCGTGACGCGGAAATGGGGCCTGCGATTGCGGTTTCAAGAGCAAGAGCGCGAGTGGAAGGTGGCGGGCAGAGGCAGAAAACCGGTCGCCCCACCTCCACTCGCGTCTTCGCACTGGCGCCTCAACTTACCGGCTCAACTCCGTCTTCAGCCAGTCATGCACTTCGCCATACCAGCGCAGCGAATTGTTGTGCTTGAGGATCCAGTGGTTCTCGTCCGGGTAATACACGAAGCGGCTGCGCACGCCCCGGTTCTGCAGTGTGTTGAACACCTCGATGCCGTGGTTGACCGGCACGCGGTAATCCAGCTCGCCGTGGATCACCAGCGTGGGCGTATTGAAGTTGCCGGCCTGGTAATGCGGTGAAATCTGCCGGAACAGCTCCGGCTCGTCCCAGAATTCGCCGTGGCGGCGGCGGCTGGCACCGTAGTCGGCCGCGTACTGGGTATACAGGTTGTACACCGCCGCGTGCGCGATCAGGGTCTTGAACGGATGCTCGCGGCCCAGGATCAGCGTGGTCAGGTAGCCGCCGTAGCTGCCGCCGCCCGCGGCCATGCGCGAACTGTCGATCCACGACTGCGCCTGGAACCATTCGGCCGCCTTCAGGGTGTCCTCATAGGGCTTGGTGGCCCAGTCCGGGTTGATCGAATCGGCGAAATCCTGGCCGAAGCCCGAGGAGCCATGGAAGTTGTGCCAGGCCGTCACATAGCCCCAGCCGGAGAACACCTGCGCCTGCCAGCGCCAGGCGAAGCCGTTGCTGATGCCGTTGTGCGGGCCGCCGTGGATCAGCAGGAACAGCGGATATTCCTTTTTCTTGTCGAAGCCCGGCGGATAGTTCACCCACATCTGCACCGGCGCGCCGCCCGAGCCGGCATAGGTGACGCTCTCGTAGGTGCCGAAATCCACCTTCGCCAACGCCTCGTCGTTGAACGAGGACAGCTGGGTGGACACGCCCGTGGCCGGGTCCACCCGCACCAGCGTGGGCGGCAGCACGAAGCTTTCGTTCAGGGCCACCAGCACGCTGCCGTCATCCGACAGCGCGGGCGAGCCGTAGCTGGTCTCGCCGGTGATGGGTGTCGCCTGCCCGGAGGGGATGTCGATCCGGTACAACCGCTGGGTGCCGGCATCGTCCACCGCCACCACCGCCGCGCTGCCGTCCTTCACCCAGCGCGGCCCGGCGATGGAACGGTCGATGGCATCGGTGATCACGCGACGCTCGCCGGTGCTCCGGTCCAGCAGGGTCAGGCGCTGGCGATCGGCGTAGAAGCCGGGAATGCTCTGCTGCGAATACGCCAGCCAGCGCCCGTCCGGGCTGAAGCTGGGCGCGGTGTCGGCAGCCGGATTGTCGGCAGTGACATTGCGCGGCTGCCCGCCGGCCAGCGCCAGCAGGAAGATGTCCGGATTGGAGTTCACGCCCGAGGTATCGGTGTCCACGACCAGCGCGATTTCGCGGCCATCGGGGGAAATGGCGTAGCTGCCTTCGTTCTGCAGCTTGACGCCGCGCCCGCGGGTGATGGCCACCGGTTCGCCGCCGTTGGCATCGACGCGGTACAGGTGCGCTTCGCGGTCGTCCAGCCAGGTGTCCCAGTAGCGGATCGGCGCGCTGTCCCAGGCCTTGGCGGAGACCTTGGACTCCTTGCGTTCCTTCTGCCGCGCCGCCTGCGCGTCCCAGTTGTCCAGGTCGGTCCATATCCGGCTCACGAACGCCACCTGCCGGCCATCCGGGAACCATTGCGCGCGGCCAGCGCCGGTGGGCACCCGGGTCAGGCGCACCGCTTCGCCACCGCCCAGCGCGATCACGTAAAGCTGTGTGGCTTCGTCGTCACCGCGCTTGGACTCGAACAGGATCCGGCTGCCGTCCGGCGACCATGCCGGATTGCCGCTGTTGAAACCTTCCGCCGTGAGCGGACGCGGCGCTCCGCCATTCGTGTCGAACAGCCACAGGCGCGTGGAAGGCTGGTCCTTCTTGCGGTCGTTGGTGGCCACGCCGACCACGGCCCAGCGCCCGTCGGGCGACACCGCCGGCGAGGCCAGGCGCTTCAGCTCCCACATCGCCTCGGCGGACAACGGCTGCTTGTCGGCCGCCCGCGCGGCAGGCGCCGCGCCCCAGACCACCAATGCCAGCGCCACAGGCGCCAACACGGCGAAGATCGTGTTTCTTTTCATCCCGGAAGCTCCCCTTCATGCAGGTCGAACTTCCAAGTCTAGCCGCTGGTGGGTCCACATTGCCCGTGCGCAGCTCACCGGTGCTGCCGGACGAACCCCTGCCATGGCTCCAGCCCGCAAGCCACAACTCCACGGCACACAGCGACCCATCATCTCTTGTGGGAATGGCACCGGCATGCCGGTGCCGGTCAGCCGCGACCACTGACGACAAAGCAGCCTTGGCCACGGATGACACGGATTTCCACGGATAAAGCCCTTTCCGTGTGAATCCGTGTCATCCGTGGCCTTATCGCTTTTCATCCGGGCCCCGATCACGACTTTGAAGAGCTGCTTCCGAGCCGCCGGTTCATGAAACGGCATGCCCGGGCGCGGTCCCCGGGTCAACGGCCATGGATCACTCGTAAAGCGCCGCCCACGCCTGCTCGGCATCCTGCAACCTCGCCTGCGCCACGTCGCGCTCGCGGGTGAGCGAAGCCACGAGCGCGCCATTCCCGTAGGTCGCCGGATCGGCCAGGGCAGCGTCCATTGCGGCCAGTTGCTCCTCGAGGGCGGCGATGTTCGCTTCGACCTGGGCCAGTTTGTGCGGATTGGGCAGTTTCTTGTCTGGCAGCAGCCTGACGGGCGGGGCTGGCACCGGTGCCGCTTCGGCCATTTTCGCCTTGGTTCCCTGCGCCGCCGGACGCGTGCGCAGCCACGCGGCGTATTCGTCCAGGTCGCCGTCGAACGGCTCCACCACGCCATCGGCCACGCGCCAGAAAGTGTCGCAGACCAGGCCGATCAGGTGGCGGTCGTGCGAAACCATCACGATGGCGCCATCGAAATCGCTGAGCGCCTCGGCCAGCGCCTCGCGCATTTCCAGGTCCAGGTGGTTGGTCGGTTCGTCCAGCAACAGGACGTTGGGCTGCTGCCAGGCGATCAGCGCCAGCGCCAGCCGCGCGCGCTCGCCGCCGGAAAAGCCGTCCACGGTCTCGAAGGCGCGGTCGCCGGGGAAGTTCCATTTGCCGAGGAAATCGCGGAAGGCCTGCGTCGGCGAGTTGGGCGACAGCTCGCGGAAATGGTCGATGGGCGACTGGCCTTCGTGCAGCGACTCCACGGTGTGCTGGGCGAAGTAGCCGATGCGCAGGTCCGGGTGCGCGCTGCGCTCGCCGGCCAGCAGCGGCAATTCACCCACCAGCGTGCGCACCAGCGTGGTCTTGCCGGCACCGTTGGGGCCCAGCAGGCCGATGCGGTCGCCCGCCTCCAGGCCGAAACCGACATCATGCAGAATCACCGCATCGCGGCCGTAACCGGCTTCCACGTGATTGAGCCGGATCAGCGAGTGCGGCAGTTTCTGCGGCGGCGCGAACTCGATGCGGAATTCGCGCTCCACCCGCACCGCCTCGGTGCCGGCCAGCTTGGCCAGGCGCTTCATCCGGCTCTGCGCCTGCTTGGCCTTGCTGGCCTTGGCCTTGAAGCGGTCGATGAAGGATTGCAGGTGCGCGCGTTCGGCCTGCTCCTTGTCGTGGGCGATCTGCTGCTGGCGCAACTGTTCGGCGCGCTGGCGTTCGAAGTCGGTATAGCCGCCGACGTACAGTTTCGCGCCACCGCCATGCAGGTGCAGGGTATGGGTGGCGATGTTGTCGAGGAACTCGCGGTCGTGCGAGATCAGCAGCAGCGTGCCCGGGTACTTCAGCAGCCACTGCTCCAGCCACAGCACCGCATCCATGTCCAGGTGGTTGGTCGGTTCGTCCAGCAGCAGCAGGTCGCTGGGCATCATCAGCGCGCGCGCCAGGTTCAGCCGCACCCGCCAGCCGCCGGAAAAGGCCGAAACCGCGCGCTGGTGCGTATCGGCCGGGAAACCCAGCCCGTGCAGCAGCTTGCCGGCGCGCGCGCCGGCATCGTAGCCGTTCAGTTCCTCGATCCGGTGATGCGCCTCCGCCACCGCCTCCCAGTCCTCGGCGGCCAGCGCGTCGGCCTCGGCCTTCAGCGCCGCGGCCACGTCGGCGTCGCCGCCCAGCACGAAGTCCAGCGCCGGGTCCGGCAGCGAGGGCGTTTCCTGCGCCACGCTGGCGATCCGCAGCCTGCCGGGCAGTTCCACGTCGCCCTTGTCGGCCTCCAGCTCACCCCGTACGGCGGCGAACAGGCTGGACTTGCCGGTGCCGTTGCGGCCCACCACACCCACCCGGTAACCCGCGTGCAGGGTCAGGTCCACGTTGGACAAAAGCAGGCGCTCGCCGCGGCGCAGGGCGAAGTTACGTAAGGAAATCATGGAGATGGGGGCCCGATTGCGCCGCTGGAATAAGGATATGAGCAGATATCAGTGTCGGACGATTCTACCTTTAACGAAGAATTGACATTGCGGCGCGCCACGGCAGGCGCGCCGACCAGCCACGAACGTCCTGTCCCGAAACCTGCCGAGGGCATCGCCTTGCGATTCCCGTTTTCCCGTCTCCCCCATGTTCCCGGAGTAGCCATGATCCGCAAGCCATCCACGTTGACCGTCGCCATCGCGCTGGCCATCACCACCTCGCCCGCCTTCGCCCAGAGCCCGCCGGAAAGCGAAAGCGCCAAGACCCTGGACACCCTCATCGTCACCGGCACCCGTGTCAGCGACCGCACCGTGGCCGAATCCGCCTCGCCGATCGACATCATCACCCCCGAAACCCTGGCCG
>CAZLSG010000006.1:0-77427 GCA_964562135.1 uncultured Pseudoxanthomonas sp. | reverse complement strand
TCGGCATGATCGCGCTGGCCGGCATCATCGTGCGCAACTCGATCCTGCTGGTGGACTTCATCAACCACCTGGTCGAACGTGGCAGCACGCTGGAAGACGCGGTGATCGACGCCTGCGCGGTACGCGCGCAGCCGATCGCGCTGACCGCGCTGGCGGCGATGTCCGGGGCGTTCTTCATCCTCGACGATCCGATCTTCAACGGACTGGCCATTTCGCTGATCTTCGGCATCCTGGTGTCCACGGCGCTGACGCTGGTGGTGATTCCCCTGCTCTACTACGCTCTGCTGAACCGGAAACCGCGCCCGGAGGCCGTTGCCGCATGAGCGCCACGCCCTTGCAGCCGGCCTGCCCGCACTACCGCACCTTGAACCGGGGGCCGGCGCAGCACATCGTGCAATGGACACGCTGGCGCCTTCCCGCCGAATCCCGACGCATCGCCACAGGAGACTTGCCATGAGCGACGAACAGACCATCCGATTGACCGTGGAGCAGGAGCAGGACTATGCCTTCCGCATCCGCTTCGACGAAACCGGCCTGCCGGACCTGATCACCGACGAGCCTTCGCCGCTGGGCACCGACACCGGCCCCAACCCCTCCCGCCTGCTGGTGGCCGCGGTGGCCAACTGCCTGACCGCCAGCCTGCTGTTCGCGCTGCACAAGTTCAGGAACCAGCCCGGCCCGCTGGTCACCACCGCCACCGCGCGGATGGGCCGCAACGAACAGGGCCGCCTGCGCGTGGCGCATATCCAGTGCGACGTCCGGTTGGCCGAACCCGTCGCCGACCATGCCTCGATGGAGCGCATCCTGGCCCAGTTCGAGAATTTCTGCGTGGTCACCGAAAGCGTCCGCAACGGCGTGGACGTCACCATCAGCGTCAGCGATGCCGAAGGCAACCTGCTGCATGGAAAGAAAGCGCCATGAACACGCGCCTGTTGTTCGTGCCCGCGCTTGCGCTGGCGATTTCCGCCTGCGGAAACACGCCATCGACCAGCGAAGACGTGTCCACTCCACCCACATCGCCTGTCGCGTCGACCGACGCTATCACCGATGCCGAAGCGCGCGCGCAGGCCGCCATCGCCGATCTGGGCAAGACCCTGCGCGGCGCATTGCGGGCGAAGATGGAAGAAGGCGGCCCGTTGCTGGCCGTGGATTTCTGCCATGAAGAAGCGCAACCGCTTACCGCGCAGGTCGCGGAGAAACACGGCGTGCGCATTGGCCGCACCGCGCTGCGCCTGCGCAATCCGGCCAACCAGCCGGTCGACTGGCAACAGGCGGCGCTGGAGGATTTCGACGTGCGCGCGGCTTCCGGCGAAGCCGCTGCCAGCCTGCGCCACAGCGCGATGGAAGGCGCCTTGCTGCATTACGCGCAAGGCATCGGCACCGAACCCGGCTGCCTCGCCTGCCATGGCCCGCAAGTCGCCGAGCCCATTGCCGATGCGATCCGCCAGCGTTATCCCGACGACCAGGCCACCGGCTTCGCCGAAGGCGACCTGCGGGGACTGTTCTGGGTGGAAGTGGAAGGCTGAACCACCGCTTGCGCCCCAGGCGACAGGCAGGCGGCATGTGATCGGAACGATGTCCGGAGCCCGTTTGTCAACGGGTTCCCTCCACGCCCGCGCATTGCCACAATCGCCGGCTCGCGGCAGCCGCCGCCTTGTTGACGGAAACAATGCAGGACATCAGCCCCGCGCTCGCGCGCAAGATCGCAGCCGCCATCGCCGATGAAATCGGCGCCAAACCGGAACAGGCCAGCGCCGCCATCGCACTGTTGGACGAAGGCGCGACGGTGCCGTTCATCGCCCGCTACCGCAAGGAAGTCACCGGCGGCCTCGACGATACCCAGCTGCGGAATCTTGAAGTCCGTCTGACCTACCTGCGCGAGATGGAAGAACGCCGCGCCACGATCCTCGCCAGCGTCGAGGAGCAGGGCAAACTGACCGACGAACTGCGCGCCGACATCGAGGCCGCCGACAGCAAGGCGCGGCTGGAAGACCTTTACCTGCCGCACAAGCCCAAGCGCCGCACCCGCGCGCAGATCGCGCGCGAGGCCGGATTGGAACCCTTGGCCGACGGCCTGCTCCAGGACCCGGCGCGCGAACCGGAAGCCTTCGCCGCCGCTTTCGTCGATGCCGAAAAAGGCGTGGCCGACACCAAGGCCGCGCTGGAAGGCGCTCGCGCCATCCTGATGGAGCGCTGGGGCGAGGACGCCGCGCTGATCGGCGAGCTGCGCGAGTGGCTGGGCGCGAACGGCGTGATCCGCGCGAAGGTGATTGCAGGCAAGGAAGCCGCGGGCGAGAAGTACCGCGACTACTTCGACCATGCCGAACCGCTGGCGAAGATTCCCTCGCACCGCCTGCTGGCGCTGTTCCGCGGACGCCGCGAGGAATTCCTGCAACTGGACCTGGATCCGGGCGCGGACGCCGAAGCCGGCCACCTGTACGCCGAAGGCCGCGTCGCGCTGCATGCCGGCGTGTCCGACCGTGGCCGCGCCGCCGATGCCTGGCTGCGCAACGCCTGCCGCCTCACCTGGAAGGCCAAGCTGCACCTGCACCTGTTGCTGGACCTGTTCAACCAGGCCCGCGAAAAGGCCGAGACCGAGGCCATCGCGGTGTTCGGCGACAACCTCAAGGATCTGCTGCTGGCCGCGCCTGCCGGCCCGAAGGCGGTGCTGGGCCTCGATCCCGGCCTGCGCACCGGGGTGAAGGTGGCGGTGGTCGATGCCACCGGCAAGCTGGTCGCCACCGACACCGTCTATCCGCACGAACCGCGCCGCCAGTGGGATCAATCGCTGGCCGCACTGAAGAAACTGTGCGCCACGCATGGCGTGGACCTGATCGCCATCGGCAACGGCACCGCCTCGCGCGAGACCGACAGGCTGGCCGGCGATCTGCTCAAGCTGATAACCGAACCGAAGATGCAGAAAATCGTGGTCAGCGAGGCCGGCGCATCGGTGTATTCGGCATCGGAACTGGCAGCCAGGGAATTCCCCGGCCTCGACGTGTCGCTGCGCGGCGCCGTATCCATTGCGCGCCGCTTGCAGGATCCGCTGGCCGAACTGGTGAAGATCGAACCCAAGGCGATCGGCGTGGGCCAGTACCAGCACGACGTGGACCAATACAAGCTGGCACGCGCGCTGGATGCGAAAGTGGAGGACTGCGTGAACGCGGTGGGCGTGTTCGTGAATACCGCCTCCAGCGCATTGCTGGCGCGCGTGTCCGGCCTGTCGTCCAGCGTGGCCGAAAACATCGTGGTGCACCGCGATGCCAACGGCCCGTTCCGCACGCGCCGCGACCTGCTCAAGGTGCCGCGGCTGGGCGAGAAGACCTTCGAACAATGTGCCGGCTTCCTGCGCATCGCCGATGGCGACGAACCGCTGGATGCCTCCTCGGTGCACCCGGAAGCCTACCCGGTGGTCGAACGCATCGTCACCGGCAGTGGCCGCGCAGTACAGGCGATCATCGGCGACGGCAGCTTCGTGCGCTCGCTGAAGCCGGAGCAGTTCACCGACGAAAAATTCGGCCTGCCTACCGTGCGCGACATCCTGAAGGAACTGGAAAAACCGGGCCGCGACCCGCGCCCCGAGTTCAAGGCAGCCAAGTTCGCCGACGGCGTGGAAGACATCAAGGACCTGCGCGAAGGCATGATCCTGGAAGGCGTGGTCAGCAACGTCGCCGCGTTCGGTGCCTTCGTGGACATCGGCGTGCACCAGGACGGACTGATCCACATCTCCGCGCTGTCCGACCGTTTCGTGAAGGACCCGCGCGAGGTAGTGAAGGCCGGCGACATCGTCAAGGTGAAGGTGCTGGAAGTGGACGTGGCGCGCAAGCGCATTGCTCTGACGCGGCGGCTGGACGATGCGCCCGCCCCGCGCGAAGCGCGGCAGGACACGCCACGCGACAACGGCCCGCGCGACCATCGCAACCCTCCGCGCGGTGGACGCCCGAATGCCGGTGCGCCGAAGCAGAGCACGCCTCCGGCGAATAATGCCCTGGCGGATGCTTTCGCCCGGGCGCGCAAGGGCTGACTACATCGCCTTGCCCCGGCTTCCGCATGTTTGCGAAGCCAGTGCAGGCGCGCTCAGACGCCCGCACTGGGTGCATCACCGCAAACGAAGTCCGTCAGTGGTGCGGTACGGTAAAGAGGATCCAGCCATCGCGTCGCGCGACTTCCTGACCATGTGTCTGGTCGGAGAAGGTACCTGGGTCGGTTCCGGGAGGACAAGCGACCAGATAGGTGCCGCCGCCCAGGAACTGGTTGGTGAAATCGCTTTCCCCGGCCCGCCGGCACTGGTCGTCTGGACTGCGGAAGCCCGGCCCGAACAGGGGAACATCGGCGGGCGGACCGGACGGAGCCACTGCGCTTGCGCCACCGTGCGGCACGGTGAAGAGGATCCAGCCGTCACGCCGCGCGACTTCCTGGCCGCCCGTCTCGAAAGCGAACAGCCTCGGGTCGGTTCCAGGCGGACAGGCAACCAACTCGGAGGAACCACCCAGGAACTGGTTGGTGAAATCGCTTTCACCGGCTCGGCGGCACAGGTCATCCGGCGTGCGGAAACCCGGTCCGAACAAGGGAACACCGGCGGGTGCATGCGCCCCGCCGCTCGGCGGCACTGGCGGCGGCTGCGTGCCTGCGTTCGGTCGCGGATCGAGGTAGTTCGCCGAGACCCAGCCCTGCCTGTTGTTGAATGTGGTCTGGCACCAGGCGACCGGGTTGGTGCATCCCGAGATGGCGATCCACGTGCCCTTTGGTATCCAGGCAAGTACCTCATGCTGGGTGCCCGGACCAGCGCGCATGTTCAGGTTGGTCATGGTCCTGGCCGACTGCGTGGGCGGGACAGCGGCAGCGGCAGTCGCTCCCAACACCAGGGCGAGCACTATGGTCGAAACCATCTTGAGCACGGCGTTTCTCCTCAGCCAACGATATGTGGCAGTTGCGCGGAGTCTAGGTTGGAAACCGCAGGCGGGCAACGGAGGATGCCGTTACGCTCACGCAACCTGCAGCTGCACGATGCGCCCGCCCGCGTTGGGTACGGCAGGATGCACAACGCGGCAGCACCCTGCGCGACGGACGCCCGAGTGCCGGGGCACCGAGGCAAGTGCATCTCCGGCGAACAATGCGCTGGCCGACGCTTTCGCGCGGGCGCACAAGGGCTGATATCTTCAACCCTCTCTTTTTCCGAAGCTCGCACATCCGCGCCCTTCGGCATGCTTCCGGAGGCACCACATGCCATCGCTGGATACCCTGCACCGCCACTTCCGGCTGATTGCCGCGCTGGCCATCCTGATCAGCGTGGCGACCTGGGCGCTGGACCTGGCCGGACTGGTCTACGTCTGCCCGTTCTGCCGCGCGCAGCGCACGGTCATCGGCCTGCTGGGCCTGCTGATGCTGCTGCCCGACCCGCGCCACTGGCTGGTGCGCTGGCTGGCGGCGGCATTCGCGGCATTCGGGCTGGTGGTGGCGGTGACCCAGCATTTCGCCGGCTGGCGAAGGATCCAGGCCGGCGAATTCGAATTCGCCGAACCTTTCGTGATCGACCCGTTCCTGCTCTCCGGCGTGGCGATCTTCATCATCACCGGACTGGTGCTGCTGGTGTTCTCGTGGCAGCCATCGCGCACGCCCGGCCAGACGTGACGCCCTGGGCTTGGAATGCGCGGAACCTGCCTCCATTGAGACAGCAGCCCATGCCGCGCCAGGCCGAATGAACGCCCCCGACCACGACCCGCGACCGATCCCCCCGGAACCCCCGTTGCCCGGCGACTGCTGCGACAGCGGCTGCGATCCGTGCGTGCTGGATACCTACACCGAGGAATTGCAGTACTACCGCGAGCAGTTGGCCAAATGGCTGGGACGGCATCCGGAGGCGGATGGCGGGTGATTCGACAGGGTGGCTGCACGGTTATGCAACGGTGCAGAACAGGCTCGGACATCCGCTGTCCATCTCATCCAGCTGAAGCCCGTCCGGCCCTGGAGGACGCAGGCGGAGGCACAGGCATCGGGCGTTCAAAAGCAGGCACTGGTTTTGCAGCAACAGTTCAAGCTACCCGGCTGCGCCGCGCCCGCTCCAGGTGCACCAGCAGCAATGAAATCGCCGCCGGGGTCATGCCGGGGATGCGCTGGGCCTGGCCGATGGTCTGCGGACGCACGCGCTCGAGCTTTTGCCGCGCTTCGGCGGACAGGCCGCGCACGATGGCGTAATCGAAACCTTCGGGAATGGCGGTGCCTTCATGGCGTTGCTGGCGCTCGATCTCTTCGCGCTGGCGGTCCAGGTAACCGGCGTACTTGACCCCGATCTCCACTTGTTCGGCCACCTTCGCATCGTCCACGCCCGGGCCCAGCAGCGGCACGCGCATCAACTGCGCGTAATCCAGTTCGGGGCGCTTGATCAGGTCCAGCAGGTTGGTTTCGCGGCTCACCGTCACGCCCAGCGTGGCCTGCACCTCGCGGCCCAGCGCATTGGCCGGCGTGGCCCACAGACCGCGCAGCCGCGCGGTCTCGCGTTCGATGGCCTCGCGCTTGGCCTCGAACTTCGCCCAGCGCGCATCATCCACCAGGCCCAGCGAGCGGCCGGTTCCGGTCAGGCGCAGGTCGGCGTTGTCCTCGCGCAGCTGCAACCGGTATTCGGCGCGGCTGGTGAACATGCGGTACGGCTCGTTGGTGCCGTGGGTGATCAGGTCGTCGATCAGCACCCCGATGTAGGCTTCGTCGCGGCGCGGCGACCATGCATCCTTGCCCTGCGTGTGACGCGCGGCATTGAGCCCGGCGACCAAACCCTGCGCGGCGGCTTCCTCGTAACCGGTGGTGCCGTTGATCTGGCCGGCGAAGAACAGGCCGCTTACCGCCTTGGTTTCCAGCGAGGCCTTCAGGCCGCGCGGGTCGAAGAAGTCGTATTCGATGGCGTAGCCGGGGCGGGTGATGTGCGCCTGCTCGAAGCCGCGGATGCTGCGCACCAGATCCAGTTGCACGTCGAACGGCAGCGAAGTGGAAATGCCGTTGGGATAGATTTCGGTCACGTCCAGCCCTTCGGGCTCGACGAAGATCTGGTGGCTGGCCTTTTCGGCGAAACGCACCACCTTGTCCTCGATGGACGGGCAATAGCGCGGGCCGATGCCTTCGATCTGGCCGCTGTACAGCGGCGAGCGGTGCAATGCATTGCGGATGATTTCGTGGGTGCGCTCGGAGGTGTGGGTGATCCAGCACGAAACCTGCGGGGGATGGTCGGCCACGTCGCCGATGAAGGACATCACCGGCAGCGGATCGTCGCCGGCTTGTTCTTCCATCGCCGTGTAATCCAGCGTGCGCCCGTCGATGCGCGGCGGCGTGCCGGTCTTCAAACGATCGACGGCGAAGGGGCGTTCGCGCAGGCGGGCGGCGAGCGTGGTCGAAGGCGGGTCGCCCATGCGGCCGGCGGCGTACTGGGTTTCGCCCACGTGGATCTTGCCGGCCAGGAAGGTGCCGGCGGTCAGCACCACGGCCTGCGCCTCGAACCGCAACCCGGTCTGGGTGATGGCGCCGCGCACGGCGTCGCCCTCGATGATGAGATCGTCCACCGCCGCCTGGAACACGGTCAGGTTCGGCTGCGACTCCACCGCGCGGCGGATGGCGCTGCGGTACAGCGAGCGGTCGGCCTGGCAGCGGGTGGCGCGCACCGCCGGGCCCTTGGAGGCATTGAGCGTGCGCCACTGGATGCCGGCACGGTCGGCGGCCCACGCCATCACCCCGCCCAGCGCGTCGATTTCCTTGACCAGGTGCCCCTTGCCGATGCCGCCGATGGCCGGATTGCAGCTCATCGCGCCCACGGTTTCGATGTTGTGGGTCAACAGCAGCGCGCGCGCGCCGGCACGGGCGGACGCCAGCGCGGCCTCGGTGCCGGCATGGCCGCCGCCGATGATGATGACGTCGTACTGGTGGAAACGGGTGTTCATGGCGTTTGCGGTTGGAAACGGTTGGGTGAGCCGGCACCGGGGCATGCGCCACAAAGTTGGCACGCTTCCTGCTGGTTACTTCCCTGCACCCGTCGCGGCAAGCGGACAGGAACCGCAGGCTGGAATTGGAACAGGGGCCGGCCATGCGCGCGCCGGGGGTGCCGGGGCCGGTAGTCGGGGAACTGCCGGCCCCTTTTTTCTTGCCAAGGATACCGCGGCGGACAGAAAGAAGCCCGGTTTCCCGGGCTTCCAAGGGGTGCCGACGCCCGGCGGGGCCGGAACAGGGGGGATCCAGAATTTCCCGCCGAACGTCGGCATTGAGCTTTTGGATGGGCGCAAGCGTCAGAAAGCGACGCAATGAGTCAGGACGCTAGCTTGCGGCGGCCCAAGGCCCAATGCAATAGACGACGGTCATGGTTCCACCACCTCGTGACGCGAGGGTTCACGCCTGTTGACGGGTGCCTGGCTGCGCGGCGCGGGTCGTGGGGCGGCTTGCGGACGTGCTGGCGGCGCCGACGATACTGGCCGGGCCTCGCCCGAAGGACGGGGTCCGGCGGCGGGCCTCGGCGCGGTCCGCTCACCCGCCTCGCCGCGATAAGTCCGCTCCTGGCCTTGGCCCCGGGGGCCGGGACTGCGCCATGGCGCAGGATTCCGGTTGCCTTCGGCCTGTTCCCTGCGCTGCTTCCAGTAGGCTGACTGCTCGGGGTCGCGCGACGAGCCGGTCGGATTGCGCCACGGCGGCGGGCGGCGGCCGTTGTCCGCGGGAGGCCGCGGCTGATGGGTCGGCGGCGGCGACACCGGCGGCCGGTAGGGCGGACGATAGTGGCCGTGACCGTAAGGATAGCCATAGCCGTAACGGTAGTAGGACGGATAACCGTACCCGTAGCCGGGATAGCCATACCCCATGCCGATGCCGACGCTCGGGTATCCGTACCGGCCGCTGTAGGGGCCGACGTATTCGACCGAAGACCGGCCATGGTAGTAGCCGCCCGGGGTCGTGCTGCCCACGTAGTCGTAGGTGGCACAGGCGCTCAACGTGGCCGTGGCGAAAACGACTGCCAGGATCGGACGAAGTTTCATGGGTTCACCCCCTGCGGGTACATCGATGATTGCAGCATCCGGGCCGTGCATTGAACGCGTCCTTAACCCGGCCGGATCGGGCGGATGACGCTTAATGTGCCGACAGCTTCGTTCATCGATGCTGCCCGTCACGAAACGGGGCAGACCCCGCGACTGGTTCACCGGCGTTGCGGGTTGGGCAAGGAGGATGCGTTACCCTTTTCGGCATGCCCAGTCGCCTCCCCCGCTACGACGATGTGCTGTCCGCAGCCGTGCGCATTGCCGCGCACGCGCAGGTGACACCGGTGTTGCGTTCGCGCGCGCTGGATGCCTTGGCCGGTTGTGCACTGCACTTCAAGGCCGAACCCTTGCAGCGCACCGGGTCGTTCAAGTTCCGCGGCGCCTGCAACGCCGTCTGGGAACTGGACGAAGACTCTGCGCGCCATGGCGTGGTCACGCACTCCTCCGGCAACCATGGCGCCGCACTGGCGGCGGCGGCGCAAACGCGCGGCATCCCCTGCCACGTGGTGCTGCCCGAGGGCGCAGTGGCGACCAAGCAGGAATCTATCCGGCGGCTCGGCGCCCAATTGCACCCCTGTGCCCCGACCATCGAAGCGCGCGAACGCCGCTGCGCCGAAGTGCAACAGGAAACCGGCGCCACCCTGGTCCATCCGTATGCCAATGCCGGCGTGATCGCCGGCCAGGGCACCGCGGCGCTGGAATTGTTCGAGGCCGCCGGCCCGCTGGACGCCCTGGTGACGCCGGTCGGCGGCGGCGGACTGCTGGGCGGCAGCGCCATCGTGGTGGCGGCACGCACCCCGGACTGCCGGGTGATCGGCGCAGAACCGGAGGGCGCGGCCGATGCCGCCCGCTCGCTGGAGGCGGGCGAACGGCGCATCGACTTCGTCCCGGACACGATCTGCGACGGCCTGCGCGGCACGCTGGGCGAACCCAACTTTGAATTGCTGCGCCAACATGCGGTGGACGTGATCACCGTTGCCGACCCGCAGACCATCGCGGCCATGCGCCTGCTGTGGCAATGCCTGAAGCTGGTGGTGGAACCTTCGTCGGCCATCGCCCTGGCAGCCATATTGCGGCAGCCCGGACGCTTCGCCGGCCAGCAGGTCGGCGTGATCCTGTCCGGTGGCAACGTCGACCTGGACGCGCTGCCATGGAGCACGGCATGAGCCGCCGCGCGCGACAGCGGTCACGGTCGCGCCTGCTGGTCTGGAGCAGGCGGTTCATCGTGCTGGCGTTGCTGTGGCTGGCCGGCGTGGCCGCCTGGATCACCTGGGTGGGCCAGCGCGACGACGCCCGCCCGGCCGATGCCATCATCGTGCTGGGCGCCGCCGCCTACGACGCCAATCCCTCGCCGGTGTTCGAAGAGCGCATCCGCCACGGCATCGACCTGCACCGCCGCGGGCTGGCCGGCAAGCTCATCTTCACCGGCGGCTACGGCGGCAGCGCCGCGCGTTTTTCCGAATCGCAGGTGGCTCGCCGCTATGCATTGCGCCATGACGTGCCCGAAGGCGCCATCCTGATCGAGTCGGTGTCGCGCAACACCTTCGAAAACCTCCAGCAGGCCGCGCTGCTGATGCAGGCGCACGACCTGCGCAGCGCCATCATCGTCAGCGACCCGCTGCACATGTCGCGCGCGCTGCGCATCAGCCGCGACGTGGGCATCGATGCCGTCGGCTCGCCCACACCCACCAGCCGCTTCCGCACGTTCGCCACCCAATGGCGGTTCCTGCTTTCGGAAGTGTATTTCTTCCACCGCGACCTGTTCGCCTGATTGCGCCGAAGCCGGCACCATTCGACCGCAGCCTCGCACCGACCCGTACCATGAGTTCCCCAAACCCATCTTCGCCGCAAGAAAACGCCGTGGCACTGATCCACGCATACTGCCTGGGCTGCGCAGGTGCGCGGATAGGGGAGCAGCCTGTAGGAGCGGCCCTTGGCCGCGAATGATCACCGTGAAAGCCTTCGCGGCCAAGGGCCGCTCCTACAGGCACAGGCGCTACTGTTTGCGGCGGATGGGAATCGATGACACCGGCACCGAGGCGATTTCGCCATCGGCATCCCGCACCGGCATGCCGGCCGGCGGCGCCCAGGCCTGGGCGTAGATCACTTCCCAGGTAGCCGGCAGGGTGCCATCGTCGCGGCGGAAGGTTTCGTATGCCGCTGCCGCCGCGGCGAAACGCGCGCGGCCGGTCAACGTATGCCGGCGCTCACGCAACGCATTGGTGGCGCCCATCGCCCGCAGGTCCCGCATCAGCGCGGGCAGGTCCGCGTAGGTCAGGGTGAAACGGTCGCGGTCCAGCACCGGATCGCGGAAGCCGGCGCGCATCAATGCATCGCCGAATGGCGCGATGGGCACGAACGGGCTCACGTGCGGCACGGCATCGGCCTGCGCGAACGCTTCGCGCAACTCATGCAGGGTGTCCGGTCCGAAGGTGGAACACAGCAGCAGGCCGCCCGGTTTGAGCACGCGGCGGAACTCCGCGAAAGCTGCCGGCAAATCGTCCACCCATTGCAGGCTCAGATTGCAGAACAGCACATCCGCTGCGGCATCGGCCAAAGGCAGCGCGCGCAGGTCGGCGCACGCGCGAGCGAAATCCTTGCCCAGCGCCTGCTTCCACCAGCCGGCGCGCGCAGCCGACAGGCGCAGCATGGGCAAGGCCAGGTCCAGTGCCAGCACCCGCGCGCGCGGCCAGCGTTGCTGCATGGCGGCGGCGGCATTCGCCGGGCCGCAGCCAACGTCCAGCACCACCTGTGGCACGCGTTCGTCCAGATAATCCAGCGATTCCAGCAGCCGCTGCTCCACTTCGCGCTGCAACACGGCCACCGCCTCGTAGCCGGTGGCCGAGCGCGAGAATGCGCGACGGATGTGGTGCGGATCGAAAGTGGTGTTCATGGAAATGACGATTCCAGGCGCTGCAACATGTTTGAGGTGTTTCATGCAGGAGCGACACAAGTCGCGACATCGCCCGTGGCGACTTACGCCGCTCCTGCAGGGTTGGTTTGGAGGCTTTCCATGAAGCCGTGGATTTCCGTGGCCACGCGGTCGGCATGGCCCAGGAACGGCGCATGGCCGCCCCCGGCAATTTCCACATGGCGGGCCTGCGGCGCCAGCGCGGTGGCGGCATGCATGCCCGCTGGCGACACCAGCCGATCGCGACGGCCGGATATCCACAGGCTGGGTATCGCCAGCGACGGCAATGATTCGCGCAGGTCGCCGTCTTCCAGCAGGACCAGGCCTTCCTGCAATGCGCGCGGCGCCGGTTCGCCGCGCGCGTACAACGTCTGTTTCAAGGTGCGCAGTTCTTCCCGCGCATGTTCCGAACCGAGGGTGTCCAGCGCCAGGAACCGCTCCAGCGTGCCGGCATAGTCGCGGTCCAGGTCCCGGCCGAACTGCAGGAACACCGCCGGATCCACCGCGTGCGGCCAGTCCTCGCCACGCACGAAGCGCGGCGTGGCCGCCAGCATCACCAGGCCGCGCACCTGCGGCCGCGTGGCCGCTGCATGCAGGGCGAACAGGCCGCCCAGCGACCAGCCCAGCCAGGCCGCGGGCGGTGTGCGCGCGGCGATGTCCGCCACGCAGGCTTCCAGCGAAAGCGGCACGGCAGCATCGCGGCTGTGTCCATGTCCCGGCAGGTCCACCAGATACAGGCGATGACGGTCGGCCAGGCGCTGCACCAGCGGAGCGAACACGCCCGCGTGCAAGGCCCAGCCGTGGATCAGGACCAGTGGCGGGCCTTCGCCCGTGGTTTCGATATGCATGCGCTTATTGTCGCCGATCCGGCCACGTCACCTGCATCGCCGCCGGCATCAGGCCACCGCGCCCTGCAACCGCCGGGCCTCGTCGCGGGCACGCGCCAGCGCCACCACCAGTGCGTCCACCTGGTCGAAATCATGCAGTGCGGACAACGTGACCCGCAGGCGCGCCTTGCCTTCGGGGACCGTGGGCGGGCGGATCGCCGCCACCCGGTAGCCATCGCGTTCCAGCGCCGACGACATCGCCAGGGCGGCCACGTCGCCGCCACACAGCAGCGGCTGGATGGGCGAATCGGACGCCATCAGTTCCAGTCCCTGGCGCAGGGCGCCGGCACGGAAGCGTTCCGTCAATGCGTGGAGCTTCTCGCGCCGCCAGTGGTCGCGGCGGGCCAGCCGCACCGCCACCCGCGCGGCGGCGGCCTGCGCCGGCGGCAATGCGGTGGTGTAGATGTACGGCCGAGCGGTTTCGGCCAAGTGGCGGATCAACGGCCCGTCGCCCACCACGACCGCGCCATGGCCGCCCAACGCTTTGCCCAGGGTCGCCAGTTGCAGCGGCACCTCGGCCACGCCCAGCCGCGCCTCGGCCACGCTGCCGCGCCCTTCCGGGCCACGGACGCCCACGCCATGGGCATCGTCCACGTACAGCAGGGCCTGTTGCAGGCGCGCGGCCAATGACAGCGTCCGCAATGGCGCTACATCGCCATCCATGCTGAACACGCCATCCGTGGCCAGCATGGCGGCGCCACCGGGCGAATACTGCAACTGGCGCAAGGCCCCTTCCGAATCGGCATGCGGATAGCGGCGCAGGCGGCATCCCGCCAAACGGCTGGCATCCAGCAGGCTGGCGTGGTTGAGGCGATCCTGCACGCACACGTCGCCGTCGCCCGTCAGCAGGGCCTGCTGCACGGCCAGGTTGGCCATGAAACCGTTGCCGAACAACAAACCGCGGGGATAACCCAGCCACTCGGCGACTTCGCGTTCCAGCGCCTCGTGTTCGGCATGGTGTCCGCTGACCAGGTGGGAAGCCCCCGCACCGAAGCCCTGTTTTGCCGCGGCATTTTGGAAAGCGCCGACGACCTCGAACTGCTGGGCCAGGCCCAGGTAGTCGTTGCTGTCGAAGGCGGTGAGCCAGCGGCCATCGATTTCCAGCCGCACGCCATCGCGCCGCGCGACCGTGCGGCGCTCGCGCACGCGGCCCTGCGCGACCCGCAGGCGACGCTGGTCATCGATGCGCTGGTACAGGTCGTGACGCGACCCGGGATTCTCTCTGTTGCTCATTTCACTTCACGATGACGCCGGTCCTTCTTCGGCAGTGTGGGACGAAGGCCACGGCCTGTCGAGGCACGATTCAGGCGTCGGGCATGTCTGGCACCAAAGACGATTCCAGACTGGCCCTATGTTGGTCCTGCCGGCACTCGCAGTCTGGCGCCAACGAAGGAGCCCTTGCCGTGACCGAAAACGATTGCCTGCTGCAGCGCCGGGGCGCTGCGATTCCCCGCGGCGTGGCCACCGCCATGCCGATCTTCGCCGCGCGCGCCGAGAACGCCGAACTGTGGGACGCCGACGGACGCCGTTACGTGGATTTCGCCAGCGGCATTGCCGTGCTCAACGTCGGCCACCGCCATCCCAAGGTAATGGCCGCGGTGCGCGACCAGTTGGACCGCTATACCCATACCGCCTTCCAGGTTGCCGCGTACGAGCCCTACATCGCGCTGGCCGAGCGCCTGAACGCACTGGCGCCGATCCAAGGCCCCGCCAAGACGATCCTCTTCTCCACGGGCGCGGAAGCCGTCGAAAATGCGGTCAAGATCGCGCGCGCGGCCACCAGGCGCCACGCGGTCATCGCCTTCAGCGGTGGCTTCCACGGCCGCAGCTTCATGTCCATGGCGCTGACCGGCAAGACCGCGCCGTACAAGAACGGCTTCGGGCCGATGCCCGGCGGCGTGTACCACCTGCCGTTTCCGGTGGCCCACGCCGGGACCGATGCGGCGCGCAGCCTGCAGGCGCTGCAGGACGTGTTCAAGGCCGACGTGGCCGCCGAGGACGTGGCCGCGATCATCCTGGAGCCGGTGCAGGGCGAAGGCGGCTTCCATGCCGCGCCGGCGGAACTGCTGCGCGGCCTGCGCGATGTCTGTGACCGCCATGGCATCGTGCTGATCGCCGACGAGGTGCAGACAGGTTTCGCCCGCACCGGGCGGATGTTCGGCATCGAGCACTCGGGCGTGTGCCCGGACCTGATCACCGTGGCCAAATCGCTGGCCGGTGGCCTGCCGCTGTCGGGCGTGATTGGCCGCGCCGAACTGATGGACGCGGTGCCGCCGGGCGGGCTGGGCGGTACCTACGCCGGCTCGCCGCTGGCCTGCGCGGCGGCGCTGGCGGTGCTGGACGCGATCGAGGAAGAGCGCCTGTTCGACCGCGCCAACGCGCTCGGCGAGCGGGTGGTCGCGCGGCTGCAGGCATGGACGACGCGCGAAGACCTGCGCCCGGTCGGCCACGTCCGCGCGCTGGGCGCGATGATCGCCTTCGACCTGCTGGCCGCGCGCGGCAGCGACGCGGTGGACCCGGCCGCCACCCAGGCCGTGCTGAAGCGCGCGCATGCGCTGGGCCTGATCCTGCTGGGCTGCGGCGCACAGGGCGAAGCGGTGCGGCTGCTGTTCCCGCTGACCATCCAGGACGCCGTGCTGGACGAAGGCATGGGCCTGCTGGAACAGGCGCTGGCGCGGACGGACGGCGAGGCGGGCTGACACGCCGCCACGGCGCTAACATGGGCGGGCCGGGGGATGACACGCGAGCCGCGCACCGTGGATGAACTGAACATCGTGCTGGATCCGTCCAGCCCGCTGAGCCTGCAACACCAGTTGCGCTACCGGATCGTCCACGCCATCCACAACGGCGTGCTGCGGCCTGGCCGGCGGCTGCCGTCCTCGCGCGCGCTGGCCACGCGTATCGGCGTTTCGCGCAACACGGTCAGCCTGGCCTATGACGCGCTGATCGCCGAAGGGCATCTGGTGGGCCGCGCGCGCAGCGGCATCTTCGTGGCCGCCGGGGTGCCGGGCCGCCGCGTCGTGGCCGCCGGCCAGAATGGCGGCGGGTGCGATTCCGCGTTGGCCGCCCGTCTGCTGCCGGTGATCGACGATGGCGGCTTCCGCTGCCCCAACAACTGGCACCACTATCCGTTCCCCTTCATCGACGGCCGCGTGGAACCGGAATTGCTGCCGGTCGCCGAATGGCGCGAGGCATTGCGGCTGGCCAGTGCGCGCCACGAGACGCAGGAATGGAACCGCGGCAGCGGCGATGGCGACGATCCGGTGCTGCTGGACGAATTGCGCGGCAAGGTGCTGCCGGGGCGCGGGATCGACGCCGGCATCGACCAGTTGCTGGTCACGTTGTCGGCGCGGCACGCGTTGCAATTGGTCGGCGACCTGTTGGCGCGGCGCGGCGCCCCGGTGCTGCTGGAGGCGCCGGCGGACGCCGAGTTCGAGCGCCGGCTGCGCGAGCGGCAGGTGGATGTCTCGCTGCTCGAACCGGATCTGGCGCGGCCATTGCCGCCGGGCGCGATGGTGGTGACCAGCGCGCGGCGCGCGTTCGAGGCCGGATCGACGCAGCCGCAACGCCTGCTGGACGCGGTCGCGGCCGCGGACGGCGTGCTGGTCGAGCACGAAGCGCCGTCCGCCGCGACCGGCCATGAGCGCCTCGCGCCGGCGCTGCGCGCGCTGGACACCGAAGGCCGGGTGATCCACGTCGGCAGCCTGGCGCGGTCGGTGTCCTGCGGCGAGCCGCCAGGCGTGATCGCGGCCGTGCCGGCGGTGATCGAGCGCCTGCGCCAGGCGCGACGCGCGCAGGGCACCGCGCCGCCGCTGGTGCTGCAACGCGCCTGGGCCCACTTCATCGGCCTGGGCCACTATTCGGCGGCGCTGGCGCGCGCATCGCGGCTGCTGCAACGGCGGCAAACTGCGCTGCGCGACGCGCTGAACCACTACCTGCACGAACGCGCCTCGATCCGCACCCTGCCCGGTGGCAGCGCCTACTGGCTGAGGCTGGCCGACGGCGTGGACCTGCGCGAACTGGCACGACAGGCTGCGGCGATCGGCGTGCTGGTCGAGCCCGCGCGCCTCGACGACGGCCAGGACGCCCTGTGCATGGGCGTCACCAGCCTGCCCGAGGCGCGCATACGCGACGGCGTGCGCGCACTGTCGCAACTGCTGCGCGACGATCTCGCGCCGGCACCGCACCGGCTGGACCAGGATCCGGTCGCGCCGCTGCGCGGCCGCGCGCTGCGGCAGGCGATGTCCGGCGTGCGGCTGCTGTACAACACGGTCTACGGCGAGCCCTGCACGCTGGAGTTGCACGCCAACGGCGGCATGACCGGCGTGGCCGGCGCCGGCGGCGAGGACTGCGACCAGGGCCACTGGTGGATCGAGGGCGACCGCTGGTTCCGGCAATGGCAGCACTGGGCCTACGGCGAGCCCGTCGGTTTCGTGGTCGTCATCGACGGCGACCAGTTGCGCTGGTACAGCGATGCCGGGCAACTGATGGACACGGCGGTGATCATCCGTCCTGCCCGCCGGGGCGCCGGGCGGCAGCGCTGAGCAGGGGCCGGGACCGCGCATCTGGCCCCATCGATATCCCGCTGCTGGCTCTATCGGATTACCCGTCCACGCATCAACGTCGAGCCTTGACCTGGCCCGACGGAGCAACAGTTGGACACTCAGCCCACCAATCCGGGATTCGGCATCGCCGGCCTGCAGCTCGCCCACGCGCCCGGCGACAATCTGGAGCGGATCGCCGCCGAGATCCGCGGCGTCGCCCGCCGCTTCCCGTGGGTGCGCATGGTGCTGCTGGGCGAACTGGGCTGCTACGGCGCATCGCCCGACTTCGCCCAGTGCATGCCGGGCGATGCCGAGGCGTTCCTGCGCGAACTGGCGCGCCAGCACGGCCTGTGGCTGATTCCCGGCTCGCTGTACGAGCGCCGCGACGGCAAGGTTTACAACACCACGCCGGTGATCGACCCGGATGGCAACGTCATCGCGCGCTACCGGAAGATCTACCCGTTCGCGCCCTACGAGCGCGACGTCGCGCCGGGCAACGAGTTCGTGATCTTCGACGTGCCCGGCGCCGGTCGCTTCGGCGTGTCGATCTGCTACGACATGTGGTTCCCGGAAACCACGCGCTCGCTGGCCAGCCTGGGCGCGGAAGTGATCCTGCACCCGACCATGACCAACACCATCGACCGCGACGTGGAGATCGCGATCGCCCGCGCCAGCGCGGCCACCAACCAGTGCTACTTCGTCGACGTCAACGTCGCCGGTGACCTCGGCGTGGGCCGCTCGGTGGTCTGCGGGCCCGGCGGCGAGGTGATCCACCAGGCCGGCGAAGGCCGCGAGGTCATCGCCTTCGAGGCCGATTTCGCGTACCTGCGCCGCTGCCGCGAGCGCGGTTGGCACGGCCTGGGCCAGCCGCTCAAGAGTTTCCGCGACCACCCGGTGGTCTTTCCCGCCTACGGTGCCGCGCGCGCACCGTCGGCCGCATTCGATGCGCTCGGGCCACTGCGGCTTCCCGGACGCGAATGACCCTGCCACCTATCCAACACGTTTCCGATCCATTGCCTGGGGAGGCCAACAAGATGAGCACACCGCATTCACGCAACCACTCATTCCGCCGACCGCGCGCCTCCCGGCTCGCCGTGGCCGTCGTCGCCGGCCTGTTGGCACAGGCGCCGGCCTTCGCCCAGGAGACCCAGGAGGCGGAGCCTGCCGATCCCACCGAACTCGGAACCGTGGTGGTCACCGCGCAGGGCCGCGAGCAGGACATCATGGCCGTGCCCTACAACATCAGCGCGGTGTCGGGCGAACAAATCGAGCAGGGCAACATCCTCGACACGGCCGAGTTGCTGCGCGGCATGGTCGGCGTGGCGGTCACCGACCGCGGCGCGCGCAATTCCAGCGTGGTCAGCGGCATCCGCATCCGCGGCCTCAACGTGGACAGCTCGGCGCTGGGCGATTACGCCGTCTCGGCCAACGCCACGGTCGCCACCTACGTCGACAACACGCCGATCTTCGCCAACTTCCTGTTGTCCGACATCGACCGGGTGGAAGTGCTGCGCGGCCCACAGGGCACCCTGTACGGCTCCGGCGCGCTGGGCGGCGCGGTGCGCTACATCCTGCGCCAGCCCGAGGTCGGCGAATGGGACGCGCGGGTCAGCACCAGCGCGTCCAGCGTGAGCGGCTCCAGCAGCATCGGCATGTCGCAGTCGTACATGGTCAACATCCCGGTCGCCGACTCCTTGGCGCTGCGCGTCAACGGCACGATCAACGACTTCCCGGGCGTGACCGACTACCGCAACGTGTACAAGCTCGACGCCGACGGGCTGCCGGTGGCGCCGAATGGCGTGCTGGATCCGGCGGCCGAATACGAGAACGTGCGCGACGCGGACTTCGTCAGGCAGACCTACGGCCGCGCCGCGCTGCGCTGGAAGCCCAACGACACCTTCGATGCGGTGCTGAGCTATACCGCCCAGCGCGACCGTTTCGGCGGCCGTCGCGCCACCACCCTGGGCACCGACGGCTGGGGCGAGCCCTACCGCGACCTGGAGATCGGCTCGGTCCAGCTCGAGCCGGCGGACCGGCGCGTGGACATGCTGGGCCTGGAAGCGAGCTTCGACCTGGGCTTCGCCACCCTGACCTCCAGCACCTCCGATTACGATCACGAGGGCAACATCACCAGCGAGAACACCGGCTTCTACGCGCAGCTCGGCTGGATCAGCGACTACCTCAGCTACCCGCGGCCGATGGCCTCGGCCGTGCGCAGCTACGGCGACAAGGCCTTCACCCAGGAACTGCGGCTGACCTCCAAGAGCGGCGGCGCGTTCGACTACGTGCTCGGCGCGTACTATCAGGACCAGAAGCGCTACGCCACGCAGATGAGCCACCTGGTCGGATTCAAGCGCTATTGGGATACCCTCGTCCCCGGCGCCGAGGATGCCGTCTCCGGCGACGTGGACTTCGACTACCGCCAGGACGAGCGTTTCAAGGAAACCGCGGCCTACGGCGAGCTGACCTGGCACGCCAGCGACCGGCTGAGCTTCACCGGCGGCCTCCGCCACTTCAAGCTCGATTCCGACACCAGCGTCGCCCAGACCACCGGCGTATGGGAGGGGATCTTCAGGGACAGTTCGTTCTCGCAAAGCAGCGAATCCACCTCCCGCACCCTGTTCAAGGCCAACATGTCGTGGTTCTTCAACGACGGCAACCAGCTCTATGCCACGGTTTCGGAGGGTTACCGCCGCGGCGGCAGCAACGGCACGCCGACCACCGGCAACTTCGCCGAGAGTCCCGGCTGGACCACCTACAGGTCCGATACCGTGCGCAACCACGAAGTGGGCCTGAAGGGCCGCCTCGGCAGGGCCACGACCTACAACGCCAACGTGTTCTACGTGGACTGGAAAAATCCGCAGGTCAACAGCGCCACGACCTGGTGGGGTTTCTTCGCGGTGCAGAACGCGGAGCGGGCGAGTACGCGCGGCGTCGAGCTGGAACTGGCCTCGCATGCATTCACCGGCTTCGGCTACAGCCTGGGCTACACCTACACCAAGGCCCAGTTGGAACGCGACGCGGTCTCCGTCGACGGCTTCACCTATGGCTACAGGGGCGGTTCGCTGCCCGGCGTGCCCGAACACCGCTTCAATGCCGCCGCCAGCTACGGCATCCCGATGGGCAACGGCCTGCTGACCCTGCGCGGCGACGCCTACTACCAGTCGGAGATGGAAAACGCACTCAGCCTCAGTCCGCGGTTCCAGCGTACCCTGGACGGGTTCTCGCTGTTCAATTTGTCGGCCAACTACGGCACCGGCAACTGGGACTTCACCCTGTGGATGAAGAACGTGACCAACGAGGCCGGCGTCACCGGCGTCTATACCGAGGAATACATGGGCACCGCGCCGTCGGAGGGCTACTACGGCAACGGCTCCAAGGAACTGGTCACCCTGCCGCGGACGCTCGGGCTTACCGTCAGTTACCGATTCTGAGGTGACGGTGGCGCCGCGCCAGCCGGATCCCACACCCGCCGCGGCCGATGCGCTGCGGCGGGTGGATGCGTTGCATGGGCAAGGCGACATCGATGCTTGCGTGGCCGCACTGGAAGCGCTGGAGGAATCCGCGTCCGGCCAGGCCGACCTGCTGCTGGAGATCGGCCTGCGCTGCACCCTGCTGGAACGGCATGTCCAGGCCGAGCGCTGCCATGCCAAGGCGACCGCATTGCGGCCGGACGATCCGCATGGCCTGTACAACCACGCCACCTCGCTGCTTGCGCTGGGCCGGATGGAACAGGCCGAGGCCCTGCTCGACCGGGTGGTCGAACTGACGCCCGGCGACGCCGATGCCTGGTACAACCGCTCCACCCTGCGCCGGCAGACCGCCGCGAGCAACCACGTGGACGCACTGCGGGCGCGCCTGCGCCAGGTGCCGCCGTCCGATCCGTGCCGCGTCCCGCTGTGCTATGCGCTGGCCAAGGAACTGGAAGACCTGGGCCGGCATCCGGAATCGTTCGCTGCCCTGCGCGAGGGGGCCGGCCTGCGCCGCCGGCGCCTGCGCTACGATGTGGCCGGCGATCTGGAAACCCTGCGCCTGATCGAACAGGCCTTCGACGCCGGTTTCTTCTCCATGGTCCGCGACAGCCATGTCGACGAACGCCCGCTGTTCGTGGTTGGCCTGCCGCGCAGCGGCACCACCTTGGTCGACCGTATCCTGTCCTCGCACCCTGCCGTCGCCAGCCGTGGCGAAAGCGTCGACTTCGCGCAGGCGGTGGTGCGGCTGGCCGGCAAGGCCGACGGCAAGGCCGATCTGGTCCGGCGCTCGGCGCAACTGGATTTCGCCACCCTGGGCCGCGCCTATTGCAACACCCTGCCCGCCGGCCCGCAGGTGCGGGTGATCGACAAGACGCCGGGCAACTTCCTGTACCTCGGGCTGATCACCGCCGCGCTGCCGCAGGCGCGCATCGTCCACCTGCGCCGCGACCCGATGGACGCGTGCTATGCCATGTACAAGACACTGTTCCGCATGGCCTATCCGTTTTCCTACGATCTGGACGACTTGGGCCGCTACTGGCTGGGCTACGACGCGCTGATGGCGCACTGGCGACGGGTATTGCCCGCGGACCGCCTGCTCGAAATCGACTATGAGTCGCTGGTGACCGATCAGGAAACGGTCAGCCGCCGGCTGGTCACGCACGCGGGACTGGACTGGGATGAGGCCTGCCTGCGCTTCGAGCACAACCCGCAACCGACCCTGACCGCCAGCGCGGCCCAGGTGCGGCAGCCGATCCACCGTTCGTCGGTGGGACTGTGGCGGCGCCACCAACACGAACTGGCGCCATTGCGCCGCTTCCTCGAGAACGCCGGCGCGCGAATCGACGGCAACAGGGACACCCGCGCATGACCGACTCCCCGCACAATGCCGCACTTCGCCCCCAGGCGCCCGACCGGCTGTGGCTGTACGCGCTGCTGGCGCTGGTCGCCACCGCGGGCTTTTTCTACGTCAACATCATGGCGGCCATCGTCGATGGCCTGGTGACCGGGCTGGGCTTCAGCAACCCGCAGGCGGGCACGGTGGGCGCCGCGAACATCTATGGCGCCAGCGTCGGCAGCTTCGTCGCGGTGCTGCTGGTACGGCGCATCGCGTGGCGGCCGACGCTGTATGCGCTGCTGTCGCTGCTGCTGCTGATCGACCTGGGTTCGACCGCCGTGCGCGACCCCGGCCTGCTCACCGCGCTGCGCGGACTGCACGGGCTGATCGGCGGACTGGCGGTGGGCGTGACTTACTCGGTGATGGCGCGCACGCACTCCCCGGACCGCGCCTTCGGCATGCTGCTGCTGGTGCAGTTCGGCCTCGGCGGCCTTGGCGTGATGTTCCTGCCGACCCTGGTTCCGGACTACGGCGCCCGGATCCTGTTCCTGTCGCTGGCGGCGCTGACGGTCTGTGCGCTGGTCGCGCTGTCAGCGATCCCGCGCTTCGACGAGACGCGGCGGGCCGATGCCGCCGCAGCGGCGCGCCTGTCCGCGCCGGCGCGCACGACCGCGCTGCTCGTGCTGCTCGCCCTGTTCCTGTTCCAGGCCGGCAACATGGCGCTCTCGGCCTTCATCATCCGGCTGGGCGAACACTTCGCGCTGGGCCGCGACTTCATCGGCCAGGCGCTGGGCTGGGCGACCTGGATCGGCGCGGCCGGCGCCGGGCTCGTCATCTTCATGGACACCCGCTTCGGCCGCCTGCGCCCGCTGCTGGCCGCAATGCTGCTCACGCTCGCCGGCACCGCCGGGTTCTTCTGGAGCGGGATGCGGCCGGTGTTCTTCATCGCCAACGTCGGTACCGCGATCACCTGGTCGTTCGTGGTGCCGTACCTGTTCGGCATGCTGTCGCGGCTGGATGTCTCCGGGCGGCTGGCCACGCTCGGCGGCTTCGTCTCCAAACTCGGCCTCGCCTCCGGCCCGATGCTGGCCGGCCGGTTGCTGACCAACGATGATTTCCCCTTCCTGATCGCGACCGCCATCGCGTCACTTGCGGTTTCCATGGTCGCCATGCTGGCCGCCGCGCACCGCATCGACCGACTGCCCTCGGACACTTAAGAGCCCACCCATGCCTGCTTTCTCCCTGCCACTGTCCGATCCCGACCTGTTGCGCACCCGCTGCCCCATCGGCGGTGAATGGCGCGACGCCGATGCCGGCGGCCTCTGCGAGGTGCGCAATCCCGCCACCGGCGCCGTGCTCGGCACCGTGCCGGACATGGGCGCGGACGAGACCCGCCGCGCCATCGACGCCGCGCACGCCACCTTCCCCGCGTGGTCGAAGAAGACCGCGAAGGAGCGCTCGCAGGTGCTGCACCGGCTGTACGCGCTGATGCTCGAACACCAGGACGACCTCGCAGCGCTGATGACTGCCGAACAGGGCAAGCCGCTCGCCGAAGCCAAGGGTGAGGTCGCCTATTCGGCCAGCTTCATCGAGTGGTTCGCCGAGGAGGCCAAGCGCATGTATGGCGACACCATCCCCGGCCACGCCGCCGACAAGCGGATCATGGTGCTGCGCCAGCCCGTCGGCGTGGTCGCGGCGATCACGCCGTGGAACTTTCCGTCCGCCATGCTTGGCCGCAAGCTCGGCCCGGCGCTGGCCGCCGGCTGCACCGTGGTTTGCAAGCCCGCCCTGCAGACGCCGTATTCAGCGCTCGCCATCGCGGTGCTGGCCGAACGCGCCGGGCTCCCCGCGGGCGTGCTCAACATCGTCACCGGCCGCGATGCCGCCGCCATCGGCGGCGAGATGACCGCCCACCCGAAGGTGCGCAAGCTCAGCTTCACCGGCTCCACCGGCGTCGGCAAGAAACTCATGGCGCAGTGCGCCGACGGCATGAAGCGCGTCTCGCTGGAACTCGGCGGCAACGCACCGTTCATCGTGTTCGACGACGCCGACCTCGACGCGGCGGTGGAAGGCGCCATCGCCAGCAAGTACCGCAACACCGGGCAGACCTGCGTCTGCGCCAACCGCCTGTTCGTGCAGGACGGCGTCTACGACGCGTTCGCGCAAAAGCTGGTCGAAGCCGTGGCGAAACTGCGCGTCGGCGACGGCCTGGCCGGCGCGACGGAGCAAGGCCCGCTGATCGATGCGAACGCGCTGGCAAAGGTGGAGGAACACGTGGCCGACGCGCGAGCCAAGGGCGCGAAGGTCGCCATCGGCGGCAGGCGCCACGCGCTCGGTGGCACGTTCTACGAGCCGACGGTGTTGCTCGACGTCGATACCGGCATGCAGATCGCCCACGAGGAAACCTTCGGCCCGGTCGCGCCGCTGTTTCGCTTCGAGGCGGAAAAGGACGCCATCGCGCTGGCCAACGATACCGAGGCCGGCCTGGCCGGCTATTTCTACACCCGCGACCTCGCCCGCGCCTTCCGCGTGGCCGAAGCGCTGGAATGCGGCATCGTCGGCGTCAACACGGGACTGATCTCCACCGAGGTCGCGCCGTTCGGCGGGGTGAAGCAGTCCGGCGTGGGCCGCGAAGGTTCGAAGTACGGGCTGCACGACTACACCGAGCTCAAGTACGTGTGCATCGGAGGCATCTGATGGCGGCGAGGCGTGCGCTCGCCGGCTGTCTCGCGGCGCTGGCGCTGCTCGCCACGGCCCCCTCCGGCGCGCGCGAACTGCTGGACCGCGACACGCTGCTGGCCGGCAAGTACCGCCGCCCGGTCGATCTGTCGGCCTATGCGCCACCGGACGGTGCGCTGCCGCCCGCGCATCGCTTCGAAGGCCGCCTGCGCCTGTCCGGGCAACCGTCCACCCGCACGCTGCTGGCACTGGATGGTTTCCTGGGTCCGAACGACGCCGCGCGGGCGCGCACGCTGCCGCAGGACCTGGACATCGCCTTCGCGCAGGACGGCGACACGATCATTCCCGCCGCGCGCGGACCGATTCCCGGCCAGCATCCGTGGTGGGAATTCGCGTTCGAACCGGGGCGGGCCTGGACCGAACCGGGCGACGGCGGCCCGACCCGCGCCGCGATCCCGTTCGCGCTGGTGCAGCGCAACGCCAACTGCACCCACAACGGCGTGCTGATGTTCCTGTTCGACGACGACGGCATCGCCGGCCATGCTGCCATGCAGATCGGCAGCGAAACCTGCCATTACCTGCAGATGGACATGTGGGGATCGCTGCAGGCCGACTATGCACCGGGCCCGGTCGGCGGGCGCGACGCCCTGATCGAGGCGCATGCGCGCGAGGCCGCCGCGCGCTTGCCGGTACGGCCGCTCTCGGCACTGGCCAGCGACCATCCCGGCATCGATCTCGGCAAGTTCGCCATCGGCGCGCCGCACGGGCGCACCCTGCACGGGGTGATCGTCGATGGCGTGCACTACCGTTCCGGCTGCGCCACCCGCCACGGCGAACATCCGTTCTGCGACGTGCTGGACATGCCTTCGTATTCGCTGGCGAAATCGGCCGTCGCCGGCCTTGCGCTGATGCGGATGGAGCGCCTGCATCCCGGCGTGAAGGACCTGCCGGTCAGCGGCTTCGCGCGCGCCAGCGGCTGCCTGGACGACAAGTGGAGCGGCGTGACCTTCCTGCACCTGCTCGACATGGCGACCGGCCAGCACGACTCGCCCGCCTACATGGCCGACGAGGACGACCCGCGGGTGCGCGACTTCTTCGTGCCCGATACCCACGCGCGGCGGCTCGCCTTCGCCTGCGAGGCCTATCCGCGCCGCGAAGCGCCGGGCGCGCGCTGGGTCTATCACACCTCCGACACCTACCTGCTCGGCACGGTGCTGCAGGAAGCCCTGCACCGGCTGCCGGGACGCGAACGCGACGATGTGTTCGACGATGTGCTCTGGCGCGGCGTGCTGGGCCCGATCGGCCTGAGCCCGACCGCGCGCGCCACCCGGCGCAGCTACGACGACGCGCGGCAACCCTTGTTCGGCTGGGGATTTACCCTGCTGCCGGATGACATCGCCAAGCTGGCACGTTTCCTCGGTGAGCAACAGGGCCTCATCGACGGGCATCCGGCGCTGGATCCGGCGCTGTTCGACGCCGCGATGCAGCGCGACCCGGAAAATCCGGGCCTGCCGGTGGCGAACCTCGGCCGCTACCGCTACCAGCACGGCTTCTGGGCACGCAACCTGCAGGCCGAACTCGGCTGCGACCGCCCGACCTGGGTGCCGTTCATGTCCGGCTTCGGCGGGATCACCGTGGCGATGTTCCCCAACGGCGTGGCCTGGTACAACGTGGCCGACGATGGCCTGCTGGCCTCCATCGATTTTGCCGCCCCCGCAGCAGAAGCCGCCAAGCTGGAGGCGTTCTGCCAGTAGGCATCCAAGGGCCCGGTTCAGCGAAAGCCATCCCGGCGCCCGCGGTGGTCAATTCCAGGCGTGGCGTGCGCCGAAAACGCGGCACCCGCCTCTCCCGGGCACCGCAAGAACTAGCAAATCCGTTTCGCTTCGGCCTGCTTCGCCATCACGCTGCCCGTTCGCAGGCTGTCGCCGTCGCTGGCGCGGTGATGCTGACATGCACGCTGTCGTGATCGGCGTCGCGCGGATCGGACTGCACGGTGACTTCCATCGGCCGCAAACCGAGGCGGGCGAACAAGGCCCGGTCGCGCGCGGTGTCCGGATTGCCGGTGGTCAGCAATTGCTCGCCGTAGAAGATCGAATTGGCGCCGGCGGCGAAACACAGCGCCTGCAGTTCGTCGCTCATCTGCTCGCGCCCGGCCGACAGCCGCACCATCGAGGCCGGCATGGCGATACGGGCAACGGCAATCGTGCGGACGAATTCGAACGAGTCCAGCTCGACGGTCCCGTGCAGCGGCGTGCCCTCCACCTGCACCAGCCGGTTGATCGGCACCGAATCCGGATGCGCCGGCAGGTTGGCCAGCGCCTGCAGCAGGCCCGCGCGCATCGCGCGGCTTTCGCCCATGCCGACGATGCCGCCGCAACAGGTCTTCATGCCCGCATCGCGCACGTGCGCCAGCGTGTCCAGCCGGTCCTGGTAGTCGCGGGTGTGGATGATGTCGCCGTAGAACTCCGGCGCGGTGTCCAGGTTGTGGTTGTAGTAGTCCAGGCCGGCGTCCTTCAGCGCGCGCGCCTGATCGCCATCGAGCATGCCCAGGGTGGCGCAGGTTTCCAGTCCCAGTGCCTTCACCCCGCGGATCATCTCGGCCACCTTGGGAATGTCGCGATCCTTCGGGCTGCGCCAGGCCGCGCCCATGCAGAAGCGCGAGGCCCCGGCCGCCTTGGCCTGCGCGGCCTTCGCTAGCACCTGCCCGGGATCCATCAGTTTCTGCGCCTGCACCCCGGTCTGGTAGCGCTGCGCCTGCGGGCAGTAGGCGCAATCCTCCGGGCAGCCGCCGGTCTTCACCGACAACAGCGTGGAGACCTGCACTTGGGCCGGGTCGAAATGACGCCGATGCACGCTGGCCGCCCGGAACAGCAGTTCCGGGAACGGCAGGTCGAACAGGGCCAGCAGTTCTTCACGTTGCCAGTCATGGCGCAGGGCGGGGGCTTCGGGCGTGGCGTGGGCGGACATCGCGGGCTCGTGGCGGTAAAGTCGGGGCAGTCTGGGAAGCGGATGCCGGGCTGTCAACCGAATGGACATCGAAAAAGTTTACGGATGGTTGCGCGATGCGGGACGCGGCTTGCTGCCGTCGCGCTGTCTGGTTTGTCGGGAACCCGGCGCGCAAGACCGCAATCTGTGCGCCGACTGTGCCGCCGCCCTGCCCTGGCTCCGCCACGCCTGCCCGCGCTGCGCATTGCCGCTGCCCGAAACGACCGAATGCGGCCAATGCCTGCAGCGACCGCCGCCGCTGACCCGTACACATGCCGTGTTCGTCTACGACTTCCCGCTGGACCGGCTGATCCCGCGCTTCAAGTTCCACCGCGACCTGGCCAGCGGGCGGTTGCTCTCGCACTGGATGGCCGAGGCCATGGGCGCGCTGCCCCGGCCCGATGCGCTGGTGCCGGTGCCCCTGCATGCTTCCCGCCTGCGCCAGCGCGGCTACGACCAGGCGCTGGAGCTGGCCCGGCCGCTCAGTCGGGCGCTGGAAATCCCTTTGCTGGAACGGGCCCTGTTCCGCACCCGCGCCACCGCCGCGCAATCGGAACTGGACGCCGAGGCCCGCCAGCGCAACCTCAGGCGGGCATTTTCGGTGGACGCCCGGACCCCGTTGCCCGCTCATGTGGCACTGGTGGACGATGTGATGACCACCGGCGCCACCCTGCATGCGGCGGCCCGAACGCTGCTGGCGGCCGGGGCGGGACGGGTCGACGCCTGGATCTGCGCGCGGGCGCCTTGAGCGACACCCCCATGCCGCCGGATGACGGCGGAAGCTTCCGGCCTTCCCGCGGCAGGCAGTGCGCAACGGCATGTCGACATGGCGTTTGCGACATCAAAGCACCGGATCGATGGCGCTATGATGGGATGAGCGCGGCCTGGCGGCGCGCCGGGATGAAACTCTCACCACACTTGGGGATACCTCGATGAGTACGAA
Source organism: uncultured Pseudoxanthomonas sp. (assembly GCA_964562135.1). Taxonomy (GTDB): domain Bacteria; phylum Pseudomonadota; class Gammaproteobacteria; order Xanthomonadales; family Xanthomonadaceae; genus Pseudoxanthomonas_A. The sequence continues at coordinate 48,667 of CAZLSG010000006.1, read as the reverse complement.
TTTTCTTGCCGGTTCACGCAGCTGGTGGGTGCTGGTCCTGTTCGGACTGCTCGCCATCGCCTTCGGCGTTTTCGCTTTTGCCGCACCCAGCCGCACCTTGATCGCACTGGTCTGGACCTTCGGCATCCTGTCGCTGGCCGAAGGCGTGGTCAGCCTGATCGCCGTCTTCTTCACCAAGGCCGCCGCGCTGCCGTTCTCGCGCTGGCTGCTGGCGCTTTATGCCTTGCTCTCCATCGCCTTCGGCCTGCTGGCCGTCACCAATCCGCAGGCCATGAAGGACGCGCTGATCCTGCTGTTGGCGGCCTGGCTGGTGGTGGCGGGCGTATTCCGCATCGTCTACGCCTTCCGCGCGCGCAACAGCGACGCCTTCGGCGCCTGGCTGATCGGCGTGAGCGGCGTGCTGGCGCTGGTCTTCGGCATCCTGTTCTTCGCCTACCCGGCCTCGGCCATCCTGGCGCTGACCATCTGGATCGGCATCGGCGCACTGATCTACGGCGTACTGCAAGTGGTCGCCGGCCTGCTGGTGAAGAAGTACGCGCCAAGGGAAATCGTCTGACCCACCGAGGCCGGCGGACGGGTTCCGCCGGCCTCAGGACAGGGCGAGATCCAGCGCGATGCCGGCGAAGACCGCCATGCCCACCCAGTTGTTGTGCAGGAAGGCGCGGAAGCAGGCGTCCCGGTCGCGTTTGCGCGCGATGACGAATTCGTACGCCACCAGCACCGCCGCCACGCCCAGCCCGGCCCAGTAGTACGGGCCCAGCCCCGCCTGCCGCCCGACCAGATACAGGGCCACGAACATCAGCGCATACAGCACGCCCATCGCAATCAGGTCCATTTCGCCGAACAGGATGGCCGTGGATTTGGAGCCGGCGCGGATGTCGTCGTCGCGATCCACCATGGCGTACCAGGTGTCGTAGGCGGTGGCCCACAGGATGTTGGCGCAGTACAGCACCCACGCGACCGGCGGCACGCTGCCCTGCACCGCCGCGAACGCCATCGGGATGCCCCAGCCGAACGCCAGCCCCAGGTAGACCTGCGGCAAATAGGTATGCCGCTTGAGGTACGGGTACGTGGCCGCCAGGAACAGGCCCGCCACGCTCAGGTACACGGTCAGGCGGTTCATCGTCAGCACCAGCGCGAACGCCACCAGCATCAGGACCGCGAACACCGCCAGCGCCTCGCGCCCGGACACCGTGCCCGTCGCCAGTGGCCGGTGCTTCGTCCGTTCGACCCGGGGGTCCAGCCAGCGGTCGGCATAGTCGTTGATGACGCAGCCGGCCGAACGGGTCAGCCACACCCCGGCGGTGAACACGAACAGCGTCCACAGCGGCGGAAGGCCGCCGGACGCCACCCACAACGCCCACCAGGTCGGCCACAGCAACAGCAGGGTCCCGATGGGCCGGTCCCCGCGCACCAGTTTCCAGTATTGGCCCAACCGTTCGCGCCAGAACGGAACATGGGGCGCTTCGAAACGTTCGTATCCCATGCATGAAGACTAACAGTCCTCCACGAGGGCGATGACTGTCCGGTCGCCCCGGGGCCGCTACACTGTCCGCATGCCCTGTGCGCACCTCCACTGCCTGCCGACCATCGCCGACACGGGCGCACCGGCAAAGGAAATCCGATGATTCCCGTGATCCTGTCCGGCGGCTCGGGCACGCGGCTGTGGCCGCTGTCCCGCGAAGCCTATCCCAAGCAGTTCCTGCCACTGGCGGGCGAAGATTCGATGCTCCAGGCCACCTGGCGCCGGGTGGCGCCGCTGGCTTCGGCAGCGCCGTTGCTGGTGGCCAACGAGGAACACCGCTTCATGGTGGCCGAACAGTTGCGGCAAGCAGGCTGCACGCCGGCCGCGATCCTGCTGGAACCGGTGGGCCGCAACACCGCCCCGGCCATCGCGGTGGCGGCGCTGCAGGCCACCATGCAAGGCGATGATCCACTGTTGCTGGTGTTGCCCTCGGACCATGTGATCGCGCATGCCGAAGCCTTCCGCCTGGCCGTGCAGGCCGCTGCGCCTGCTGCGCGCGACGGCAAGCTGGTCACCTTCGGCATCGTGCCCACCGGCCCGGAAACCGGCTATGGCTACATCCGTGCCGCCGCCGGCGAAGGCGTGCGCGCAGTCGCGCAGTTCGTCGAGAAACCCGACGCCACCACCGCCGCCGGCTACGTGGCCAGCGGCGACTACTTCTGGAACAGCGGCATGTTCCTGTTCCGTGCTTCGGTCTACCTGGCGGAACTGGAGCGCCACCAGCCGGCCATGCTGGCCGGCTGCCGTGCCGCACTGGCGGCGGCCACCCGCGATGCCGATTTCGTCCGCCTGGACAAGGCGGCCTTTGCCGCCTGCCCATCCGACTCCATCGACTACGCGGTGATGGAAAAGACCGCCGACGCTGCCGTGCTGCCCATCGCGGTGGGCTGGAACGACGTGGGCAGCTGGTCGGCGCTGTGGGACGTGGCCGAGCAGGACGGCGACGGCAACGCCCACCACGGCGACGTGCTGGCGCAGGACTGCCGCAACACCCTGGCCTGGGGCAACGGCCGCCTGCTGGCGCTGCTGGGGCTGGAGGACGTGGTGGTGGTGGACACCGCCGACGCCGTGCTGGTGGCGCACAAGGACCGCGTGCAGGACGTCAAGGGCATCGTCGCCACGCTCAAGGCCGCCGGCCGCAGCGAACCCACCTGGCACCGCAAGGTGTACCGCCCCTGGGGCAGCTACGACTCCATCGACATGGGCGAGCGCTTCCAGGTCAAGCGCATCACCGTCAAGCCCGGCGCCGCACTGAGCCTGCAGATGCACCACCACCGCGCCGAGCACTGGATCGTGGTCAGCGGCACCGGCCGCATCACCCGCGGCGATGAAGTACTGCTGCTCAGCGAGAACCAGAGCACCTACATCCCGCTGGGCGTCAAACACCGCCTGGAGAACCCCGGGCAGGTGCCGCTGGAACTGATCGAAGTGCAGTCCGGCAGCTACCTGGGCGAGGACGACATCGTCCGCTTCGAGGATGTCTACGGGCGCGGCTGATCGCCCGCGCAACGGGCTACCTCCACCAACCGGCAAACACCACGGCCGCAATCGCGCTTGCCATTCCCGCACTCTCGCCATCGCGCGACTGGCGCATGCCGGCCGGATGGCCGACAATAGCCGGCCCGCAAGGGGCTTCCTGTCGACGCGCCTGTAGCTCAGCCGGATAGAGTAGTGGCTTCCGAAGCCATTGGTCGGGGGTTCGAATCCCTCCAGGCGCGCCATCTCCCCTGTGCCCAAATTGTGCCCATTCTGGGCCCGACCTTTTCGGGTCCTGCCGGGACAATGAGTACTAGCCTCCGCGGTGCGTTGGCTGCTTCCTGTGGTGTAGGCGACTCAAGTCATTCTTGACGATACCGGCCTTGTCCCGGTGCTGGTGTAGATCGGTTTAGCTGGTCCGCGCCTTGTGCCGTGGTGACATCCGTCGCTTCAAGTACGACGCGGACTGGCTGGCAACCCGGACGCATTCAGCGATCTGGCGGGATGAGCCAACTCAAAACTACAACGAACAACCAGTCTCTATCATTGATGAGCGCCGTGACTGATCCGGAGCGTTGAACGGGAACTCCCATTGCTGCGCATGCTCCTGCGCGATTGATATGGCCTCCCCCAACTGGACGGGGGTCGCCTCGAAGTTGCTGGGCCGGAGTAGATCAGCTACGCACGAACCCGAGCAGCAACCCCAGATCACCGGTGTCTGCCTGCCGCACCGCCTCCAGGTAGCGCTGTCTCACCTGATGGTCGTGCGGTTCCGGCCCCCAAGTGAATGGTTCGGCGCCATGGGACTGCAGGAACAGGTCTGCCATAACCCGCGAGCACCGGCCATTTCCGTTGGGGAACGGATGGATGTACGTCAGCTGGTGATGAAGTCGGGCAGCCTGTTCATCGAGCGGGTAAGTTCCGAACTCCTGCCAGGCACCAGCATTGTCGAAGAGCTGTCGCAACTGCATCGCGATCTGGTGTGGAGCCACGCCGATGTTGCGCTCGGTCGAACGGAACTGGCCAGCCCATTCCCAGACATTGCCGAACATGCGTGAGTGCAGCTGCCGCAGAAAGTCCTCGCTGGGCACGACGACATCCTTCTTCCTGATCTCGCGGGCAGCCCAGCGCATCGCGGTGAAGATGTTGGTGCCCTCGGCGTCATTGAGGTCGCCCCGGGTTGCCACCCACGGCAGCTTCAGCCCGCGGGCTTCGTCCGGGTCCAGAGGCGTTTGCCCGTCATCGAACTGGAATCCGAACCCCTGGAGATCAGCCATGCTCCCGCCATAGTGCGGTGTCCGGGATCGCAGCCTCTGCCTGTTGTAGAAGATGCCGGTGTAGATCGTCGGAGACCGCTTGATCTTCGAGCTTCATATGGACGGCGGCTCGTTTGAACGTGGCGTTGTAGAGTTTCAAGCGCTGTTGGTCGACGCTTGACTGCAAGGGTTGCCGAGGCACCACCAGCACCACCAGCTCGCAATCCATGGCCGCCGCCGCACGGCGCAGGGTATCCACCTGCACGGCACCGGCACGTTCGCTGTTTTCCAGCTTGACCACTGAACTGGGACGCACGCCCAGCCGACGCGCGAGATCCGACTGCGACATTCCCAAGGCATCGCGCGTAGCGGCGATCCACCCCCCTTGGGGGGTGGACTGGAGCCTGGGGAGCATCTGGCGCAACCAGTCGCCCGTCTGATCAAGCTTTGTGCGGGCTAGTCGCCGCATCTGCTGAGTGGTTTTGGAGGCCATGGATATGCCTTGTATGGACTAAAGAGGAGATATTTTTATGCCTTATAGGGCTTAAATTATAAGCACATTTATTCCATAAAGGAAGGAATATAGTAGATAAAAAGAGCCCTACAGGGATAAAAGTAGCGGATCGTCGATAGAACATGCCTGATCCCATGAACCAGATCAAGAACGAACTATCTTCCGCCTGACCCGACCCGGTCACATTCAATGATCTGACTGGATGTGCCGACTCGAAAGCAACAATTACAGTCTCTGTTGTGTTTTTCTTTAGAACAGTCTATAAACTGTAATCAATAAATACATCTTGGAATTTGTGCTTGTGGGTCAGTACACCGTCCATGCCGCCGAACAACTTCCTGCCTTGCTGAAGGCCTTCCGCAAGGAAAGCGGGCTGACCCAAGCACAAGTGGCAGCAAGCCTCGGAGTCACGCAACAGACATTGTCCGCACTGGAGCGCAACGCCCAGAAGGTCAGCGCCGAGCGCTTGCTGCACCTGCTGAGCGTCTTGGGCGTGAAGATGGTGCTGCAAGGAAAGGAGGTTCCCTCCCGCAACCCGTCCGCCGCAGAGGAAGGGGCAAACGGATGGTGACGACCAGCACGCGACGGTCTTCGCGCCGGAAGGCGCTGGGCCTGTGGATGAACGGCGGGTTCGTCGGCACTTGGCGGATCGGATCCGGCTCCGAGGATCTGCTCGAGTACGACGCGGACTGGAAAACCTCGCCGCAAGGCCGGCCACTGTCGCTCTCGCTGCCGTTCACCCCGGGGAGCACACCACACCGCGGCGAAGTCGTCCGGGCCTACTTCGACAACCTGCTGCCGGACAGCCAAGACATCCGTGCCCGGGCCGCAAGCCGCTTTCGCGCCCGCTCCACCGATGCCTTCGACCTGCTGGCCCAGATCGGACGAGACTGCGTGGGTGCGCTGCAGATCCTGCCCGATGGCATGACGCCTGAAAACGTGGACACCGTGGAGGTAACGCCTCTGGCCGAGCACGAGATTGCGGCCATCCTGCGCGGTACGTTGGCATCATCGGCATTGGGAGGCAGCACTTTCGAAGATGACGACGGCTTCAGGATCTCCATCGCCGGGGCGCAGGAAAAAACCGCTTTGACGAACATCGACGGCCAGTGGTGCCGGCCGCACGGTTCGACGCCGACCACGCACATCCTCAAGCTGCCGATGGGCCTGGTCGGGAACATGCAGCTCGACCTGCGCCATTCCATCGAGAACGAATGGCTGTGTTCTCGGATCCTGGACGCCTACGGCCTACCGGTCGCCGACTGCGAACCCCTGCAATTCGAGGATATGAAGGTGCTGTCGGTCACGCGTTTCGACCGCACGTGGATGGATGGCCCGCGGGGCAAGTGGCTGGCACGGCTGCCGCAGGAAGACTTCTGCCAGGCCACCGGCACGCCGGCCGACTTGAAGTACGAAGCGGATGGCGGCCCGGGGATCGACCGGATCATGGGTCTGCTGGCCACCTCTGGGTCTCCGCAACGGGATCGGCGCACCTTCTTCCTGGCCCAACTCCTGTTCTGGATGCTGCGCGCGCCCGACGGCCACGCCAAGAACTTCAGCCTGTCCATTCGTCCCAAGGGGACCTACGCACTGACCCCGCTGTATGACGTGATGTCAGCATGGCCTGTCATCGGCGATGCACCGAACAAGCTGTCCGGGTACAAGGTCAAGTTGGCCATGGCGATCCGTTCCGCCAATGTGCACTGGAAGATGAAGGATATCCTGCCCAGGTATTGGCTGACGCTTGGCAAGCGGTACGGCGTGATGGACGAGGAGGGACGGACGGTGGAAACGCTCATCAACGACATCGTCGAACAAACACCGGCGGTGGTTACCTCGATCGAGGCGATGCTGCCGGCCGGATTCCCGGAACACGTCGCCAATCCAATACTGCGGGGGCTGGAGCATGAGGCAAGGAGACTGGCAGGAGATTGAGACCAGAATCCATGCTGGCTCGAGGCGCACCCATCTCCTCGGTGATTAAAATGGAACGGGCCTGGGACAAGTCCCGATCTTGTTATCTGCTCGGCTTGAGTTAAAAACGGAATGTCCGCACCCATCCTCCAACTCCGCGTTGAGCTACTGCGTATCGAGCCACTGATCTGGCGCCGCCTGCAGGTGCCCGGCAACTACACCTTCTGGGATCTGCACGTCGCCATCCAGAGTTCCTTCGCCTGGAACGACACCCACCTGCACGAATTCCGGCCTTGGGGCGAGCGGGGCTCCCACCCGCGATTCGGGATGCCGCTGGATGATTTCGACGACAACCCGCCCCTGCCCGGCTGGCAGCATCGCGTGGCCGATATCCTGACCCCGGCCAATCCCAGCGTGGAATATGAATACGACTTCGGCGACGGCTGGCAGCACGCGGTCATCCTCGAAGAGATGCTGATGGCAGCCCCGGGCAAGAAATATCCGCGTTGCACCGCCGGCGAGCGAAGCGCCCCACCGGACGATTGCGGCGGCCCATACGGATACGAAAGCCTGCTCGAGATCCTGGCCGACCCCGAGAACGAGGAGTATGCCGCCTCCCACGTCTGGGCAACCAGCCAGAAGGGGCGGCGTGGCAAGTTCGACCCCGAAGCCTTCGACGAACAGCAGATCAAGTTCGCCAACCCGGCGCCACGGCTGAAGCGCCTGCTGGCATATCTGGCGTCACAGCGCTGACTGATCGACTCCCGGAGAGACAGTCGATACCAACCGCCAAGCCGTTTCGTTGATGAGCGTCATGATTGATCCGGAGCGCTGAGCAGGAACGCCTGTTGCTGCGCATCTTCGGGCACGATTGATATGATCTGCTCCAACTAAACGAGTGTCCGCTGGAAGCCCGCTTGTCCGAGCAGAAAAATTCAGGCCGTTATTCGTTCTGGATCAACTGCTTGTGACAAAACGGCACCGCCAATTTCCCGCGCAGGGTGATCTGGAACGGTTTCAGTGGTTTTAACTTGGACGAAATGAATCAACGACTTATGCGTAAACGACACCATTTCAGGTCACTCGGCATCAGTTGAAGTTGCTACAAATCGCGCTTGGACAACAGCTTCCGAAGCCAATCCCTCCGGGCGCGCCATCCTGTACTTTCCCTTCCTCCTCCTTGCGGCCAGCCGCTTGTGTCTGCACGTCGCCGCCCGCAAACGGATGCCCGCTGGCAGGCCCGGGCCGCACTGGGTAAGGTATGGGGCACCCACCTCATCCCCGCCAGGAATCCCCGTATGTCCCGACTCGTTCCGCCCGTGGTGTTTCTCGCCGTCGTCTTGGCCGCCTGCAGTGCAGCCGAACCGGACGAACAGACTCTTGCCGCCGAACAGGCCCGGGCCGCTGCCCAGGCGGCCGCCGAAGCAGAAACTGCCGAGCCAGTGATCGAAGGCGGTTGCGACGACACCCAAGCGCAATGGACGGTCGGCAAGGCCGTGACCGAAGCCGAAGTGGAACAGGCCCGCCTGGATGCCGGCGCCGAAGCGGTACGCACCATCAAGCCGGACCAGATGGTGACGATGGACTTCAACCCCGACCGCCTGAACCTGGACATGGACGAAGCCGGCACGGTGACGGCCGCCCGCTGCGGTTGATGTCCCATGCGTGGCGGCTTCCTCCGGAAGCGCCACCCGGGCGATACATCCACGCGCGCCTGTGCAATACCTCTGCAAAACCCGTCACGCCCAGGCCTGATCGCTTCCACAACAGCGCGAAACGTCCGGGAAAAGTTGCCATTGCAACCATCGTGCGCGACTTCGTTTCCGTGTTGCGGCACTGCATCAACTGTGCTGTAGTCGGGGTTCCGGTGACATCCTGAAATGCCGCTGTCGGGGCAGGGCGGGGTGTCGCCACGACCCGCGCACTTTCCGCTCCAGAGGCAGAGATGGCCCCCCGCAATCGCCAAGGCAGCCGTCACCAAACGCTGTACGACCCGAACGACGAACGCGACGCCTGCGGTTTCGGCATGATCGCGCAACTGGACGACCAGCCCTCGCGGGCCTTGGTCGATACCGCCATTGCCGCGCTTTCGCGCATGACCCACCGCGGCGGCGTGGCCGCCGACGGCCTGACCGGCGACGGCTGCGGCCTGCTCATTCGCAAACCCGACGTTTTCCTGCGCGCGCTGGCGCACGAAGCCGGCATCGCGCCCGGGCCACACTTCGCCGCCGGCATCGTGTTCCTGCCCGCCGATGCGGAAACCGCCGCGCATTGCCGCGCCGTGCTGGAAGAAGAGCTGCAACGCGCCGGCACCCGACCGACAGGCTGGCGCGACCTGCCCACCGACGATTCGGTGTGCGGACAACTGGCCCGCGACACCCTGCCGCAGATGCGGCAACTGTTCGTCGATGCCGGCAATGGCCAGGACGACGATGCCTTTTCGCTGGCCCTGTTCCTGGCCCGCCGCCGCAGCGAACAGCGCCTGCGCGAGGTCTCTTCCGACTTCTACGTGGTGACGCTTTCGCCGCACGCCATCGGCTACAAGGGCATGGTGCTGCCGGACAAGCTGTCGCGCTTCTACCCTGACCTGCAGCGCAGCGACCTGGCCAGCAGCGCCATCGTGTTCCACCAGCGCTTCTCCACCAACACGCTGCCGCGCTGGCCGCTGGCGCATCCGTTCCGCCTGCTGGCGCACAACGGCGAAATCAACACCATCGAAGGCAACCGCCGCTGGGCGCAGGCGCGCAGCAAGGTGTGGAAGACACCGCGCTTCGACATCGCCGAACTGGATCCGGTCATCTCCATGCACGGCTCCGACTCGCAGAGCCTGGACAACATGCTGGAACTGCTGGTCGCCGGCGGCATGGACCTGTTGCAGGCGCTGCGCATCCTGGTGCCGCCGGCCACCCAGTCGCTGGAATTCAAGGATGCCGACCTGGCCGCGTTCTACGAGTTCTACGGCCTCAACACCGAACCGTGGGACGGCCCCGCCGGCATCGTCTCGATGGACACGCGCTACGCCGCCGCCATGCTGGACCGCAACGGCCTGCGCCCTGCGCGCTGGATGCTGACCAGCGACCGCCACTTCATCATCGCCAGCGAAGCCGGCGTGTGGGAAGTGCCGGCCGAGCGCGTGGTGCGCAAGGGCAAGCTGGGGCCGGGCGAGATGATGGCCATCGACCTCAAGCGCGGCGACCTGCTGGACAGCGAGGCGGTGGACCGCATCAACCGCGGCCGTGCGCCGTACAAGCAATGGCTGCACCAAGGCGTGACCTACCTGCAGACCGAACTGATCGATCCCTCGCTGGTCGAGGAACCCTTCGACGAAAAAACCCTGCGCAGCTACCACAAGCTGTTCCAGCTCAGCAGCGAGGAAGTGGAGGAGGTGCTGCGACCGCTGGCCGAAACCGAGCAGGAAGCCACCGGATCGATGGGCGACGACACCCCGATGGCGGTGCTCAGCCAGCACGTGCGGCCTTTGTACGACTACTTCCGCCAGGCCTTCGCACAGGTCACCAATCCGCCCATCGACCCGTTGCGCGAAAACTGCGTGATGTCGCTGTCCACCCAGCTCGGCAAGGAAACCAACATCTTCCATGCCGGCGCGGAAACGGTGAACCACGTCATCCTCAATTCGCCGGTGCTCAGCCAGCGCAAGCTGCGGCAGTTGCTGCGGATGGCGCCGTACGACGAAAAGCACCGCGCCATCGACCTGTCCTACGCGCCGGAAGAAGGATTGAAGGCCGGCCTGGAGCGCATCTGCACCGATGCCGAGCGCGCCGCGCGCGACGGCATCGTCATGCTGCTGCTGACCGACCGCTACCCGGTATCGGGCCGGCCGATGGCGCACGCCCTGCTCGCCACCGGCGCGGTGCACCACCACCTCTCGCGCAAGGGCCTGCGCTGCGACGTCAACCTGATCATCGAGACCGGCACCGCACGCGACCCGCACCACATCGCCTGCCTGCTGGGGTTCGGCGCCACCGCGGTGTACCCGTACCTGGCCTACCAGACCCTGTTCGACCTGGGCCGGCGCGGCATCCTCAGCCTGAAGAAAGCGGGCGAACAGGCGCAGATCGGACGCAGCTACCGCAAGGGCGTGTGCAAGGGCCTGTCCAAGATCATTTCCAAGATGGGCATCGCCACCATCGCCAGCTACCGCGGCGCGCAACTGTTCGAGATCGTCGGGCTGGATCCGGACGTGGTGGACCTGTGTTTCCCGGAAACGCCGGCGCGCATCGGCGGCGTGGGACTGGCGCGGCTGGATGCCGAAGCGCGGATACTGGACCAGCGCGCCTGGAACGACCTGCAGAAGCCGGAAATCGGCGGCGTGCTCAAGTATGTGCACGGCGGCGAGTACCACATGTACAACCCGGACGTGGTGACGACGCTGCAACGCGCCACCCGCAGCGGCGATGCGGCCGACTGGCAGGCGTACGCCGATGCCGTCAATTCGCGCCCACCTTCGGCACTGCGCGATCTGCTGAAGCTGAAGCAGGCCGGAACACCCACCCCGATGGACCAGGTGGCCGATGCCTCCGACCTGCTGCGCCGCTTCGACACCGCCGCCATCAGCCTGGGCGCGCTGTCGCCGGAAGCGCACGAGGCGCTGGCCATCGCGATGAACCGCCTCGGCGGGCGCAGCAATTCCGGCGAAGGCGGCGAAGACCCGGTGCGCTACGGCACCGAGAAGCGCAGCAAGATCAAGCAGGTGGCCTCGGGCCGCTTCGGCGTGACCCCGGAATACCTGGTCAACGCCGAAGTGTTGCAGATCAAGGTGGCGCAGGGCGCCAAGCCCGGCGAAGGCGGGCAGTTGCCCGGCCACAAGGTCAACGACCTGATCGCGCGGCTGCGCTATGCCAAGCCCGGCATCGGCCTGATCTCGCCGCCGCCGCACCATGACATCTATTCCATCGAAGACCTGGCGCAGCTGATCTTCGACCTCAAGCAGGTCAATCCGCAGGCGCTGGTCTCGGTGAAGCTGGTCTCGCATGCCGGCGTGGGCACCATCGCCGCCGGCGTGGTCAAGGCCGGCGCCGACCTGATCACCGTATCCGGCCACGACGGCGGCACCGGCGCCAGCCCGGTCAGCTCCATCCGCTATGCCGGCGTGCCGTGGGAACTGGGCGTGGCCGAATCGCACCATGCGCTGGTGGCCAACAACCTGCGCGACCGCGCCATCCTGCAGACCGATGGCGGCCTGAAGACCGGGCTGGACGTGGTGAAGGCCGCGCTGCTTGGCGCGGACAGCTTCGGTTTCGGCACCGGCCCGATGATCGTGCTGGGCTGCAAGTACCTGCGCATCTGCCACCTCAACAACTGCGCCACCGGCGTGGCCACGCAGGACGAACGCCTGCGTTCGCAGTACTTCACCGGCCTGCCGGAACGGGTGGAGAACTTCTTCCGCCTGCTCAGCGAGGAAGTGCGGCAGTGGCTGTCGTACCTGGGCGCGAAGTCGCTGGACGAGATCGTGGGCCGCACCGACCTTCTGGAGCAGATCCAGGTTTCTCCGCGCGACGGCGTGAACCTGGACCTGTCGCGCCTGCTGGAGGGCGCGCAGTTCGACAGCAGCAGCTGTGCCGCGCAACGCCTGTACGAATCGCCGGACAGCCTGGCCACGCAACTGGATGGACTGCTGGCCGAGCCCATCCGCAAAAAGGCCGGCGGCGACCACCGCTTCCTGATCCACAACACCGACCGCAGCATCGGCACGCGCCTGTCCGGCGCGATCGCCCGCGCGCACGGCAACCACGGCATGGCCGGCACCCCCATCACCCTGCGCTTCCGCGGCACCGCCGGGCAAAGCTTCGGCGCGTTCAATGCCGGTGGCCTGCACATGGAACTGGAAGGCGAAGCCAACGACTACGTGGGCAAGGGCATGGCCGGCGGCCAACTGGTGCTGCGGCCGCCAGGCGGCGCGCGCTTCGAGGCGCGCAACACGCCGATCCTGGGCAACACCTGCCTGTACGGCGCCACCGGCGGCGAACTGTTCGCGGCAGGGCGCGCGGGCGAACGCTTCGCGGTGCGCAACTCCGGCGCGCTGGCGGTGATCGAAGGCGCGGGCGACCACTGCTGCGAGTACATGACCGACGGCATCGTGCTGGTGCTGGGCAAGGTGGGCCTGAACTTCGGCGCGGGTTTCACCGGTGGGCTGGCCTACGTGCTGGACCAGGACCGCGATTTCGTCGACCGCTACAACCACGAACTGATCGACATCCACCGCATTTCGTCGGAAGGCTTCGAGAACCACCGCCAGCACCTGCACGCGCTGATCACCCGCCACCGCGAGCTGACCGGCAGCATCTGGGCGCAGCAGATCCTCGACGAATTCCGCGATTACGTCGGCAAGTTCTGGCTGGTGAAGCCGAAGGCCGCCAGCCTTGAATCGCTGACCGAATCGCTGCGGAGGGCCGCATGAGCCGCAAACACGTCTTCCAGTTCCTCGACCTGCCCCGGCAGATGCCGCAGCGCATCCCGGTGGAACTGCGCACGTCCGGCGACTGGAGCGAGCTGTACGGCAAGTTCGACAAGGCCGATGCGCAATACCAGGCCGGACGCTGCCTGGACTGCGGCAATCCGTATTGCAGCTGGAAGTGCCCGGTGCACAACGCCATCCCGCAATGGCTGCAACTGGTGCAGGAGAACCGCATCGAAGAAGCCGCCGCGCTGTGCCATTCGACCAACCCGCTGCCGGAAGTGTGCGGCCGTGTGTGCCCGCAGGACCGCCTGTGCGAAGGCGCCTGCACGCTGGAGGAATTCGGCGCGGTCACCATCGGCGCGGTGGAGAAGTACATCGTCGATACCGCGCTGGAAAACGGCTGGCGTCCCGACCTGAGCGACGTGAAGCCCACCGGCAAACGGGTGGCGATGGTCGGTGCCGGCCCGGCCGGGCTGGGCTGCGCCGACCGTCTTGCGCGCGCCGGCATCCAGGCAGTGGTGTACGACCGCTACGAACAGATCGGCGGATTGCTGCAGTTCGGCATCCCGACTTTCAAGCTGGAAAAGAGCGTCATGACCCGTCGCCGCGAGGTGCTGGAGGGCATGGGCGTGGAATTCCGGCTGGGCGTGGAAATCGGACGCGACGTGACACTGGACGACCTGCTGGCCGAATACGACGCGGTGTTCCTGGGCACCGGTGCCTACCGCTACACCGATGGCGGCCTGCCCGGCCAGGATCTGGACGGCGTGCTGCCGGCGCTGCCATTCCTGGTGCAGAACGGGCGCATCGTCGGCGGCAACGATCCGTGGGGCCGGCCCATCGCCGGCTGGGAAGACCGGCTCGCGCTGCCCGACCTCAACGGCAAGCGCGTGGTGGTGCTGGGCGGCGGCGACACCGGCATGGACTGCGTGCGCAGCGCGATCCGCCTGGGCGCGGCCAAGGTGGTCTGCGCCTACCGCCGCGACGAGGCCAACATGCCCGGCTCGGCGCGCGAAGTGGCCAACGCCCGCGAGGAAGGCGTGCGCTTCCTGTTCAACCGCCAACCGCTGGGCATCGAAGGCGATGCCGACGGCAACGTCACGGGCGTGCAGGTGGTGGAAACGAAGCTGGGCGAACCGGATGAACGCGGGCGCCAGAGCGCGGTGCCCATCGAAGGCAGCGAATCGCTGCTGGAAGCCGATGTGGTCATCATCGCGTTCGGCTTCTCGCCCACGGTGCCGGAATGGCTGGCCGCCCACGCGGTGGAGGGCACGCCGAACGGACGCATCGTCGCCGGCGGCGACGACCGCCTGCCGTACCAGACCACGAACCCGAAGCTGTTCGCCGGCGGCGACTGCGTGCGCGGCGCGGATTTGGTGGTGACCGCGGTGGCCGAAGGCCGCGATGCCGCGGAGAGCATCGCGCAGATGCTGCTGGCCTGACACCAGGCGGATACCCTCCGGTCTCACATTTGTTTGCTACCATCCGCGCACACCACCCAACCGAGGTATGCGCGATGGACTACACCTTTCTCTGGGGCGTCATCGCCCTGGCTTGCGGTACCGTGATGCTGGTCTACGGCGCTTCCATGTTCCGGGTGGTGCTGGCGTTTGCCGGCTTCTACATCGGTTTCGGGCTGGTGTCGGCCGCGCTGGGCTCGTTGAGCGGCGCGCCCGACCAATGGGTCCAGACCCTGATCGCCATCGTGCTGGGGGCGGCGGTGGGCGGCATCCTGTATTCCTTCGTCGGCATCGCCGTGTACGCGGCAGGCGCCATCCTCGGCCTGGTCGCCGCACTGTTCTTCACTTCGTTCTTCGGTTTCGGCGCAGGCTGGCTGATCTCGCTGGTCGCACTGGGTGGCGCGGGCGTGGGCGCCTTCACCGGCCGCTACCTGGGCAGCTGGCTGACCATCCTGTCCTCGGCATTCGCGGGCGCCTACTTCAGCGTCACCGGATTGGCCCTGCTGTTCGGCATGCAGGCCCCCAACGGGCTGATGCCGATCAACTCGCGCACGCTGGTGGTGTTCGTCCTGCTGGCGGCGATCAGCTTCCTGGCGCAATCGCGCGTGCGCAACCTGCGCCGGACCGGAACCTTCGTGCGCTGATGCCGGAGGCGACATCCGCCGCCGGCAGGCATTGACCGGGCCCGGCATGCGCCTGGGCCTGGCCGCCAACCGGCTGCACCACACCGGCCGGGATGCCGGCCTGTTCCGCTGGCTGCGCGCCTGCGAAGCCGGCATCCGCGAACTGCAACTGGAATTGCATGCGGTCGGCCGCACCCACGACGCCATCGTGGGTGCCGGCCTGCTGGACGGCCATGCAGGCCTGAGGCGCCACCCCTATGGCCGCGAAGGCGGCCTGATGAAGCTGGTGGCCGAAGTCGTGGGCCTGGGCAGCCCGGAACGCACGCTGGATGGCGCGATCTACCTGATCGATCCGGTCGATCCCTCATCCATCTTTCCGGAAGCCGTCGCACTCAAGCGGCAGTGCGTGATCCACGGCAAACCGTTCATCTCCACCGTGGCCTCGGCGCGCGACTGGATCGAAACCGAGCGCCTGCATGCCGGATTGCCGCCGGACCCCGGTGCCGACGGCCTGTATGCGCTGGAAACACAGACCGCGGCACTGATCGCGCACGATGCGATGAAACCGGCCATGCTGGATTTCGCCGACCGCCACTTCGGCCTGCTCTCGCGCTTCGCCCACCGCGTCGGCACCGGTACCACCGGGCAACGCCTCAACGAGCTGGCGTGGAGTCGCGGCTGGCCGCAGGATCGCCCCTGGGTCCACCGCTACCAGAGCGGCCCGCTGGGTGGCGACGCGCAGATCGCCGACCTGGTGCTGGAACGGCGCTGCCAGCGCGCGATCTTCTTCGAAGACCCGCACGTGGCCCGCCAGCACGAAGCCGACATCCAGTTGCTGGAACGCGCGGTCACCACCGTGACCGACACGGCCGTGTGCATCACCTCGCCAACCGTGGCGCAGCGCTGGGCCGAGGCCGCGCAACGGCGGACCTCCGCCCACCCTGCCTGAACCCTTGCGGACAGTCGTCGCCGAAGCTGGCCATCGCGGGGGAAGGGCCTCTTACAATGCGCCGACAGGAGAACATTCCATGCGCATCTTCATTCTGCTGGCCATCCTGCTGATGGCCGCCCCCTCCACCGCTTGGGCGCAGGCCGCCTCGCCCACCGCCGACCCCGCGCTGTACGCAGTCAACTCGGCCGCGCTGGCCAGCGCCATTTCCCTCTGCACGGCGAAACATGGCGAGCTGCGCCAGGGCTCGCCCGGCCAGCAATGCTTCAATCAGGCGCGCAACGTCTTGGCGAACTTCGAACTGCGCCGTCGCTCGCAGGAAATCGCTTCGCGCTGCGACGACACCGCCACTTTCAATACCTGCCTGACCCCCGAAATCGCCAGGCTGGTCTTCGCGCTCAGCACCGAGTTCGGCAAGCACGGCCTCTGATCGACCGTCACGCCCCCCGGTTTTCTTCTGTCCGCGCCGTCAACCGCGCTTTGGCCGGCCACGCGTAACGCGCGGCCAGCAGCGCACCGCAGAGCAGCAACGATGCCGCCAGCAGCCATGGCGCACCCGGCAGGTGCAGCGGCGCACGCGGCCCGATGAACCAGGCGAAGGTGCCGGCGAACAGCAACGGTCCGATGATCCCGGACAGGCTGACCAAGCTCATCAACGCACCCTGCACGCGGCCCTGCTCCTGCTCGCCCACCTGCCGGGTGATCAGCGCCTGCGTGGCCGGCGCTGCCAATGCCCACAACGCGCTGACCGGCAAACCGAGCAGGAATATCCAGCCCTCCGGCGCCAGCCCGTACACGATGAAACCGATGACGCCGCAGGACAGGCCCAGCAAAAGCGTGCGCGGTTCGCCCAACCGCTTCACCACCCGTCCCACCAGCAGGGCGTTGACGATCACGCTGAACACGCCCACCAGCGCCAGCACCCAGCTGACCTCCTTCGGCCCCCAGCCGAAACGGTAGTCGGCGAACAGCACGAACACGCTCGGATACACGTAGTGCGCCAGATTGGCGATGAACATCACCAGCGCCAGGCCCAACACCTTCGGATAGCGCCGCAGCAGCAGAAGCGATCCCAGCGGATTGGCATGCGACCAGTCGAACTTCTTCGCCCGCTTCTCCGGCGGCAGCGATTCGGGCAGCACGAACCAGCCGTACAGGAAGTTGAGCAACGCCAGCCCGCCGGCGAACCAGAACGGCAGCCGCAGGTCGATTTCGCCCAGCGTGCCGCCGATCAGCGGGCCAATCACGAAACCGACGCCAAACGCCGCGCCGATCAGCCCGTAGGCCCGTGCGCGCTTTTCCGGCACGGTGACATCGGCGATATAGGCGTTGGCGGTGGTGAAACTGGCCGAGAAGATGCCCGAGAATACCCGCGCCAGCAGCAACAAGGGCAAGGTGTTGGCCACCGCCATCAGCACGAAATCGATGCCCAGCCCCAGGCACGACAGCAGGATCACCAGACGCCGCCCGTGCCGGTCCGACAACGCGCCCTGCACCGGCGCGAACACGAACTGGATGGCATAGAACAGCGTGCCGAACACGCCCACCCAGATCGCCGCGCGCGCCTGGTCGCCGTCGGTGAACTGCTTCACCAGCGCCGGCAGCACCGGAATGATCACCCCGAAGGCCAGGATGTCGATCAGCACGGTGATGAAGATGAAGATAATCGCGGCGCGGCGCACGCCGGGCTGTTGCAGGGAAAGCGTCACACGGATCCATCCGGCGAAAGACGCACAGTTTACCTCTTGGCGGACCTGCTCCCTGTAGGAGCGGCCCTTGGCCGCGATGCTTTCCGATCAGACGATGAAAAGCATCGCGGCCAAGGGCCGCTCCTACACAAGAGCTGTCAACGTCCGGCCTGCAAAGCCTCGAGGACCTTCCGGCCGGCGCGGCCATCGGCGGGCGACAGGCCCAGCCGTTGCTGCTCGGCCTGTATCGCGCGCCGGGTCAGGGTGCCGATCAACCCGTCGGCTTCGCCGATGGCATGGCCGCGCGCCAACAGTAGTTGCTGGAGCTCCCGACGCTCGGCACGCGACAGGCCGGGGTCGTCGGTGGGCCAGGGCGTCGACAACCCGGCCCCGCCGCGCAGGCGATCCGACAGCAAGGCGATGGCCAGCGCGTAACTCTCGGCCGCGTTGTACGAGTAGATCGCATCGTAGTTGCGGAACACCAGGAAGGCCGGTCCTTTGGCGCCGGTTGGCAGCAACAGCGCGGCGGCGGTGTCCGAAGGCGCGATGGCGGTGCCGTCCACCCGCGTCACCCCGCGCGCGACCCAGTCGGACAGCGGGCGGCGCTTGCCGCGTCCGGCGAGCGAGGCATCGAAACCCGCGGGCACTTTCACTTCGTATCCCCAAGGCTGGCCGGTGCGCCAGCCGGCGCGCTTGAGGTAATTCGCAGTCGAAGCCAGCGCATCCGGAATGCTGCCGACCAGATCGCGGCGCCCGTCGCCATCGCCATCCACGGCGATGCGTGCATAGGTGGACGGCATGAACTGGGTATGCCCGAACGCACCCGCCCACGAGCCGACCAACCCCTCGGCGACGATGTCGCCGGCCTGCAGCAGCTTGAGCATGGCGATGAATTCGCCGCGGAAGAACGCCTGCCGCCGACCATGGCACGACAGCGTGGACAGCGAGGTCAGCAACGGGCGCTTGCCGAAGATGCGTCCGTAGTCGCTCTCCACGCCCCATACCGCGACCACGGTTTCCGCGTCCACGCCATATTGCTGTGCGACCTGCCGCAGCAGGTCGCGATGAGTGGCCAGCATCGCCCGGCCATCGGTGACGCGCTCCTCGTCCACCAGTCCGGCCAGGTAGTCCCACAACGGCGTGGTGAACTCCGGTTGCGCATTGAGCAGATCCAGCACGCTCAGGTCCGGCACCAGATCGCCGGTATGGCGCTGGAAGGTGGCCGCATTGACGCCCTGGGCGGCGGCCTGCGATTTCAATCCGGCCAGGCACTGCGAAAACGCGGGATCGCGCGTCGCCGCGCCCGGTGTTTCCTGCGCCACAGCCGTAGTCGCGGTCGTAGCCGCCAGCCACAGGCCCACCAGTCCGGTCCATCTCCTTCGCATCACACTGCCTCCATCGCCGTCCATCGGCGTTCCATTCTGCCGCATGCGTGCAGTCAGGTCCGCCCCTGTACTCTGTATCGGTACATGTTTGCCGCCTGAGGTTCCCATGTCCGTTCTGCGTCCCCTTCGCGACATCATCCTGCTGCTGTCCCTGTTGTGGGTGGGCGGTTGCCAGGCGCGGGACGACGACGGTCTGGAGAGCATCGTGCTGGGCATGGGCTGCTTCTGGGGCGCGGAAAAGCGCATGTCCGAGTTGCCCGGCGTGGTCGATGTGGAAAGCGGCTATGCCGGCGGCGATGCGCCGAGGACCGGCTACCGGAAAGTGCTGGAACACGAGCAGCGCATCCGCCGCGGCGCCAGCCCGGACCGCAATCATGCGGAAGTGGTGCGGGTCCGTTTCGACCCTGCGTTGACGACGCTCGAACAGGTCCTGATCGGCTTCTGGGAAAACCACGACCCGACCCAAGGCGATCGCCAGGGCAACGACGTCGGCAGCAACTACCGCAGCGCCATCTACTACGACGGCGAGACCCAGCGGCAGCTGGCCGTCGCCACCCGCGACGCCTACCAGAAGGCCCTGAACAAGGCCGGCCATCCCGCCATCACCACCGAGATCGCGCCGCTGCGCCATTACAACCGGGCCGAGTCCTACCACCAGGACTACCTGGTCAAGAATCCCGACGGCTATTGCGGCCTGGGCGGCACCGGCGTGGCCTACCCACGGCCCGGAACGCCCTCCGCCGCCGGCACGGCGACGGCGACCGTGCCGCCGCTGTCCGCCGACGCGCTGGCCTTCGAGCGCCAACTGGTGGTCTTCGAGGCTGAAGACTGCCCATACTGCGAGAAATTCCACACCGACGTGCTGGAACATTGGCGCGGTACCGTTCCCGTAACCACCACCCTGAGCCCGCTGCCGCCGGCCGGCTGGACGCTGGAAAAAGCGCTGTTCGCCACCCCTACCGTCGTGCTGTTCGAAGAGGGCCGGGAGGTGTCCCGCTACACCGGCTACAACGGCGACCTGGAGCGCTTCTGGAAATGGCTGGGCCACCGGCTGCTGACACCGGAGCAGCGACGCATCGCCTTCGAACAGGGCACCGAACTTCCGTTCACCGGTTCGCATCTGGACGAAACCCGTCCCGGTACTTTCGTCGATCCGATCACCGGCGCGCCGCTGTTCCGCTCCGACAGCAAGTTCCACAGCGACACCGGTTGGCCCAGCTTCTTCAGCCCGCTGGAAGGCGCCATCACCCTGCACACGGACCGCTCGCTCGGCATGGTCCGGACCGAAGTGCGCAGCGCCAGTTCCGGCATCCACCTGGGCCACGTCTTCGACGACGGCCCGCCGCCGACCGGCAAGCGCTACTGCATCAACGGCAACGTGCTGGCGTTCGTGCCGGACGAATAGAAACTCCGCCTTGCGGCGATGTCAGGGATCATGGCTCGAAGCGTGGGCACGGTAGCCACGCTCCGACAGCCACCACATGATGCACCCCCACAGCACGCCGCCGACCGGAAAGATGAGCAGCGACAGTGGCAGTATGCG
This sequence comes from uncultured Pseudoxanthomonas sp., assembly GCA_964562135.1. Classification (GTDB taxonomy): domain Bacteria; phylum Pseudomonadota; class Gammaproteobacteria; order Xanthomonadales; family Xanthomonadaceae; genus Pseudoxanthomonas_A. The sequence goes on along the minus strand of CAZLSG010000006.1, from coordinate 27,916 downwards.
ATGGAGACCGATGTCGGAAAACAGCCACATCAGGATCGAATACAGGACCGCCGTGATCAGTCCCCAGCCCAGCACGCCATACAGCAATACGAAGCGCAGCATCCCTTTCTTGCGGGTGATCGCCCACTTGGCGAATTGTTCCTGCTTCGTTGTCATTCCGTGATTCCCAGGCGCTGAATCAAGCCGACCCACGAAGCGGATTCGGCTCGAACGAATTGTCAGTCACGGGATTCCCGGGAAAGCGATATATACAACGCCCCGATTGCGATGAACATGGAACCCATGGCGATGTAAATGATTGATCCCGACATGTAGGCGGTGACGAAGAACAGGGCGCCGGCGATGAAGAAGAGTACCGATGCGAGCCCAAGAGATTTTGCCTTGTCCATGACGCCTCCATGTAGGTCAGAGTCTAACGCCTGCCGTGCCCGGTCTCGATGAAGCGCAGGAACTCGGCGCGGGTGCGCGCATCCTCGCGGAACGACCCGAGCATGGTCGAGGTGATCATGCTGACGCCACGCTTGTGCACGCCGCGGGTGGTCATGCATTCGTGCGCGCCTTCCACCACCACACCGACCCCGCGCGGCTGCAGCACGTCCTGGATGCACTGGGCGATCTGCGCGGTCATCTTCTCCTGCACCTGGAAGCGGCGCGCATACGCGTCCACCACCCGCGCCAGTTTGCTGATGCCCACCACCTTGCCGTCCGGCAGATAGCCCACGTGCACCCGGCCGATGATCGGCGCCATGTGGTGCTCGCAATGGCTTTCGTATTCGATGTCGCGCAGCACGATCATCTCGTCGTAGCCGGCCACTTCCTCGAAGGTGCGGGCCAGGAATTCGTGCGGATCGTCCTGGTAGCCGCTGAACCAGTCGGCATAGGCCTCGGCCACGCGCTTGGGCGTGTCCAGCAGGCCTTCGCGCGCGGGGTCCTCGCCGGCCCAGCGCAGCAGAGTGCGCACGGCCTCCTCGGCCTGCGCGGGCAGTACGCCATTGCGTGCGTCGTCGGAGTTGCTCACGGGCGACCCTCGGTCTCTTTCGGGGGCGTTATGGTAGCGCGGATGGCAACCCGGACCCGGCCATCCCGGCGCTGCACCAACTGGACAAGGCCGCGGCACACCGGCAGGCTACCCCGGCGATCAGGAAAAGAGGGGCGAGGGTGAACCACAGAGCGACCGGCATCACCCGACGGCAACTGCTGCAATCGCTGGCCCTGGCCGGCATGGCCGCATGGAGTCCGCCGGGGTTCGCGGCCAACCCGGCGCACCGCAAGCTGGGTGTCGCCCTGGTCGGGCTGGGCCACTACAGCCGCGACCTGCTGGCTCCGGCGCTGCAACTGACCCGGCACTGCCGGCTGGCCGGCATCGTCACCGGCTCGCCGCACAAGGTGGACGAGTGGCAACAGCGCTACGGGATCGCCGACCATAACGTCTACGACTACGGCAGCTTCCATCGCATCGCCGACGATCCGGACATCGACGTGGTCTACGTGGTGACGCCCAACCACCTGCACATGCCGCAGACGCTGACCGCCGCCAACGCCGGCAAGCACGTGTGGTGCGAAAAGCCGATGGCGATGAACGCCGGCGAAGGCGAGGCGATGGTCAAGGCCTGCCGCGACAACCGCGTGCAGCTCACCATCGGCTATCGCATGCAGCACGAGCCCAATACCCGCCGCTTGATGGCGATGGCGAAGGAGCGCCCCTTCGGCCAGTTGCTCCGGCTGCGCGCGGATGCCGGCTGGCACGGTTTCCACGAAGGCTGGAGCGATGCGTGGCGGCTGGATCCGGCACGCGGCGGCGGCGCCATGTACGACATGGGCGTGTATTCGCTCAATGCCGCGCGCTACAGCACCGGACTGGAACCCCTTGCGGTGACCGCCACGCACGAGACCACGCGTCCGGACACATTCCGCGACGTGGACGAAACCACCCGCTTCCAGCTGGAATTCCCGGAAGGCATCGTCGCCGACTGCGCCACCAGCTTCGGCCACAACATGAACCTGCTGCGCGTGGACTGCGAAAGCGGCTGGTACGAAATGTCGCCGTTCCAGGCCTACGAAGGCAATGCCGGCAAGGCCAGCGACGGCACCCTGTTCGATGCCGGCCTGGGCCCGACGCCGCGCATGCAGGCCGAACAGATGGACCAGGACGCGCTGGCGATCCTGGCCGGCACCTCGCCGCGCGTGCCCGGCGAGGAAGGCGTGCGCGACCTGCGCGTGGTCGATGCCATCTTCGCTTCGGCACGCAGCAACGGCGCGCGCATGCGCCTGCAGGGCACCTGATCACGGGCATCCGCTTCTCAGGCGCGCAACAGCACCTCGCTTTGCAGGCCATGAGCACCACGTTGCCGACCTGGGTAATCAGCCACGCCGCAACAAGGCAAAGCCCGACCATGCGGAAAACGTTCCGGAATGTTCAAAGCCTCATGGCTTGAGCGTGGGGCTCGCGTCCTGTCCCGCCGCCGTGGGCGTACTGAAGGCCTTGCTGTAGATCCCGGAACGATCGAAGCAGCACGCGCGGCGCTTGCCCGACGCCAGCATGTCGCAGGCGGTGTGGATGCGCTTCACCCGCGTCTCCGCCTTCTTGCCCGAAGTGATCCAGTGGATCCAGTCGCGCCTCGCCACGGGCGTGATGTCCTTCCACGTCGCACGCGCACCGGGATTCGCGGCGAGCGCCTCGCGCAGGTCGGGCGGCAACTTCGGCTCCGGTTCCCGCTCCACCGGTGCGATCCCGAGTTCGACCGTTTCACCGGCTTCGGCCCCGGCGGCTTCGCGCAACTTCCTGTCCACCTTGAGCCAGTGACTGCCCTGGCCATCCGGTTCCAGCGTGGCCTGGAAAGGACGGCCGCCAAGCGTGCCCTCCACGGTGATCCTGCTGCGTGTCGGCAGCTTCGCGCTCGATTCCGCAGGCAGGACGAGGAACGTCCACGCCGCGCCCTTCGGCTGCGCCGGCCGCAGCAGCCTGGCCTTGAACCTGATCCTGCCTGCGCCCTTGCCCATGCCGGGACGATAGCATCGTCATCCGGCGGCTTTCCACACGGGAACCGATTCCGATACGCCCCCATCGCGGCAAAACAGATGCCATCGAAAGTGCGGGCGTTGCCGGAGCTTATGGACCGGAAGATCAATCACGAAAACGATCGTCTCTTTGACCGGCAGTGAACCTCATCCCTGTGCCGGATGCCGGAGCAACGCAACCGCATCGGCGCCTGCCGGGTAGCGCATGCGGTCGGAAGCATCGTTCGCCGCCTGCCACACGGCTTCCCCCACGTCGCCCGGCTGCGTCACCGCGTCCAGTTGCGAGAAGCCCTCGAAGACCTTGCCGGCGAACGGGGCATAGGGTTCGGTGATCAACCCCTGCATGCGTTCGGCGCCGTTTTGGGCGAAGCGCGTGTCGGGGCAATAGCCGGGCTCGACCAGCTTCGCGCGCACGCCGAACTGCGCCAGTTCCTGCGCCAGCGATCCGGTGAAGCCTTCAATCGCGGCCTTGCTGGCCGTATACGCCGCGACCAGCGGGAACGGCGCCAGCGTCGCGCTGGAGGTGACGTTGACTATCGTCCCGGCGCGGCGCTCGCGGAACCGCGGGATCGCCGCCTGGCACATCGCCATCGTGCCGAAGGCATTGGTCTCGAAGATCTCGCGCACGGTCGCCATTGGCGTGGCTTCGAACGCGCCGAAGAGACCGAGCCCGGCGTTGTTGACGAGTACGTCGATGGGGCCGGCGGCATCCAGCGCGCGGACGATGCTGTCGGGATCGGTCACGTCCAGCGGCAGCATGCGGACACCGGGCGGGAGCAAGCCTGCGCGCGGCCGGCGCATGGTGGCGATGACGCGCCATCCCTTCGCGTGGAAGTGGCGGGCGGTGGCGAAGCCGTAGCCGGACGAACAGCCGGTGATCAGCACGGTTTTCATGGTGTGTTTCCTGGGAGGTGTTTGACGGAGGCGCCAGCTTCGGCCACGCTTGCCGGATGATCGATAGCCAAATATCCACTTTTCTTTAGCAATCGTCCTGAATGGCCGACCCCCTCTCCGAAGTCGTCCGCCTGCTGCGCCCGCGCGCGGTGTTCGCCAACGTCATCAGCGGCAAGGGTGGCTGGGCGGTGCGCTACCGTGAATACGGCAAGCCCAGCTTCTGCATCGTGCTGGAAGGCGGCTGCCAACTGGCCGTGGACGGCCATGCGCCGTTCGCCATCGGCGCCGGCGACTTCATCCTGCTGCCCGCCACCCCGGCCTTCACCATTTCCAGTGCGGGCCCGGCGATGCCGGTGGTGCGCGATCCCGATGCCCTGCCCAGTGATGGCAGCGAAGTGCGTTACGGGGATGCCGGCGGCGCACCCGACATGCGCTCGCTCGGCGGTGCGTTCCTGTTCGACGGCCCGGATCCGTCGTTGCTGGTTTCGCTGTTGCCCGCCGTGGTGCATGTGCGCGGCGCCACGCGGCTGTCGCAACTGGTGGCGATGGTCGCGGAGGAAACCACGCATCCCGGGCCGGGCAGTGAATCCGCCCTGTCGCGATTGGTCGACCTGTTGCTGATCGAGGCGATGCGCTCCACCACCGCGGGCAGCGCACCGCCGGGATTGCTGCGCGGGCTGGGCGACGAACGCCTCGCCATCGCCTTGAAGCTGATGCATGCGCACATCGATCGTCCGTGGACGGTGGCGCAACTGGCGAAGGCCGCCGCGCTGTCGCGTTCGACTTTCTACGAGCGCTTCACCCGCACCGTCGGCACCGCACCGATGGAGTACCTGCTGGCCTGGCGCATGCAGATCGCCAGGGACTTGCTGCGGCAAGGCGGACTGCGCGCATCGGAAATCGCCGAACGCGTGGGCTACGGATCAGGCAGCGCCTTCAGCGTGGCGTTCCAGCGACATGTGGGCGTGGCGCCAACGAAATACCTTCGAACGGAGGAGGCTGGCAACCTTATGGAAGATTGACTCCAACTTCCGTTCTGACCTTGCGTATTAGTGCTCACTTTCGGCGGCGGTTTCATACCATCGAAAGCAGCTGTTAGTTTGAGTCGTTGGCAACCAACCTCTCCCCCAACCCCGACCACCGCCCCGCATGCCGCGACAAGGCATCGCGCAGGATCGCTTCACTGCCGGCCACATGCAGTTCGCGCCGGGCGCGGGTAATGGCGGTGTAGACCAGTTCGCGGCTGAGTACGCGGTTGTCGCGGGCGGGCAGTTGCAGCCAGACGGTGTCGAACTCGCTGCCCTGGGCCTTGTGCACGGTCATCGCGAACGCGCTGTCGTGCGCGGGCAGCGCGGCGGGGTGGAAACCGCGTACGCCATCGGCCCCGTCGGGGAACCAGGCGACGATGCCGCCGGACTCGTCGCGCAGGCAGATGCCGATGTCGCCGTTGGACAACCGGTGACGCCGGCTGTTGCGTGTCACCAGCAGCAGGCGGCCGTGGAACCAGGGCTCGTGCTGCGGACCGGCCAGCAGGCGCTCGATGCGCGCATTGAGCGTGCACGCGCCCTGCGGACCTTCGCGCACGGCGGTGAGCAGGCACAGGCGGTTGGCGCGCGCCAGCGCATCGGCCGGGTCGTCGCAAGCTTGCAAGGCCTGCCATGCCGGCAACAACCCCTCGCTCAGGTCTCCGCGCAGCAGGTCATGCGTGCCTTCATGGAAGCGTACGCCGGACTGGCTGCCGCCACGCAACAGCAACAACGCGGCAGCGGCATCCTGTCCGCGCACGGCCTCGGCCAGCGGGGCGAGCTGCAGGGACTCGGACTGGCGCCAGCCGCGTTGCAGTTGCACGAGGTGGCCGGACAACGGCGCAGAGTCCCGATCAGAGGCCGGTGCTTGCGCGGCCGTGGCGATTGCGGCGAGCACGTCGCCGGCCTCGACCGAAGGCAACTGGTCCGGATCGCCCAGTAGGACCAGGCGCGCACCATCGGCCACCGCCTCGACCAGCTTGCACATCATCGGCAGGTCGACCATCGACGCCTCGTCGACCACGACGGCTTCGCACGGCAGCGGGCGGCCAGCACCGAAGCGTTGGTACGGGCTGTCCGGCACCACGCCGAGCAGGTGGTGCAGGGTGCTGGCCTGCTGCGGCAGGGCATCGAGCAACGTGGCATCGATACCGGCGTTGCCGCGCAACTGCGCGGCGGCATTGCGCAGGCTTTCGGCCATGCGTTCGGCGGCACGGCCGGTGGGCGCGGCCAGCGCGATGCGCGGCAGCGGACGGCCCGCTTCGCGCGCCTGTGCGAGCAGCAGCAACAACACGCGGGCGATGGTGGTGGTCTTGCCGGTGCCGGGACCACCGGTGACCAGCGCCAGCTTGCGCGACAACGCGAGGCGGGCCGCAGCGGCCTGCGCGGCATCGCTGTCCGCGGGCGGGAACAGGGTGGCGAACAGGGCCTCGGGCACCGGCGCGTCGTCATCGGCCTGCATGGCCAGTCGCTGCAGGCCGGCGGCAAGGCGGCGTTCGTATTCGCGGTAACGGCGCAGGTACAGCAGGCCATGTTCCAGCACCAGTGGCCGGGCCGGGTCGCTGGCGCCGCCAGCGTCGGGGCAGGCGACCCAGCGCGACGCGCGCAGGACATCGCGCCAGTCATCGGCCGCCGGCATGTCGACGTCGACCAGCGTGCGCGCCTGCGCCGGATCGAACGCGGCGTGTCCCTGCGACACCGCATGCGAGGCCAGTGCGGCGGCGGCCAGCACGGCATCGGGCGTGGCCGGATCCAGCCGCTGCAGGGTATCGGCCAGTGCAAGGTCGACCGTGCGCAGCCGGCCGCTTCCGCGCAGTGATTCGAGCAGGCTCATGCCGCTTCCTCCGGCATCGGCACGGCAAGCACGGCGTCGACCGCGTCGACCAGTTCGCGCGTGAACGGCAACACGTGCACGCCCTGGCCGGCCACGGCCGGATCCAGTCCGCGGCAGAACAGGTAGCGCACACCGCCGACGTGCCTGTCGTAGTCGTATCCGGCTCCCAACCGCGAGCGTAGCCAGCGCTGCAACGCGACCACGTACAACAACGCCTGCCAGTCGTATTCGCTGTCGGCCATCGCCCGCGCAAGGTCTTCGGCGCCGTAGGCCGGCAGCGTGTTGGTCTTGTAATCGAGCACGTAGAGACGGCCATCGATGCGGCAGGCCAAGTCGATCTTGCCGGTCATCAGGCCGGACAGCGTGCGCCATGCGCCGAAGCCCCGGCGCCCGCGCAACAGGCCGTGCGCGTGCAGCACGGCCAGCAGGTCCTGCACGCTGTTGCCGCGCAAGGCGAAGTGGAATTCCATTTCGTCGATGCGTTCGCGCGGGTCGAGGTCGCACAGGCGAAAACCGGTTGCGCCGGCAGCGGCGCCATCGGCAGCAGGCACGCGCGCATGCAGAGTGCGCGAGAGCAGCGGCACCAGCACCGGCAGTCCTTCGAGCGCCTCGTCCTCGCGATAACCGAAGGCGGCGAAGGCCTGCAACAGCACGCCGCGCTGGCTGTCCGGCAAGCCGTCATGGTCGCGCCATGCGGTGAAGTCGGCGTGCTCCAGCGCATGGTGCAGCACGTTGCCGAAGCGCGGCCCGGCGAAGCGCGGATCACTGGTGGCCGCCGCCGGCACGTCGCTGCGTTCATCGTCGGCCGGGGCTTCCTCTTCCTGTGCATGCAGGCCCTGCGGCGCCTGCCTGTGCAACTGGCTGAAGCTGTGCATCCACCAGTCGCGGCGCAGCGGCGGCCCGGGCGTGCGCACAGACGGCAATGCCGCGGAGGATTGTGGCGCGAGGCGCACGGGGATGTCGGAAGGCAGGCCTTCGCTCTCGACAAGCGCATCGCCAAGCGACCTGCGCAAGATCTCCGATGGCGCGTTGCCTCCGAGCAGGCGATGCAATGCCGTGTCCTGGTTCGATGCCAGCGCCCCGCCGCACAACCACAGCGCTTCGCGGGCACGGGTGATGCCGACGTACAGCAGGCGCATGTCCTCGGCGCGATCCTCGGCAACGTGCGCGGCGACCGCGGCATCCCATGGCGGCGTATCGCCGAACACCTGCGCGGTCTTCCATTGCCGCACGCGCCGGCCACGGTGGTGGTGCACGGCCACCTCGAGGTTGCGCGCCGGATCGCGGCCGATCGACACGAACGGCAGGAATACCAGCGGGAACTCCAGGCCCTTGCTCTTGTGCAGGGTCATGATCTGCACGCGGTCGGCATCGGATTCCAGCCGCGGCAGCTGCGCCTCGTCCTCGCCGTCGGGGCTGGCGATGGCGGCCTGCAGCCAGTCGACCTGGCCCTGCATCCCCAGGCTGCGCATGGCGGCTTCCTGCAGCAGTTCGCCCAGCTGCAGCCAGTTGGCGATGCGGCGCTCGCCCCCTTCGATGCCAAGCAGGCGCGGCGACTCGGCCGCGACCACCTGGGTCATCATCGCCAGCGGGCCATGGCGCTGCCAGCGCGCGCGCCAGCCGTCGAATTCGCGATGGCGGGCACGCAACGCATCGCCGTCATCGGCAAGCGCATCGATGCCACCGGCATCGAGCCCGAACAGCGGCATCGCCAACGCGGCGCGCAGGCGATCGTCGTCGCCACCGTGCAACAGCGCCAGCAACACGGCAAGCAGGTCGCGGGCTTCTTCGCTTTCGAACAGGCTGGTCCGTTCCACCGTTGCCGCCGGCACGTTGCGCCGCGCCAACGCATGGCGCACGGCGGCGGCCTCCACGTGGGTGCGCACCAGCACCGCGCAATCGCGTGGTTCGACCACACGCATCCGCTTGCCCGCATTGTCCTTGCGCAACAGGCGGCCATCGCGCGCCTGCTGCAGCCGCTCGCGGATCGCTTCGGCGCACAAGGCCGCGGCCCGCTCGATGGATTCGTCCTTGGTCCAGTTCTTGCCGTCGCCACGCAGCGGCACGACATGGAAGGACAGTGGCGGCGCCGGCCGGCCGTCGAATTGCAGGTCGTCGTCGCACGCCTTGCCACCGGGTTCGACCGGCGTGAACGCTATGCCCTGGCCCAGCGCATCGGCGGGCAGGCCATCGAACAGCGTGTTGGTCGCGGCGAGCAGCCGAGGCCGCGAACGGAAGTTGTGCTCCAGGCGGATGTCGTCGCGCTGCACGTCGTTGCGTGCATCCACATAGGTGCGCACGTCGCCGCCGCGGAAGCGGTAGATCGCCTGCTTGGGATCGCCGACCAGGACCAGGCCGCCCTCGTCCTGCCCATCGACGAAAAGTGCGCGGAAAATGTCCCACTGCCGTGCATCGGTGTCCTGGAACTCGTCGATCAGTGCCAGCCGGTACTGCCCGCGCACGGCCCGCGCCAGCGATGCGCGGCGGGCTTCGTCCTGCACGGCGTCGTGCAGTGCGCCGATCAGGTCATCGTAGTCGCGCAACTGCAATGCGCCCTTGCGTTCGGCATCGCGCAGCCGCGCGGCTGCGCGGAGATCATGCAGCCGCTTCATGTCGCGCGCCTCGAACGCCGGCAACAATGCATCGACGGCATCGAACAGCCGCGAACGCGGGCATTGCGCGTCCTTGCCCTTGAGGCAGATGCCGGCCAGCCATGCCGTACCGATGCGCTCCAGTGCTTTCGGCAGGGACGGTGGAATGCATTCATCCTGGGCCGAAAGCCACGCCCACAGGGCGCCAGGGTCCGGCGCCTTGTCCCTGGCGCGACTGAGCACCTTCGCGGCCATGGCCTCTTCCAGCGCGACGCGCGCCTGGTCGCCGTGTGCCGTGAAGGCATCGCGAAGCGTGTTCCATGCCGTCTGCAACATGGCGCGCGCATCGATTCCCGCCATGTCCGGCAAGACCGGTTCGTGCGACAGCAGGTCGCCCAGGGCCTTGCGCAGGCCGTCGACGCCACCGAAGCGGCGGCGCAGGAAAGCGGCGCCGTCGGCAACGCCTGCGTGTTCGCGCCACAGCGCGATCGCCAGTTGCCGCCGCGCCTGCGCGAGGGCGGTTTCGATGTCGACCTCGCCCAGCGCCTGCCCGGCATCAAGCGCATGTTCGGCCAACGCCCGCTGGCAGAAGCCGTGTATGGTCGTGATCTGCGCGAGATCGAGGTCGCGTGCCGCGCGCGCGAGGCGCAGACGCAGCGCGGTGGTCGATTCACCCGCAGCCAGCGCCGCATGCAGCATCCTGCGCAGCATGGCGGTTTCACCGTCGTCGCCATCGCGTTCGGGCGGATCGCCGTGTTGCCAGCGCGCCGCAAGGACGGCCGCCTGCTGCAGGCGCAGGCGCACGCGGGCGCGCAGTTCCTGGGTCGCGGCCACGGTGAAGGTCACCGCGAGGATTTGCGGCGACGCCAGCTTGCGCTCAATCACCGCGCGCACGAACAGACCGGCCAGCGCAAAGGTCTTGCCGGTGCCGGCGCTGGCCTCGACCAGGCTGGTGTCGTCCAGTGGCGTGTCGAAGACGACGTCGCTCATTCCAGCGCCTCCAGCAACGCGGCATCGCCATCGACCAATGCGGCGAAGACGGCGCGCGACAGGCTGGCGAACCGCGTTTCGGCGGCATTGCCGCCATCGACGAAGGGTTCGCGGCCACGCAACGCCAGCGCGGTGGCGGGGCTGCGCTCGCCGGAACCGTTCCAGCCGCCCCGCCATTCTCCGGCAGCCGCCTTCAGCCCCGCCTCGTCGCTCTTTGCGCTCACGAAGGCATAGCCGCTCTTGGGCAGGAACGGCAACGGTTCAATCACCATGCGCCGCTGCAATGCGAGCAGCGCACGCAATGAGGCCCGCGCAACATCGGGCTGTACGGGTGCGTGTTCCACCAGCTTCACTTCGCCGCCATCGGCATACAGCTGCAACAAGGGCACGCCCTGCATCGCCGCGACCAGCGCATCCAGCCGATGGCGCAGCACGTGGCCGCCATGCAGGCCCCCGGACCGCAGCGCGGCGCGGAACAGGCCACGCGGATGCACGCCTTCGAGCATGCCGGACAGCGCCACGCCGTCGATGTCCAGCGCATATGCGCGTGAGCCGGTCGCTTCCTGCATGCCTTCGCGCAACGCGGTGCCGGCGAATGGCGCGATCTCGTCCAGCACGCCAGCCAGCACGCTGCGTCCGTCCGCGCCGAACGGCACCTGCGCGCGCGCAAGCAGGCGCGCATGCAAGGCATCGAGCGATGGCCGCCCGCCTGCCTGCAACCAAGCGGCAAACACCTGTTCACGCAACTGGTGGTTCCGCAAGGCATCGGGCGGGCCGAGCGGTTCGTGGTCGTCCGCGACCGGGTCGTCCCCGGGCAGGCGCACGCGCAGGCCATGGCGCAGCCAGTACGCCTGCGGCTTGTTCAATGCGCCGCGCAGGCCCTCGAGCGAGCGCGGTTCGGCAACGCCGCCAGCGCCCACGAGCGGGCGGGGCGCGAACGGCAGCAATGGCTGCGCTTCGGGCACGGTGCCGGCGGCCGCCTGCCAGCGCGTGTCGTAACTGAAGCGGCGCGGGTCGGCTTCGGCCTCGTCCACGTGCGCAGCGCCGAACGCCGCCGGCGAGAACGGTTGCAGTGCATGGTGGACCACGAGCTGCTTGCGCGCCTCCGCCGGATCGGCGTGGTAGCGCGCGGCGACGTCCAGCAGCTCGGCGACCACCGACGACGGTTCGCGCGCGCTGCCGTCGCGCGGATCGAAGCCCTGCCAACTGACATGGAACGCATCGGACGCCGACGACAGCAACTGCAGGAACAGGTAGCGGTCGGCATCGCGCCGCGACGGATCGCCGACCTTTCGCTCATCCGTCTCCAGCGCCTGGACGATGCGGTTGAGCGGATCGCGCGCATCACGCGCCGGGAACGCACCATCGTCCATGCCCAGCAGGCAGATCACCCGGAACGGGATCAGCCGCATCGGCACCATGCGCCCGAAGCAGATGCCGCCGGACAGGAACGGCGCACGCGCATCCGCCTGGCCCAGCACCGACAGCAGTTCGGCGCGGACCACGGCATGCGCGACCGGCATCCCGAACCCGGCTTTCGACGCACCGTCACCGAACCCGGCAATGGCCTCGCGCAGACGTTGCACCACGCTGCGGTCACCGGCATCGCGCGGCTGTTCGCCGCACAACGCCAGCAGCAGCGCGTCGAGCACGCGCGCCCACTCCTGCGGCGGCTTGTCGTCGCGCAGGTCGTGCGTGGCGCCACGCAACACCGCCAGCAGGCGCAGCAGCGCGTCGAGCACGTCGCTGGCGCGGCCTTCGAGCAAGGGCAGGGCGGCCACGCCGCCGATGTCGTCGTCGGCGCCGCTGGCATACCCGAGCAGCAGCCGTTCCAGCGCGAAGTCGAAGGTATAGGCCGCGCCACCCGCGCCGTGCCGTGCGCGCTCGTCGCCATCCAGCGCCCAGCGCGCGCCGGCTTCGTCGAGCCAACCGCGCAGGCTGTCGCGCGCGGCGGCGTCGATGTCGAAGCGTTCGGCCAGCGCCGGCACCGCCAGCAGGTCCAGCGCCTCGGCCACCGCCAGCGGCCGCAGCGGCAGGTCGAGCAGGCGGGTGAAGGCCACCGCCAGCGATGCACTGGCCAGCGGCGTGGTGTCGGCAATGGTGTAGGGCAACTCGCGCTCGCTGCCCAGCGCGCCACCGAACACCGCTTCGACATGCGGCGCATAGAGGTCGATGTCGGGCGCCAGCACCGCGATGTCGCGCGCCTGCAACGCCGGATCGGCGTCGAACAGCGCGCGCAACTGGTCGTGCAGCACCTGCACTTCGCGCAGCCGCGTGTGGCAGGCATGCAGGCGCAGGCTGGCATCGCCACGCTCGACCCCGGCGCGCGGCCATTGCAGGTCTCCGGCCAGCGACTGCGCGGGATCGAGGTTGGCCAGCACGTCGGCCTGGATACGCCCGAGCAGGTGCGCGGGGGATGGTGTCGCGAACGCAAGCACCTCGTGGCGCGCATGCACGGCCTCGCCATTGGCCAGCGCGGCAACGAAGTCGCGTTCGGCACGGCCCCACGCCGCCAGCAACGGATTGCCGGCGGCGGCGAACATCGCGTCGTCCTCTCCGGGCACGTAGCCTGCTCCCCAACGGCCGATGCCGGCGCCGAACACGTCCTTCCAGAACTCGCCGCTGGGCGTATGCAGGAAGAACTCCTGCTCGCCCGCACGCGACTGGCTGGCGATGACCTGCAGCACGTCCGGCGAAACGTTCTGGCAAGCGAACACGAACAGCCGCGGCGGCAGGCCGCACGGAACCTGCGCGGCATCGGCGCCGAAGCGCAGCAGGTAGTCGCCGATGCGGCGCGCACGGTGTGCCCGCCCGGCCGCGATGGCACGCCACAGCTGCGCCTGCGGGTCGCCGGGTTCGGCGCCGGCCTCCCATCGCAACAGCAGGTCGCGGCGCCAGGCCTGGTACTTCTCGAAGCTGTCGGCCAGCGCGTTGGCGAGCTGCCACGCCCGCAGTGGGTCGCGCGCGTCGAGCACGCGCACGTATTCCGGTGGCGGTGCCGATTGCAGCGCCTGCAACACCCGCCAGCGCGACTGTTCCGGCGGCAGCCGGCCGTCCGCCGGCGCGGCCCCGAGGTTCGCATCCAGTGCGTGATCGACGAACTCGCCCGGGGTCAGGAAGCGCAGGTTGGCGCAGATGCCGGCACGTTCGGCCAGGAATTGCTGCAGCCAGCGCCGCATGGCGAACTGCGGCACCAGCACCAGGTCCGAGCGCATCCAGTCGCCGTCCGCCGGTGGCGACTGCAGCCGCGCGGCCAGCATGCCCGCCAGCACCTCCAGCGCGTTGGAGTGGTAGAGGCGGAAGTCGGGCACGGCGGGGTTGGTCATGGTCACGGGCATTGTGCCGGAGGCAGATCGCAGGCGCCGAGACGCCGGTGCGTGGACTGCGCCATGGAAAGCTTCGAAACATCCCGACACCGTCACGCCGAATTCCTGTACTCTTCGGTTCACTCACTTGGCAAGGGTTCAGCCGTCATTGGCGATCCTGCGCGGTCCACGCGTGCGCAGGATGTGCCTTCCACCACCCCCATGAACGATCCGACCCTCAATGCCCCCGCTGTCCGACTTGCCGGCGTCCGCCTGGACCGCGGCGAACGGACGATCCTGCGCGGGATCGACCTGGCGGTGGCGCGCGGCAGCATCGTGGCGGTGCTGGGCCCCAGTGGCTGCGGCAAGTCCACCCTGCTCTCGGCGCTGACCGGCGAACTGCCGCCCGCCGCCGGCAGCGTGGAGGTGTTCGGCCAGCCGGTGCCGCGCCGCAGCCGCGACCTGCTGGAGATGCGCAAGGGGCTGGGCGTGCTGCTGCAGGGCAATGGCCTGCTCACCGACCTGAGCGTGGCGGAGAACGTGGCCCTGCCGCTGCGCACGCATACGCAACTGCCCAAGGCGCTGATCGACCGCGTGGTGGCGCTGAAACTCAATGCGGTGGGCCTGCGCCACGCCGCCGGCCTGTATCCGCGCGAGCTTTCCGGCGGCATGGCCCGGCGGGTGGCGGTGGCCCGCGCGCTGGCGCTGGACCCTCCGCTGATGCTGTACGACGAGCCGCTGTCCGGCTTGGACCCGATCGCCAACGGCGTGATCATCAGCCTGATCCGGCGGCTCAACGCCACCCTGGGGCTGACCAGCATCATCGTCAGCCACCACGTGCACGAAACCCTGCCCATCGCCGACCAGGTGGTGGTGATGGCCAATGGCGGGCTGGTGTTCTCCGGCACGCCGGCCGAGCTGGATGCCAGCGAAGACCCACTGCTGCGCCAGTTCCTGCTCGGTGAACCGGATGGGCCCATCGCCTTCGACGCGCCCGAGCGCAAGGGGAGGGCGGCCTGATGGCCCTGACCGCTTCCATCCGTTCGCTGGGCCGGGCCGGGCTGTTTTCGCTGTCGGTCCTGCGCGGCTCCCGACCCAGCCGCGACCTGTTTGCCGAACTGATACGGGAAATCTACAAGATAGGCGCACGTTCGCTCCCGATCATTACCGTTGGCGGCGCGTTCGTGGGACTTGTGCTTACCCTGCAAGGCTACCGGACGCTGACCACGTTCGGCGCTTCGGATGCCCTGTCCACCCTGCTGGGCCTGTCGCTGTACCGCGAACTGGGTCCGGTGCTGACCGCGCTGCTGTTCATCGGCCGCGCCGGCAGCTCCATCGCCGCGGAACTGGGCCTGATGCGCGCCACCGACCAGATCCGCGCGCTGGAGATGATGGCCATCGACCCGGTGGCCAAGGCCGTGGCCCCGCGTTTCTGGGCCGCGGTGCTGACCGTGCCGTTGCTCACAGCATTCTTCTGCAGCCTGGCCATCAGCGCCAGCTACCTGCTGGCCGTGCATGGGCTGGGCATGGACAGCGGCACGTTCTGGTCGGCGCTGCGCAACAGCGTGGATTTCGTCGACGACTTCATGGTGGCCATGCTCAAGGCCGCCGTGTTCGGCGCGACCGCCGCGCTGGTCGCGGCCTACGTGGGTTTCCACGCCGAACCGACCATCGAGGGCACCTCGGTGGCCACCACCCGCGCCGTCGTCAACGCGTCGTTGCTGGTGCTGATGTTCAACTTCATCCTTTCCGCCCTGTTGTTCCAGTGAGGTAGACGACCATGGCCATCCGCGGACCAAGACTCGAATTCGCCGTCGGCGCCTTTCTGCTGCTGGGCCTGGCCTCGCTGCTGGTGCTGGCCTTCACTTCCACCAACCAGCGTTTCGGCTTCGGCGGCGACACCTATGAACTGACCGCGCGCTTCTCCAGCGTGGGCCAGTTGCGCAAGCAGGCGCCGGTGAAGATCGGCGGGGTGACCATCGGGCAAGTGGCCGACATCCAGCTGGACCCGGTGCGCTTCGATTCCATCGTGACGCTGGCCATCGACAAGCGCTTCGACGAACTGCCCGGCGACACCTCGGCGGGCATCTTCACCAGCGGCCTGCTGGGCGAAAACTTCGTCGGCCTGTCGCCGGGCGGCGACCCGGTGCCGCTGCAGCCCGGCGAGGAAATCGCCTTCACCCAGTCGGCGGTGGACCTGCTGCAGCTGGCCGGCAAATACATGTTCTCGGGCGGCGGCACGGCCGGCTCCGAAACTCCCCCGCAACCCACGGAAGAACCCCTGCCATGAAAACCAAGCTCCTGACCCTCGCCCTCGCTTCCGCCCTGCTGGCCTCGCTGCCGGCGCACGACGCGCACGCGCAGGCGCCTGCCACGGCCGCCAGTCAGGCTTCGGCCGGCAAGCTGGTGCTCGACACCAGCTCGCGCCTGTTGTCCACACTGGAAAGCCGCCGCGCCGAGTTCCGGTCCGACCCGTCCGCGCTGCGCCAATTCGTTTCCAGCGAGCTGGACCAGGTCTTCGACCGCGACTACGCCGCCCGCCTGGTGCTGGGCGTGCATGGGCGTGGCGCCGCCGATGCCGACATCAAGCTGTTCGCCGACGCCATGGCCGAGAACCTGCTGCAGCGTTATGGTTCCGCGCTTCTGGACTTCAATTCGCGCCTCAAGGTGCGGGTGAAGTCCGAAACCGCGCTGCCCGGCAACCGCGGCGTGCGCGTGTCCACCGAAATGACCCGTCCCGACGGCGATCCGATCCCGGTCGATTACCTGATGCGCCAGGTCGGAGGCCAGTGGAAGATCTTCGACGTGATGGTGGAAGGCGTGTCCTTCGTGCAGACCTTCCGCACCCAGTTCGACGCGCCCCTGCGGCAGAAGTCGATCGCGCAAGTCGCCGCCGACCTGCGCGGCGGCAGGATCCAGGCTGATGCCGGCCTGTAAGCCCGGCCTCTCGCGCAACGGCGAAACGCTGGTGTTCACCGGCACGCTGGATCGCGCCGCCGCTGCCGGGCTGTGGCCAACGGCCGTCGCCCAACTGGAGGGCGCGCGGGGTTTCGACCTGCGCGGACTGGCGTCGGTGGATACCGCCGGACTGGCGTTGCTGGCGGAACTGGCGGCGCGGATCCGGACCGCCACGGGCGCCGACCCGCGCATCGACGGCGAGCCCGCCGGGCTGGCCGGCTTGCGCAACGCCTATCGCCTGGCCGAATCGCTGGATTACCGCAACACCCCACCTGATCCCACGGAGCCGGGATGAACGTTTTGCGCATCGCCAGCGTCCTGCTGCTCGCCGCCCTCAGCACGGCCTGCGCCACCACCACGCCGCCGCCGGCTTCGCTGGCGGCGCAGCCGTGGACGGAAGAGACGCTTGCCGCTGCGCCGGAAACGACTCGCCCGGACGCCGATGCGCAGGACCCGGCGGATGCCAGCGCCGAAGCATCAGCGGATGCCGCCAGCGCCGACGACATCACCCACGACATCACCGACGCCGAAGCGGATTTCGCCGCCATCTACGGCGTGGCGCCCTACAACCCGGTCGCCGATCCCAGCCTGCCGCCCTCCGCGGACTTCGGCCGCAGCTACGATCCATGGGAGCCGATGAACCGGCGCATCCACACCTTCAACAATGCCGTGGACCGCACGATTGCGCGTCCGCTGGCGCGCGCCTACGTGCAGGTGGTGCCGCGGCCGTTGCGGCTGGGCGTGAGCAACTTCATGGACAACCTGGGCCAGCCGCTCACGGCGGTGAACAGCCTGATCCAGGGCCAGCCGAAGATGGCCGGGCAGGCGATGGGCCGCTTCCTGGTCAATTCCACCCTGGGCGTGGGCGGCATCCTGGACCCGGCCAGCAGTGCGGGCCTGCCGCGCCGGCGCGAGGATTTCGGGCAAACCCTCGGAGTCTGGGGCTGGGACCGCTCGCGCTATCTGGTGCTGCCGTTCTTCGGCCCACGCACCGTGCGCGATACGGTCGGGCTGGCCGGCGACGTCCCGCTCAGCCCCATCCGCCGCATCAACGACGACCAGACGCGCATCCTGCTGCAGGGCCTGAGCCTGGTGGACACCCGCGCGCAACTGTTGTCGCTGGACAGCCTGCGCGAAGGCGCCGTGGACGACTACACGCTGGTGCGCGATTCATGGCTGAAGCGGCGCAACTACCAGATCGAAAGCAACCGCCCGCGGCATTCGGAAGACGAAATGCTGCCGGATTACCTGCTGGAAGAAGAAGCCAACCCCACCGTGCCGATGGACGCGATCCCGATTCCCTCGCCAGCCTGAGCCACGACGCCACCCTCTGTAGGAGCGGCTCTTGGCCGCGAATGGCTTTCCACGGTAACGCCCAATCGCGGGCAAGCCCGCTCCTACGATCACCCGATGGTTTCACTCATCGCCCAGCAACTTCTGGCTGTCGTCGTCGGACAATGATTCCACGCCGCGCAACCTGCGCTCGATGGCGCGGGTGCGCACGCCGGTCTTCTCGATCTCGCCGCTGGCCTGGTCCAGTTTGCGCTTCACCGATTCCAGCACGTCGGTGAACTTGCCGAACTCGGTCTTCACCGCGCCCAGGGTCTGCCAGACTTCGGCCGAACGCCTCTCGATGGCCACGGTGCGGAAACCGACCTGCAGGCTGGTCAGCAGGGCGAGCAGGGTGGTGGGGCCGGCGATGGTGATGCGCAGGTCGCGCTGCATGGCTTCGAACAGGCCGGGCCGGCGCAGCACTTCCGCGTACAGCCCTTCGGTGGGCAGGAACATCACTGCGAACTCGGTGGTGTGCGGGGCCGATACGTATTTGTCGCGAATGATCGTTGCCTGTTTCCGGACCGCGCGTTCCAGCGCGTCGCCAGCCGCGCGCGCAGCATCGGCATCGGCCTTTTCCTGCGCATCCAGCAGGCGCTCGTAGTCCTCGCGCGGGAACTTGGCGTCGATGGGCAGCCAGACCACCGCGTCGCCGGAAGAACCGGGAAAGCGCACCGCGAATTCCACCCGCTCGTTGCTGTCCGGCACGGTGGCCACGTTGGCGGCGTACTGGTCCGGCGCGAACACCTGTTCCAGCAGCCCGGCCAGCTGCACTTCGCCGAACACGCCGCGCGACTTCACGTTGGTCAGCACGCGCTGCAGGCCGCCCACGTCCGCCGCCAGCCGGGTCATGTCGCCCAGGCCCTGGTGCACTTGCGCCAGCATCGCGGTGACGTTGCCGAAGCTTTCGCTCAGCCGCGTTTCCAGCGTGGCGTGCAGCTTCTCGTCCACCGTCGCGCGCATCTGCTCCAGCTTCTGCGCGTTGTCGGCCTGCAGTTCTTTCAGCCGCGCTTCCAGCGTGGCGCGCATCTCGGCAATGACCTGCACATTGCGCTGGCTGAGATCGCGCAATTGCGCCGCCAGCGTGTCGGCGAACTGTTGCTGGCGCACCGCCAGGTCGGTGCGCGACTTGTGCGCGTCCTCGGTCAAGGCGTCGCGCAGCGCATCCAGCCGCTGGTCGGTGCGCACGGCCAGGTCGGCCAGATGACGGCCGAAGCCTTCGATGCGGGTTTCCTGCAACTGCGACAGGCTGTCCAGCTGCTGCCGCAGTTCGTGGCGGCCTTCACGCTGTTCCTCGCGCAGCGCACGCTCCAGCCCGGTATCGGTCCGGCGCAGCAGCAACACCAGCAGCAGCAGCACGACAACCGCGACCAGCCCGGTCAGGGTCCACAACAGAAATGATGTCTCCATGCCCGCCAGTGTAGCGGGGTCCGTCTCACCGGTTCGGACCGAACAGGCCGCCGGTTATTTGCCGTCGGATTTGTCGCGGTCTTCCTGCTTCATCTTTCGCCTTGTGAAAAGGTAGATCCACAGCGGAAGCCCCAGAATGATCAGCCCGGTGGCAATGGTCAGCCAGCCCACCGGCTGCATGAGCATTTCATTCAACATCGGATGCATCGTCCTCTCCTCGCGACTGTCGGAATGACTTCCGCAGCCTAGTCCGCTGCACAGTGGCGGCATTGACCAGAATCAATGCCGCCGGGCATGGCAGGAGAGCGCTGAATCAGCGGCAATACACCCGGGTGATGATGTTGCCCGCATCGATGTGCACATTGAGCCTGTCGGCACGCGCATCGCGGGGAACCGCCTGCCCGGGCGCGATGGGCCGCACCAGCCCGGCGCCGCTTTCGCGCCAGACCCGCGCCATCACTTCCTGGGTGGCCGGCTGGCCCACCGCCCAGGCCACCGCCTCCGCATTGCAGACGCCTTCGGGGACCGGGCGGGCATGCGGATCCTCGGGCGGCATCAGCGCGCATGCGGACAACGCCAGCGCCGCGAACAACGGGCCTGCGGCCTTGAAAGAAGGGATGGAGAGCATGGCGGGCGTCCGTGGAAACAGGGTACGGGAACGGGCGCCAGCATAACCCGCTTCACGGCGTCTTCCATGCGGGCGCGCTACCGTGCGCGCATGGACCTCGGCATCAAGCGCGCCTATGCGCCGCCGCACGAAAGCGACGGCGCCCGCATCCTGGTCGACCGGCTGTGGCCGCGCGGCGTGAAGAAGGCCGCGCTGGCGCTGGACCTGTGGTGCAAGGACATTTCGCCCAGCCCCGCGCTGCGCGCGTGGTTCGACCATCGCGCCGACCGTTTCGACGAATTCGCCCGGCGCTACCGCGACGAGCTGGGCTGCAATCCCGCCGCCGTGGCCGAAATCCGTGCCTGGCTGGAACGCGGACGCACGACCCTGATCTACGCCGCGCGCGACCCCGCCATCAACCATGCCGTGGTGCTGCGCGACTGGCTGCTGGCGCGCTGAACCGGCGCACGCTCAATCCCCGACGCTGGCCGGCAACGTGTCCGCCAGCGTGACCGGCAGGTCGCGCTGGCCGATGGCCTGATTGCCGCTGGCGTCCTCGCCATGGACGCGGATGATGTAGTCGCCTGCCGGAAGTTCCGCTGGCAACCAATGCGACACCGCCAGCTCGCCGGCGCGCACGCGGTTGCTCACCACGTAGAGGAAGCGCGTGCGGGCGGCGCCGTGCACGGTGATGCCGCTGTCGGCGGCGTAGGCCACTTTCACCGCCTCCGGATGCGCGGGCATGCGCGAGAAATCGAGGTTGGGCAAGGGCCGTTCATGGCCCGGCAACGGCGTGCCGGCGGCATCCAGCACCTGGTAGCCCAGCTTGTGCAGGCCCAGCCGGCGTCGCGGCAGGTTGTGGTCCACCTGGTCCCAGGCGTCGGCCACGATCTGCACCCCGCCCTCGCGCGGCACCACCACGCGTCCGCGTTCCCGCGCCTCGATGGGCTGGTCGAACGCATCCAGCAGCATCACCCGCTCGATCCGCGGCGGCACGCTGTCGGCGTAGTTGCGGAACCCGAGCCGGATCGCGTTGTGCTGATGGCCATGCGGCCCGACGATCAGGTGCACGTGGGCCTGCGCATTGATGCTGCCGAGCGGATCGCCGGCCTTGAAACGCGTGCCGCGCGGGATGCGCACGCGCGAAGGCCGCCCATCCTCGCCGGCCGTGATCCGGAAACGCTGCGGATCCAGGTTGCGCCCCTGCGGCGTGCGGCCAACGCGCATGTGCACGTAGGAAAGCTCGTCGACCGCCATGCCCTCGGCCTGCCCGCCGAAACTCCATGCCGACAGCGGGCTGGTCACCTTGCCATCGGCGATGGCAAGCACGGTGGAGCCCACGTCGCCGCGGATGTCGAGCCCGTTGTGCAGATGGCTGCGGCTTTCGCCGCTGAAGTTGCCGCGGACTTCGCCCAGCGTGCCGACCACTTCATGCCAGCCCTGCTGCGGCGCCAGCGGCCAGCGCTGGCCGGTGTCGGGCAGTGCCCGTTCCGGCGACGGACCGACCGGATCCTCTTCAAACAACGCCGGCGACGCCGGATCGTGCGCCACGATGCGATGCAGGCGATGGCCCGCCGCATCGGCCAGCAGCAGGCTGCCATCGGCCTCCAGCCACAACGCCGACGGACGCGCGAACCATTGCGCGGTGCGTTCGCCGGTCAGTACCCGCGCAGCGCCTTCCCGCGTCAATTGCAGCACGCGGCCCGGCGACAGGTCGGCCACATACAGTTGCCCGTCGTGCGTGACCGTGAGCGAAAGCGGACGTCCAATGCCGGCGCCCATGTCCGGCCTCGGCTGCCAGCTGTGCACGAAGCCGCCAATATCGATCCGGCGCAGCGCGCGGTTGCCGGTATCGGCCACCCAGATGTCGCCGCCCGCATCCAGCACGAGCGATGCCGGGGTATCGAAGCGGGCGAGATAACCGGCGCCATCGGCGAAGCCCGGTGCGTCGCCGCCGGCCAGCGTGCGCACCATGCCGTCCAGGCCGATCATGCGGATGCGGTCGTTCCAGGTATCGGCCACGAACACGCGGCCCATCGCATCCACCGCCACGCCCATGGGCGCATGGAACTGCGCCTGCGCCGCATGGCCGTCGCGGAAGCCCGCCACCCCGGTGCCGGCGACCGTGGTCACTTCGCCCAGCGGCGTGACCTTGCGGATCGCGTGATTGCCGGTGTCGGCCACGTAGAGATTGCCGGACAAGTCGATGGCCAGCGACGATGGCGTGTGGAACCTGGCGGCCGCGCCAGTGCCATCCGCGAAACCCTCGCCGGACCCCGCGAACGTGGTCACGCTGCCATCCGGCGCAATCCGGCGGATCCGGTTGGCGTCGCCGCCATCGCTGACGAACAGGCTGCCATCGGGCCCGCGCACCAGCCCCCAGGGCTCGTCGAAACGCGCTTCGGCCGCCTGGCCGTCGCGCGCGCCACGATGGCCATCGCCGGCCAGCAGCGCGATGCGCGGTTCCCAGTCGAAGGGGGTGGGCGGCGGGCCCGCATCGGCTTGCCGACGCTCGCGCAGCGGCCCGACCCACAGGGTGGCCACGAGCGCGAGCGCCGTCAGCGCCGCAACCGCCACCATCGCGCGGCGCGCACCCTTGCGCGCGCCGCCTTCGGCGCGCCGGTTCAATCCAGCACGCGGCAGAACACCGCCTTGAGGTAGCGCGATTCCTGCGCGTGGGCCATGAACGGATGGTCCGGGCCGGCGCCGGCGACCTTGAGGATCTGGATCGTGCGGCCGGAGAAATAGGCCGCACGGCGCAGCATGTCGAGGAACTGCTCCTCACTGACCAGCCCGGTGCACGAGAACGTGGCGAACAGCCCGCCCGGCTTCACCACGCCCAGCGCCAGCTTGTTCATGTCCAGGTACTTCTTCAGCGCAGTGATCACCTGCTCGCGGTCGCGGGTCATCTTGGCCGGATCCAGGATCACCACGTCGTACCGTTCGCCGCGATTGGCCGCATCGCGCAGGTACGGGAAGATGTCCGCCTGCACGAACTTCGGCCGCACGTGGTTGAGTTTCGCGTTGCCCTTGGCGATCTGGATCACGTCCTGGTCGATATCCACGCCCAGCACTTCGGATGCGCCGCGCGCGGCGGCGTACACCGCGAAACCGCCGGTGTTGCAGCACAGGTCCAGCACGGTCTTGCCTTCCACCTGCCGGCTCAGCCATTCGCGGTTCTCGCGCTGGTCGGCGAAGAAACCGGTCTTGTGCGCGCCGGCCGGGTCGGCGCGGAACTTCACCCCGTATTCGGTGATGACCGCCGCTTCGGTGGTGGTGTTGCCGTGGAAGTCGAAACTCTCCTGCTTCTGCACGTGCTCGTCGGCGAAGCTGTGGAAGCGGCAACCGGGGAACTGTTCGCGCAGCGCTTCGTAGATCCATTCACGGTGGCGGAACATGCCGGCGGCGAAGAACTCCACCACGATCAGGTCGGCATAGCGGTCCACCACCAGCCCGGATAGGCCATCGCCTTCGGAATGGACCACGCGCCAGGCGTCGCTAACTTCATCCAGTTTCAACACGTCGCGGCGCAGCGATGCCGCCTCGGCGATCTTGCGCGAGAACCAGCCCGCATCCACCGGCACTTCGTGGCGCGTCTCCAGGATGCGCACGGCGATGCGCGAATGCCCGTTGTAGAAGCCGCGCCCGATCCATTCGCCGTCCACGCCCACCACATCGACGATGCTGCCCGGCTTGGGCTTCTGCGCGGGCTTTTCCACCAGCTTCTGGAAGATCCACGGGTGGCTGGAACGCCAGGCGTTCTTGAGGCGGACGACGGGGAGCGGTGTATTCATCCGGCCATTCTACGCGGCACGATCCCGGACGCTCCGTAGGTCGGCCCCACGCGGCCGATGCAGGGCAATGATGGGTGCATGTCCGTCGGGGCATGGCCCCGACCTACGCAAACCCGGTGATTCACCTTCCCCGCGCGTTGCGACGCGGTTGTCATCGCCGAGGCGTGGGAGCTCATGGGGTGCGGCGCATGGCCCCGACTCAGGAAGCAGGTTTTGTCTCCTTCTCCCGGAGGGATAAGGAAAAACCCTTGCATTCCCACCCGCCGCCGCCATTGTTGACGGATGGACCTGCCCGAACACGACACCCCGCACGACCCGGAGACCCAGGGCCGGATCGACCGCGCCCGCATCCTGCGCGCGCTCAACACCAGCCTGGCCTTCGTGCTGGCGATGGTGGTGGTGTTCTTCGCCCAGTCGCATTTCGACTGGCGGCCGTTCGCAGTGGGGCCGCGCAGCCTGGAAGGGCTGCTGGGCGTGCTGACCGCGCCGCTGTTGCACGGGTCGCTGGAGCACATCGCCGCCAACGCCACTTCGCTGCTGATCCTCGGCACCCTGGCCGGCAGCGTGTACCCGCGCGCCACGCTTCGCGCCTTGCCGCTGATGTGGCTGGGTTCCGGGCTGGGCGCGTGGTCGCTGGGCGACCCCGGCAGTTACCACCTGGGCGCCAGCGGCGTGACCCATGGCCTGATGCTGCTGCTGTTCACCCTGGGCCTGCTGCGCCGCGACCGCGCCGCCATCGCCACCGGCATGATCGCGTTCTTCTTCTACGGCGGCATGCTGCTGACCGTGCTGCCGCACGAACCCGGCGTCTCCTGGCAATCGCACCTGGGCGGCGCGGTGGGTGGCATCGTCGCCGCATTCCTGTTCCGCCGGCTGGACCCGGCGCTGCCGCGCAAGCGCTACAGCTGGGAAATCGAGGAAGAAGAAGCCGAGCGAATCGACGATGAACTGGAACCGCCCGCGCCGCGCGACGTTCCCGTGCTGTGGTATCGCAACGATGGCGAGGAGCAGCGCGGCGTGGTGCTCCCATTCTCGCGCCACCCGGATACGCGCGACGACGACGAGCCCCCGCGCTGAGCCCCGCACCTTGTGTCCGCCACGCGTGGTGGCGGTTTCCGGTCGGGTGCCGTTCCGTAAGCGGCGGCTATCCTCCGCCCTTCTTGATTCCCTGTCCTGCCACGATGATTCCGCATCGTTTCCCCCGTCAGCTGTCCTTGTTGCTGCTGGCCGCATGGCTGGCCGCCTGCACCGGCAACACCCGGCCCGAACCGCCGGCCGAACCGGTGGCTGCGCCCGCCCCGGCACCCGCGCCGATCCGCGTGGGGCTGGCACTGGGAGGCGGCGCAGCGAAAGGTTTTGCCCACATCGGCGTGATCAAGATGCTGGAAGCCAACGGCATCGAGCCGGTGGTGGTGGCCGGCACCAGTGCCGGCAGCGTGGTCGGCGCGTTGTATGCCAGCGGCATGGACCCGTTCCAGATGCAGCAGCAGGCGTTCGCCCTGGATGAAACGAAGATCCGTGACGTGCGCCTGTTCTCCGGCGGCCTGGTGCAGGGCCGCAAGCTGCAGGACTACGTCAACGAACTGGTCGACAACCGTTCCATCCAGGATTTGCAGAAGCCTTTCGCCGCCGTCTCCACACGGCTGGAAGACGGCGAGCGCACGGTGTTCGTGCGCGGCAACACCGGGCAGGCGGTGCGCGCCTCTAGCAGCGTCCCCGGCGTGTTCGAGCCCGTGCTCATCGGGCAATCGAACTACGTGGACGGTGGCATCGTCAGCCCGGTGCCGGTGGACGCCGCGCGCCGGCTGGGCGCGGACTTCGTCATCGCGGTGGACATCTCCAACAAGGCCAGCGGCAAGAAGCCCGCGCACATGCTGGGCATCGTCAACCAGTCGATCGCCATCATGGGCCAGAAGCTGGGCGAACAGGAACTGGCACGCGCCGACGTGGTGATCCGCCCGCAGGTCAACGACATCGGCCCGGCCGATTTCCAGCAGCGCAACAACGCCATCCTGGAAGGCGAGAGGGCCGCGCTGGCGGCATTGCCGCAGATCCGGGAAAAACTGGCCGAACTGGAACGCACGCGCCTGGCCGCGCTCGCACCGCCGCCCGCGCCGGAACCGGAACCGGACTGCGCGCAGGACGCCTCGCGCTGGGCACGCCTGGTGGGCAGGGAAGGGAAGTGCCCTGGCGGAAACGACGACGGCAAGGCCATTAGACAGTAATCGCGGCCGGCATCCGGCATGATGATTCCCATCCGTGATCCGGAGCCAGGCCGATGAGGAATCTTCCGCTCTCCCGCGTCTACCAGCAGCTGGAACCCGGTCCGGTGACCCTGCTCACCACCGCCCATCGCGGCCGCGCCAACGTGATGACGATGAGCTGGCAGACGATGCTGGATTTCGAGCCGCCGCTGATCGCCTGCGTGGTCAGCGAAGGCGACCACAGCTTCGCCGCCCTGCGCAAGACCGGCGAATGCGTGATCGCGATCCCTTCGGCCAAGCTGGTGCGGCAGGTGGTCGGAGTAGGCAACTGCTCAGGCGCGGATGTGGACAAGCTCGAGACCTTCGGGCTCACGCCTTTGCCGGCCCGGCAGGTGCGGGCGCCACTAATCGCCCAGTGCAAAGCCAACATCGAATGCAAGGTGGTCGATACGCGCCTGGTCAACCGTTACAACCTGTTCGTGCTGGAAGCGGTCAAGGCCTGGCACGATCCCGCCCAGAAGGATGCGCCCACATTGCACCATCGCGGGAACGGGGTCTTCGCTGTGGACGGGAAGACGGTGAAACTGCCTTCGCGGATGAAGTAGAGCGTCTTCGCCTGGCAGTATCGACCTCAAGATTGAAACCGATGCCCACGCCGCCCCGTTAAATTCCAATGGCGCCTCATGTCACATTTCCGTATATGGCGGCCAATCCAGCGTTGCATTCTGCTGCGCGGTCTCGATCCGGCACGTTCTGGTCGCGAACGGCGGCGAAATGCCTTCAACCCTTCCATCCACCTCGATGGCATGACCCCACCTGATATAGGGGTCTGCATGCCGCGATAAGAAATGAGGGGGTCCCTGCGCTCCCTAACACCCTCAATAATATCGGGCGATCCACGCTTGCCCTTCCGCACAGAACCGCGCCACGCAGCACGGATTCCTGATTGACGCCCACTGTCGTACCCATCCAGAATCGGATAACACTCCACTTTGGGGTCTACTAGGCGTTAGGCCCGTGAATAAGCATTTCCGCACTTTGTACTTGGTGGCTGCGATCTGGCTTATTTGCTCCGGCTGTAACGAACGCAGCCTCCCGGAGTGTTCGCGGTCACTTACAGAACCACCCATGCCGGACCTACCTCCCGCCTCCGGTTTCTATCAAGGCAAGCTCCATGCAACATTTGTCATCAAAGAAAACGGGCGCGCCTCTAATATCACGGTGGACGCTTCTGAGCTAACGCTTGACGGTGAGCAAGTGAACCTGAAGACCATTGAGGCATATGCTATCGATTCGTTGCGCGCAAGAACCTTCTCTCCTCGGCCAGAATCGTGCAAAGTGACCTTCTCTGCTTGGGTCAACTAACACATGGGGCACTGGCCTAACAATTCATTCAAGCCGACGCCGCTTCGCGGCGCGGCTTAATTCAAGCGTTAGCCATCAATGCGCACTCTTCTCTTAGCCTTATCTATTTCTGCAGCGAGCTTCTCGGCACAGGCTTCATGTATGCCGCAGTTCTATCTGCTCTCGGGTAGCGTTTCCGAGAAGGACGGATCTCCTGCATCTGGCGCGGCCGTCGGTGCAGCGTGGAAAGAGCTCGGGTCCATCGGAGGCCCGGCATTGAGTGTGACGGATGAGAATGGGCGATTCTCGATGCTCGTAGAGTTCAATCCCTACTCCAGCACAGAAGACGAATACCGATACGGGTGCGATGCAAAGCTAGATTTTGTATTGGTAAGCTCCCATAGCAGAACGCACCGATCGTCACCACTACGAGTCTCCGTTACAGAAGACACTACTTTGATACAGGAGCACCCCTTAAGAGTTTTAGAGATCAAAGTCGCACCACTTGAACTTCTCTATGTAATAGACATGCCTCCGTTCGACTGACCGTGATGGCTAACAATTCATGTATGGACTCCTCCGTCAATCAGTCGTTGCCTTGATTGATCTG
>CAZLSG010000005.1:0-78535 GCA_964562135.1 uncultured Pseudoxanthomonas sp. | reverse complement strand
CGCGATGAGGCTTTACCGTGGAAGGCATTCGCGGCCAAGGCCGCTCCTACAGGGGCGGGGGAGTTGCCAATGTGCGGTAGCGGGCGTCGAGTTCGGCCACGGCGGCTTGCAGGTGGGCGGGGTCGCCGTCGTTGACCACGATGTCGTCGGCCAGCGCCAGCCGCGCGGTGCGGGGAGCCTGGGCGGCGATCATCTTGTCGGCCAGCGCGTCGTCGATGCCGTCGCGCTGCATCAGCCGGGACTTCTGCAGATCCGGCGGGGCGTCCACCACCAGGATGCGGTCCAGCCACGGGTACGCGGCGCGTCCGCCGCCTTCGGTGAGCAGGGGGATCATGGCCACGGCATAGGGCCCCGGCGCGGCTTGGCACTGCTCGCGCATGCGCTGGCGGATGACGGGATGCAGGATGCCTTCCAGTGCCCGGCGCTCTTCATCGTTGCCGAAGATGCGCGCGCGCAATGCCGCACGGTCCAGCCGGCCTTCGCCGTCCACGATGCCGGTGCCGAAGCACGCCACCACCGCCGCCAGCGCGGGTTGGCCGGGCTCCACGATTTGGCGCGCAACCAGATCGGCATCGGCCACCGCCACCCCGTGGGACAGGAACCATTTCTCCAGCGCGCTCTTGCCCGAGGCAATGCCGCCGGTGAGGCCGATGATGTAGTCGCTCATGCGGGGATTATGCGTGAGGCCTGCCGCTGCCTGCGATGGGGCGTCGCCGGGGGAGGGGCATTCACGGCCAAGGGCCGGGTATGCGATTTGTAGGAGCGGGCTTGCCCGCGATGGGGCATTGCCGCGGGAAAGGCATTCGCGGCCAAGAGCCGCTCCTACAGGGGGTGCGGCTTGTAGGAGCGGGCTTGCCCGCGATGGGGCATTGCCGCGGGAAAGGCATTCGCGGCCAAGAGCCGCTCCTACAGGGGGTGCGGCTTGTAGGAGCGGGCTTGCCCGCGATGGGGCATTGCCGCGGGAAAGGCATTCGCGGCCAAGGGCCGCTCCTACAGGGGGTGCGGTTTGTAGGAGCGGGCTTGCCCGCGATCGGGGCGTCAGCCCAACCCGGCAAGCCGCAAGTAGGCGCCTATGAGTTGCTCGCCCCAGAAGAACACGATCCAGCCGGCGATGGCCAGGTAGGGGCCGAACGGGATGGGGGTGGCCTTGTCGCGGCCCTGGCTGTACAGCCAGAGGGAGCCGATGATGGCGCCCACCAGCGAGGACAGCAGGATGATGGGCAGGATGCCGCTCAGGCCCACCCAGGCGCCCAGCGCGGCCAGCAGCTTGAAGTCGCCGTGGCCCATGCCCTCCTTGCCGGTGAGTTGCTTGAACACCCACCACACCGTCCACAGCGATACGTAACCGGCTATGGCGCCCAGCAGGGCGGGCTTGGCGGGCATGAACAGGTTGTCCAGGCTGGCGACCAGGCCCAGCCACATCAGGCTCAGGGTCAATTGGTCCGGCAACAGCCGGGTGCGCAGGTCGATGCCGGACAGCGCCACCAGGAAGCAGCTGAACAGCGAGGCGGCAAACCCCTGCCAGCCGAAACCGAACCGCCATACCGAGGCCACCACCAGCAAGGCGGTGATCAGCTCCACCAACGGGTACTGGATGGAAATGGGCGCCTTGCAGCTGCGGCATTTGCCGCGCAGGGCCAGCCAGCTGAACAGCGGGATGTTCTCGTACCACGCCAGCTTGTGCTTGCAGTGCGGGCAGTGCGAACCCTCCACCACCACGCCCGGCGGGGGCGGGTCGTACAGGTCCGGCAGTTCCAGGATCTCGCGGGCGTCGCGCTTCCACTGCCATTCCAGCCGCCGCGGCAGGCGCAGGATCACCACGTTGAGGAAACTGCCTACCGCCAGGCCCAGCACGGCCGCAACGGGATACCCCAGTCCGGGGTGCTGGTCCAGGAAGGCCATCCGCGGCTCAGCCCATCACGGTCATCGCGATCTTGAAGATCGGCAGGTACATGGCAATCACGATGGAGCCGACCATCGTGCCGATGACCACCATGACGAACGGTTCGATCAGGCTGGAAATCGCGTCCACCGCATTGTCCACTTCTTCTTCGTAGAACTCGGCCACCTTGAACAGCATGGCGTCCAGCGCGCCGGCCTCCTCGCCGATGGCCGTCATCTGCACCACCATGTTCGGGAACAGGTTGACCTGCTTCATTGCCATGTTCAGCTGGTAGCCCACCGCCACGTCGTCGCGCATGCGGTACACGGCATTGGTGTAGACCCGGTTGCCGGTGGCGCCGGCCACGCTGTCCATGGCCTCCACCAGGGGCACGCCGGCCTTGAAGGTGACCGCCAGGGTGCGCGCAAAACGGGCAATGGCGGCATTGTGCAGGACGTTGCCGATCACCGGTATCTTCAGCATCACCCTGTCGATGAAGTGCTGCATCTTGCTGGATCGCTTGTAGAAGTACATGAAGGCCACGAACGCGGCGATCGTGGTCAGCACGATCGCCCACCACCACTTCACCATCAGCGCCGAGATGCCGAAGACCAGCGCGGTGAACGCCGGCAGGTCGGCGCCGAAGCTCTTGAACTGCTCGCTGAACACCGGCACCACGTACACCATCAGGATGGCGCAGACCAGGATGGCCACCGCAATGATGGTTGCGGGGTAGAACAGCGCCTTCTTGATCTTGCCCTTGATCGACTCGATGCTTTCCTTGTAGTCGGCGATGGTGGCCAGCACCGTTTCCAGCGCGCCGGAGGCTTCGCCCGCGCGCACCAGGTTGCGGTACAGCTCGTCGAACTGCACCGGGTGCTTGCTCATGGCTTCATAGATCGACGAGCCGCCCTCGATATCGGTGCGCAGCGCGTCGACCAGCTTCTTCATCCGCACGTTCTTGTTGCCGTTGCCGATGATTTCCAGTGACGTGACGATGGGCACGCCGGACTTCATCATGGTGGCGATCTGGCGGCTGAAGATCGCAATGTCCTTGGGCGTCACCGGCTTGCCGGCGCCGCCAAACAGCGGCTTGGGCTTGGGCTTGACGGTGCCGGGCGTGATGCCTTGCCGGCGCAGCTCGGCGCGCAGCAGGTTGGCGTTCTTGGCCTGCTGTTCGCCCTTCATCTTGATGCCGCGTTTGTCCACCCCGTCCCAGACGAACATGGACAACTGGCTGGTGGAGCGGTCTACCGGCGCGGATTTCTTGACGGCGGTGCGGGTTGCGGACATGCGTTCTTCCCCTGGCCGGCTTCCCCAGCCGGACTCATTGCCCCATGGTAGCGGTTTATGGGCGGATGTGAACTACCCGGGCCGGGCGGCCCCGGGCCAAACCGTGATGACCAACACCCCGCAGGAGCGGCCTTGGCCGCAATGGCACGCTTGTAGGAGCGGCTCTTGGCCGCGATGGCGTTTCCCGGTAATGCCTCATCGCGGCCAAGAGCCGCTCCTACGGATATCAATCGGTGGTTACGCGGCTCATTTCGGCCAGGCTGGTGACGCCCTGCTTCACTTTCCACAGGGCCGACTGGCGCAGATCGCGCACGCCGGACTTCTGCGCGGCTTCGGCAATCTGCATGGCGTTGCCGCCCTCCAGCACGATGGCCTGGATTTCGTCGGTCATCGGCATCACCTGATACACGCCGGTGCGGCCCTTGTAGCCGTTGGTGCATTCATCGCAGCCCACCGGCTCGTACACGCTGAAGCCGGCCTTCACCTCTTCCGGGGTGAAGCCCTCGGCCAGCAAGGCGGCTTCCGGCAGATCCACCGGCTTCTTGCATTTGTTGCACAGGCGCCGCGCCAGTCGCTGGGCAATCACCAGGGTCACCGAGCTGGTGATGTTGTACGGCGCAATGCCCATGTTCATCAGGCGGGCAATGGTCTGCGGCGCGTCGTTGGTGTGCAGGGTGCTGAGCACCATGTGGCCGGTCTGCGCCGCCTTGATGGCGATCTCGGCGGTTTCCAGGTCGCGGATTTCGCCCACCATGATCACGTCCGGGTCCTGGCGCAGGAAGCTGCGCAGGGCGGCGGCGAAGGTCATGCCGCGCCGGGTGTTCTGTTGCACCTGGTTGACGCCGGGCAGGCGGATTTCCACCGGGTCTTCCACGGTGGAGATGTTGCGCACTTCATCGTTGAGGATGCCCAGCGCGGTATACAGCGATACGGTTTTGCCCGAGCCGGTGGGGCCGGTGACCAGCACCATGCCGTAGGGCTTCTGGATGGCCTCTTCGAACAGCTTCTGCTGGTCCGGTTCGTAGCCCAGCTTGTCGATGCCCAGCTTGGCCGCGCTGCCGTCCAGGATGCGCAGCACCACCTTTTCGCCGAACAGGGTGGGCAGGGTGCTGACGCGGAAGTCGATCTGCTTGGTCTTGCTGAGATTCAGCTTGATGCGGCCGTCCTGTGGCACGCGCTTTTCGGCAATGTCCAGCTGCGCCATCACTTTCAGGCGGGCGGCGATGCGCGGGTTCAGTTTCACCGGCGCCTTGGCCACCTGTTTCAGGATGCCGTCGATGCGCAGGCGGACCCGGTAGTCGTCCTCGTAGGGTTCGAAGTGGATGTCGCTGGCGCCCTTCTTGATGGCGTCTATCAACACCTTGTTGATGAACTTGACCACCGGCGTGTCGTCGCCCTTGGCATCCACCCCGCTGTCGTTGGCGGCGGCCTCGTCATCGGCGCCTACTTCAAGGTTTTCCAGGCCCTCGTCGTCATCGCCCAGGGACTCGCCCAGCGCGTCGTTGGCACTGAGCCACTGCTCCAGGGTGCGGCGGATCTGGTCTTCGTCCACCAGGATGGGTTCCACCACCAGGTTGGTATGGAACTTGATCTCGTCCAGCGCGTGGGTCTGGGTGGGGTTGCTGACCCCCACGAACAGGCGGCCGCCGCGCTTGAGCAGCGGCAACACCTGGTGTTTTTGCAGCAACTCCTCGCTGACCAGCTTGACGGCGCTGTGGTTGGCGTCGAACACGTTGACGTCCAGCAGCGGCATGCCGAACTCCACCGCGTTGGCGGCAGCCAGTTGGCGGGCATTGACCAGTTTCTGTTCGGTCACCCATTGCGCCAGCGGCACCTTGGCCTCGCTGGCGCTGGCCATGGCCGCGCGGGCGGCGCCTTCGTCCATGGCGCCGTCCTGCACCAGGCGGCGGACAATGCCGGTAATGCCCACCAGATTGGCGGAGACGACTGCATTCATGGCGACGGGTTCCCCTGGAAAGTTGGTGCTATCCGGCTAAAGATACCGCAAATGCCCGCATGTATTGAGGTCGTGCCAATCCCTGGCGCCGCGCGGATGTGGCTCACGCGCCCTTGGCTGATATGGGGTCCATGCGCAGGCTTGCCTGTGCTCAGTGGTCTTCAAGCAACTATTTCCTTTGATCCTTTTTCTTCGTCGATGAGCAGGCCGGCAATGCCGTGTCTTGCCGGGCGCAACTGTCCAGTCCGCATGGGAAGCAGGTCAAGGGCGGTTTTGGTTGGTTCTGGGGCGCTTGTTCGTATACCTTTTTGGGTATATTTTGTCCGTGTAGCCAAGGATGGATGCGCGTATGCGGGAGACCTACCGTATGCATCCATACCGTGAAGCTGGGGGATTGCATCTACGTATTGCATTGCTTCCAGAAGAAGTCCAAATCCGGAATCGAAACACCACAAGCCGATATCAGTCTCATTGAATCCAGATACAAGGCCGCATTGCACGATGCGGATCAAGCCGGAGCCAGCAAATGAAAATCGATGTCGAAAAAGGTTCTGGCAACGTCTACGCCGATCTTGGGTATCCAAACGCCGAAGAAATGAAGGTCAAGGCGGCGCTTGCCAGCGCCATTGGCTGTGCCATTGATGAGCTTGGGCTGACGCAGGCGCAGGCTGCGAGTCTGATGGGGGTACAGCAACCGAAGGTGTCGGCCATGCTGCGAGGGCGCTTCCGTGGCATTTCAGAAGCAAAGATGATGGCCTGTCTTCAGCGCCTGGGCAGGAATGTGCACATTCACGTCGTGCCAGCGAAGCTGCCGGAGCGGGCGGAGATTGTGGTGGTGGCCTCGTGGTAAAGGCAGTGAGGCAGTAAAGGCAGGGCAGTAAAGGGGACGGAGGCAATTAAGCCGGAAACTCGGCTTAATTGCCTCCGTCCCCTTTACACCAAGTACCAAGCAAAATATTGTCAATAACTGTATAAATAAGAAGAAAAGCATCAAAATATTGACTCAATGACTTGATTTTGATAGCATGAGCCTCTGCTTGGAGGAGTCATGAAGTTCAGTCTTGCCAGTCCCCAGGAGATCGAAACCGAGCTTGCCCGCCGGATCCGCGTGGCTCGCGTGGCGCGCCGCATGACGCAGCCGGAGCTGGCGGAGCGCGCAGGCGTATCGGTGGGGACCATCCGCAACCTGGAGCGAACGGGCGATTGTGCCTTCAGCACGGTCATCAAGGTGGCCCAGGCTTTGCGCATGGAGCGTGGACTGGAAGAGTTGTTCAAGATGGAGGTGCATTCCATCGACGAGCTCATGCAGGTGAACCGCGCCAACGACAAGGTGCGCCGGCGCTCCGGCGGGTAGGTGCCGGATGGCGTTGAAGCTGCTGGATGTCATCTACCAAGGCTGGGGCGAACATTGGCCGCTGGGCCGCCTGGCCGACGATGGCCGGCACTTGCTGTTTGAATACTCCGAGCAAGCCTTGCAGCAAGGCCTGGAACTGTCGCCCAACCTGCCATTGCAGGCCCAGGCTTTCCAGGGTTTCGGCGCGCACCAGTTCCGTCTGCCCGGCTTGGTTGCCGATGCCTTGCCTGACGGGTGGGGCTTGCTGGTCATGGATCGGCTCTTCCGCAAGCATGGGCGCGACCCGCGTACGCTCTCGCCACTGGACAGGCTGGCCTTCATCGGGGACCGGGCAATCGGGGCGCTGGGCTTCAAGCCGCATGTGCCGTTGGATCCGGCCGACGATGACCTGACCTTGCTGCAGCTCGCAACCCAGGTCCAGGAGGTTGTGCACGACAAGGACGCATCGGCGTTGGCCACCCTGGCCCGGCTGGGCGGATCGCCCCAGGGTGCCCGCCCCAAGGTCCTGGTCTACTTCGATTCCCGGCGCGGCATTGTCAGCACCCGGCCACTGGAGGAGGGTGACCCCTGGCTCGTCAAGTTCCAGGCAGGAAACGAGCATCCGGAGGTGTGCGCCATCGAAATGCTGTATGCGGACCTGGCCCGTGCCTGTGGCATCGAGATGCCACGCACGCATCTTTTCGAGATCGATGCAAAGCTGTCGGCTTTCGGGATACAGCGCTTCGACCGTGAGGCCGCCATGCGCGTGCCGGTGCTTACGCTGGCAGGGGCGCTCGACCTGGACTTTCGCGTGCCCCAGATTGACTACGCAGGGTTCCTGCGCGTCACGCGGCGCTTTACCGGCAGCCAGGCCGAAGTGGACAAGGCATTCCAGCGGGCGGTGTTCAATGTGGTTTTCCACAATCGCGATGACCACAGCAAGAACGTTTCGTACCGCATGGACAAAAACCGCAACTGGAAGCTGTCGCCCGGCTATGACCTCACTTTCAGCCAGGGGCCGGGCGGGGAGCACCACATGGATATTTACGGCGAAGGCAGCGCCATAGGGCGCTCCCATCTTCTCCGGCTTGCCCATGAGGAAGGCGTCAAGTCCAGGACGGCGGTCTCCCTCATCGAGGGCGCCTGTGAAGTGGCCGGGCAGTTCGCCGCGATGGCCGCACGCTATCCCATTCGCAAGACAACGCGCCTGGAACTGGCGGGTGCGGTTGCAGCCAACGTGGCGCGTCTCAACTAACTATCGGGGTCAGGTTCACTTTCCCGGGGGTTCTTGCTTTCCAGGCTGATGAGCCGCCCGTACGCCAGCAAAGCGACGGGTCCGGGCTCCGACCACGCTATGGGGATAAGTGAACCTGAGCCCTCTAGGTCCTAGGTCCCGTCAATCCAGTTCTCCAATCGCAGGCCGGGTACACGCTTGAATTCCCGCGGATTGTTGCTGACCAGAATCAGGCCAAGTGCACGTGCATGGCCGGCAATCATCTGGTCGTAGGGGCCAATGGGCGTGCCTTGTCGTGACAGTTCGGCACGTATCTGCCCGGTGTGAATGGCGGCGGCATTGTCGTAGGGCAATACGTCCAGCCTGGCCGCCAACCCTTCGATATCACGCAGGTTGCGTTCGGGCTGGCTGGATTTTTCCGCGCCATAGATCAGTTCCATCAGCGTGACCGATGAAATGGAGATCTGCCCCTGATGCAGGTTGAAGCGTTCACGCACGGCTTGTGGCCGGTTCTTGATCACGTAGATGATGATGTTGGTATCGAGCAGGTACTTGAGCATGTTTACAACTCGCCACGTTCCTGCGCGGGGGGCTGTTCGCGTTCGGGCAGGAAATCGTGGCTGACGCCCGGGCCGTCAAACCAGGAATCCCAGGCTTCACCCGCCGGGACGATCAGGCGTGCGCGGCCCAGGGGGATCACGTCCACTTTGGTCACCGATTCCGGCAACGCCACGGGCTTGGGCAAGCGCACCGCCTGGCTTTTGTTGCTCTTGAATACGCTGGCTTGTTCCATTGGGTCTCTCCTGATCGCGGTGTTTCCAGCAGGCTATCCACCCGTCAGGGATATGTCAATGGGATATACCTAAACAAAACTATCGGGGTCAGGTTCACTTTCATGTTGTAACTGGCTGATATAACTGACGAAAACGTGGGGATACCTCAGTTCCTGACCCCGTTAGGCTGGTAAGTGAACCTGGCCCCGTTAGGTTGTTAAATCGTACGGAATAGCGTACGCTTTTGCCTTGGTTTTCAGTCTTCAGAAGCACTGCCATGACTACGCTCACCACCAGCGAAGCTCGCGCCAACCTGTATCGCATCATGGATCAGGTAGCGCAGTCACATCGTCCGATTCTCATTTCCGGCAAGCGTGGCAATGCTGTGCTGGTGGCCGAGGAGGACTGGGCTGCTATCCAGGAAACCCTCTTCCTGCTTTCCGTTCCTGGCATGCGTGAGTCCATCAAGGCCGGCATGGCTGAGCCAGTTGATGCCTGTGCAACGGAACTTGATTGGTGATTTGGCGTGTAGTTTTCACCAAGCAAGCCCAGAAAGACGCACGCATTCTTGCGTCGTCAGGGCTCAAGGACAAAGCTCGGGCGCTGCTTGCCGTCGTGGCAGAGAATCCGTTTCAGAATCCGCCACCTTACGAGAAACTTGCAGGTGATTTGGCTGGCGCTTATTCCAGGCGCATCAACATTCAACATCGACTTGTGTACGAGGTGCTGCAACCGGAACGCACGGTCAAAGTGCTGCGCATGTGGACGCACTACGAGTAACCAGTAATCTGCGCAACTATGCGCAACTATCGGGGTCAGGTTCGCTTTCCCGGGGGGGGGCTTTCAGAGGGCGGCAAGTGAACCTGACCCCGTCAGGTTGCCCGCTTGCTGAGTAACTCAGCCATGCGGGTTTGCCAACCTGGGCCGGTAGCTTTCCATTTGGCGAGCACTGACTCCGGGAGGCGAATGGTCACTTGCCGCCGCGGATTGGTCGAGACGGGTCTGCCCGCACGCTTGACAGTGCCACGCTTGAGCATGGCATCCGTCAGTTCTGGAAGCTCCTTGTACTCACTGGCTTTGACCTTGTGCGAGTCCACGCGCTTGAGGTCAGATTTCAAGGTATGGGCCGATGCGGGCTTGCTCGCGTTCATTGGCTTTTCTCATGCTGAAGATGTGGCGGACTGCTCCTCTTGGTGTATAGCCAATCACAACCAGGCGACCGGCAAGATGGCCGAAGCAGATCATGCGCGTCTCGCCATAGTCCCGGCGGGTGTCCTCAACCTCGAAAGTAAGGCCGGCAAAGACGACAGGCGCATCCTCGAAATCGAGGCCGCGCTCATCGAGAGCCTTTTGCCGCTTGGCCGGATCATAGCTGATACGCACAGATTAATTGTAACTACATCAATTGGCCGCTGCAACTACCTACTCCTCTTCTAGGGGTCAGGTTCACTTTCCCGGAGAGTTTCCTTGCTTCCGAGGCCGATGAGCCGCCCGTACGCCAGCAAAGCGACGGGTCCGGGCTTCGACCACGCTGCGGAAGGTGTCCCTGCCCAGTGCACGCTGCTGCTGCAGGTATAGCCGCGCCCCAGTGCCTGCATCATCCGTGAGATGGAGCCCGCCTCGGGTGGTGTGACCAGCATGTGGACGTGATTGTCCATCAAGACGTAGGCATGAATCTGGCAATTCGTGGTCAGTGCGGCTTGCCGCAGCAGCGACAGGTAACACTGCCGGTCCTGATCGTCCAGGAAGCAGGGAAGCCGATTGTTGCCCCGCTGCACGATGTGCTGGGGGATGCCGGGAAGATCGAAACGCGGGAGGCGGGCCATGTTTCCAGCATCGCCCTTCAGCCCGACCAGTGAAGTCGGGAAGAGTGCTGGAAATGCGCAGGATTTTTCTGCAACAGGCTCGGCACGAAGCGTCGGAGAGGGAGGTAGCCCAACCCAACCTGACCCCGTTACTCTGTGACCCCGTTACTCTGCCGGCTGAACGAACAATGGCGGGTCATCTACTCCGTGGAGGCTGACGTCATGATTGTCCAGGTGGTACGTGTCACACCCCATGACTATCGGAAACGCTGATATGCGCAAGCTCATTCCCGCCAAAAAGCGCATCGATGTCACTCCTGGTGAGTCGGTGCGGATCATTCGTGAGTTGCAAGGTCTTAGCCAGACCCAACTCTCTGCCCTGTGCGGCATTCCCCAGACCACCATCTCCAGTATCGAGAATGGTCGCGTCAACCTGGGGGTCGAGCGGGCCAAGGTACTGGGCACGGCTCTCCACTGCCACCCGGCCGTCCTTGTATTCCCCGGCTGGCAACTGGAGTCTGCCGCCTGACAATTCAAGCCGACCCTGCTATGGGTACGGAGTGTTGAAGTGAAAACCCGGGGCGGTTCAGTGAACCTGACCCCGTTTAGTCGTCCGTAGGATTTTTCTGCAACAGGCTCGGCACGAAGCGTCGGAGAGGGTGTAA
This sequence comes from uncultured Pseudoxanthomonas sp., assembly GCA_964562135.1. GTDB lineage: Bacteria > Pseudomonadota > Gammaproteobacteria > Xanthomonadales > Xanthomonadaceae > Pseudoxanthomonas_A. The sequence goes on along the minus strand of CAZLSG010000005.1, from coordinate 67,593 downwards.
GTGAACCTGACCCCGTTAGTTGGGGGGTAAGTGAACCTGACCCCGTTAGTTGGCAGTTGTCTCCCTCATCGAGGGTGCCTGTGAAGTGGCCGGGCAGTTCGCCGCGATGGCCGCACGCTATCCCATTCGCAAGGCAACGCGTCTGGAACTGGCGGGTGTGATTGCAGCCAACGTGGCGCGCCTGAAGTAAGTGCCATTCGCCTCCATCCCCTTTACGGTCCGTCCCCTTTACGTCCTTATGGGATGTGACCTTCGGTCACGAGTCTTGCTGAAGATGTGGCGCTGCGCCAAATGTCGAGATTTTTTGGGTCTAGTTCGGAGATCAGGTTGTGGCGTTCAAGTGGATCATTCGTGACATCAAAAACATACTCGTCATTTGTTATGAAGTCCTTCCAGTATTTCAAGATACTTCCACCATTTGTGGCGTATATGCCAGCGCTGGTAGCTTGTTGAAAATGAATTAATCGGTCTTTCATCTCGGGCGATTGAAGCGGTATGCCTTGCCAAGTGGATGGCAGGGGAAGGCCTATTTCGGCAAGGATTGTTGGAGCAATGTCGATTTGGGAGGAGAGTACAGAATCCTTGATAAGGGCTCCCTCGTAACCAAATCTCATAAATAACAAGGGGATATTTAGTACGGTCTCGTTCACTCGATGTCGGTGCCCGAACCGGCCATGCTCCCCGAGCATTTCCCCGTGGTCTCCGGTAATGACCACCAGAGCTGACTTGAGATATCCTTTATTTTCCAGGATTTGCAAAAGTTCGGCTGTTATCGCATCAAATTGGACCATGCCATTGTCGTAGTAATTGATGGCTTTGGTGGCATCTTCCAAGGTTTTGGCAACCCGATTATTCTGTGGCCAGAGGTAGTAGTTGGTATAGGGCTGAAATTTTTGGGAAGACTCGTGGCGCAAGCCTAGTCCATGAGTGGACATGAGATGGAATTGCATCATGACCGGGCGTGAGGGGTCATGATCGTCCAATGACAGTGCTTGGTCCAGAACAAGTGCATCGTCATTCATGTAGCGGGTTCCTTGAACGCTGCCGTCATGGTAACTGTCAACTGTTCCGTAGGCTTCCCTGAGTCCATAAAAGTTGGTGTGGTCGCCACTCAGGATCATGTGGGTGCTGTATCCGTTCCGGCGCAGCACTTCATGAAGAGTCATTGGTCTGCTTGGCAGATCCTTGACCGTGCGGGAGGCTGCGATGGAGAGCAGCCCGCATGTGGATTCTGCGCAAACCGAGCGTGCCTTTTTTATGACAGTGGTGGATCCATTTTTTGCCAAAGCATCGAGCGTGGGTGTGGTAGAACGGTCGTAGCCATAAATGCTCATGTGATCTGCACGCAAAGCATCGCCCACGATCAAAATGATATTTGGAGGGTTATTCAATTTTTTGGTTTGATACGAGTCCCATACCGACTTTTCGGTGGCATCGAGTTGTGGGGAGCTGGTCAATACATGGCTTTGCCGTTGTACCCCCCCCCGATGAGGGAAGAAGCTCAGTCGTATGGGTTCCTGGGCATGTGCGGGGACGGCACTGAAGCCCACGGTTGTTTGATGAGCAAAAGTCAGGCACAGCATTATGCCAAACAGCGCAGTGGTGGTACTTGATTGGCTGGCTGCCAATGCTTTGCTCCAATCACGAGGTACTAGCCAACGCCGTGTGGCAATGATTGGAAAAGCTATGGCAAGCAAGGCTGCTGTTGCCGGGAATGCTTTTGGGAGTCCAAGCGTTTCTATCAACGCTCCTGTTTGGGCTGCGTATGCCTGAATCAAGGGCCATGTGGTAACGCGTCCCCATGAGGACAGTCCTGCCAGGACCAGTGCGTACCAGGAAACCAAGCATATCCATGGCAGCGCGATCAGGATTGCCGCAATCCATTTCTTTAATTCTCGTCCGGGTGTCCATTCCCAATTGAGAAGCCTCAGTCCAGTCATGCCTAGCCAGATGATGGCCAGCATGGAGAGGTGTGCCAGCGCTACGGTATGTGCCGCGTCAAAGCTTGCAATGTACACAAGCAGGAATGTTGCCGACGAGACTGCCCAGACGATGAGCTCAGCAGCCAGTGAAGCGCGCCAAGCCTCTTGGCAAGTATCAGGCATTACGGATCACAACCAATCGGGATAGCCCAAAAATATTCACTGGAGTGATGGAGTCCACATGCCAATCGTGAGAAAGGATGTGTCTTTCGAGGTCAAATTCGGATCGAAATCCGATGCGGTCGGCAATGGATTTGACCATGCGTTCAAGTAGCCACCAGAACCGGCTTCCGCTGAAATGGTTGACGATCACGATATGTCCGCCAAGCTTGCATACGCGGCGGAGTTCGGAGATCAACTGATCTGGATTGGGCGTTACGGACAAGACATAAGGCAGGGTGACGCAATCGAAACTATGATCGTCGAAACTTAATTGCTCGGCGTCCATCGGTGGGTACAGCGTGATTTGATGGTGTGGCAGTTTTTGTGCCTGTATCTCAGCGCGCGACAGCATCTCAGGAGAGATGTCTATGCCTGCGATGCAGGTATTTTCGGGGTAGTGACGCAGTGCAAGGCCGGTGCCTACGCCAATTTCCAGTATTGAATCCGGCTTCAGCGCAGTCACCGTGGTTGCCATGCGCTTGCGCCCTGGGCCAAGAATGGCCCCGAAGAGTGCGTCGTAGAAGGGGGCGTAGCGGCGGTAGGTCTGGATTACATCCTGCGTGGAAATATCGGTCATTAGCAATGGATTTGATCGGATTGAACAAATTATCTTTCAGTTTTGTGCATTGCCAAGCGACATGTGCCGCTTTGGGACGTGCCTGCGGGAACAGGATTGCATCATATAGGGTGTTCACTGATGCCCTTATTCAGGGTTACAGCAATACGCAACTGCCGGTATCCATGTTGCAGCTGGCATGGCGGACGCCAGGTGAACGGGGGGTGCCGGTAATGGGGGTGCTGCCAATGGCGATTGCGTCGTCTGCCGTTTGACAAGCCGATATCGGGGCGGGGTTGGGCGTGTCGCCGTTGTGCAGGATGGCCAAGGCGAAATTGGTGTAGCTTTTCATTTCCGCCAGGCAGGCGTTTTCGGCTGAGCGGACGCGGTACTGGTTGTAGGCCGGCAATGCGATGGCGGCAAGAAGGGCAATGATCGCGACAACGATCATCAGTTCGATCAACGTGAAGCCGCGGGCTTTGCTGGACATCTACTTACCCCAATATGGATTCCCCCCAGGTAGTCTTGCAAGAAGTGCGCCAAGTTTTGCCCTTGGGCGGGGCATCGGGGTTTGATGGGCGATTGGCTGCATGTCCCCTGGGGATAAGTGGTCAAGGACGTGGCGGCATCAGCATGGCATCCAGCATTGAGTACAACCGCTCTGCGGTGTCGTCTTCATTCTGGGGTCTGCCATTCATGAGCAAAACGGCGACACGCCCATCAGGGTATCCGACAGCCACGGAAAACATTCCCGGCAGTGCGCCATAGTGGGTCAACCGGTAGCCTTCGGCTTGTGGCCACACCCGCCAGCCTAGTCCGTAGTACCAGTCTCCACAGGCTGTGGTGGCAGGTGTCGCAATACCCGGATCCTGCACATCCCGGGAAAATACGGTGGCCAGTGTCCCCGCGTCGCTGAACCACCCGCCAGCGGCGCCGTTCTTGGCCCACTGGTGCTCCGGCAGGGCGTAACCTTCGTGTGGAGTGCCGGGAGCGGGCGGGCCAAGTGTCAGGGGGCTGTCCGCGGATAAGCCAAGCAATACGTGGATGGCCGCCACATAGTCCATGCCGGTAGTATGCTCAATCAGCGTGGCCAGTAGGCAATAGCCTGTATTGGAATAGCGCATGCGAGTACCCGGGTCACTCTCCAAGTCGCGCCGCAATGTCTTGTTGATTGCAACCTTGCACCCTGTTGGCATTCCGTTGTGGAACATGGGGTCATCGGGTGTCTGGTTCAGGCCGGAGGTATGTTGCAGTAATTGCCGGATGGTGATGTGGTTGTATCGCTCATCCTCCGTGCGGGGAAGTCCCGGCATCAGCAGGAATGGGTGCGCGTTAAGGTCCAAGCTCCCTTGTGCTGCTAAGCGTCGTATTGCGGCAGCGGTAAGTGGTTTGGAAAGACTTGCAATCGGGAGCCGGGATGATGCTGTCAGTGCCTCGTCAGGCAAGTGGCTGTGGCCAATGACCTGCATGTTGAGAGTGCCGCCAGTTCGGCGGATGGCGAGTACTGCCCCTTTGATGCCCTCGCGCTTCATCAGTGTTTCGATGTTCCGGGGAGGAACCGAGTCAACGTACCATTTGCCCCAAAGTACAATGGCAAGGCCAATCAGGCCACACAATAAAATGCCTTGTAGGGCAGTTGATCGGGCTTTTTCGACGATTTTCGTCATGTGCCAGATGAGGGCCTGAGAAGCTTTGCGAAAAGACCGTGCCTGCCAACCCATTCTGCATAGGCCTGGTAGTCCGGGTCATACATCAGGTGGCGCTCTTCGGTTTTGGCCCGCAGCCAGTAGATGCCATTGATGATCAACAGGATTGCGCAGTGCAGGAGCGCGGTACCCGTGCCGCTGGTGGAGATGAAGGGTACGGAGATCATCCACCATGACAGGTTCTTGCTGATGTACGCCGGATGCTTGGTCCAGCGATAGGGACCGTGGGTGATGATGCCGCGATGGGTGAGATTGCTGAAACGGATGCCGAACACCACGGTGGAGAGTGCGTAGATCGCACTCAACAACAAAATACTTACTCCCCAAACGTGGAACAGTGGATGTGAGAGGGGAAGCCAGTCAGCCCATATTTGGCCGTCACGGTAGTTGAATCCGGCTTGTTGCAACCAGGTGAAGAAAGGGGGGTAGCAGATCAGGGCGGAAGCCCAGCCCAACCAATAGGGATTGCTGGAGCGGATATGGGCGTCAAGTCGTTTGCTTGTTGACAAGTAGCCAACAGTGGCAAAAGCCGTATCAATCAGGTACAGAACTGCGATTGAAAAAAAATACCAGTGAGGTACAGATAGCTGGGCCCAAGGGTCAGCCTGGCTGGCCCAGTCATAGGCAAAGGACACCATCAGCGGTAGAAAGAAAGCCTTGACCAACTGGTCGCGGAGGATGTGCCACGGGAAAGGCTCGTCGCGTGGGCGTTCTTTCAGCCAGTAGCCAAGCTGCTCAGTGCCTGAGGGTGTTCCGGTTGCGGGGCGAAGAAGATAGAAGTACAAGCCTACCAGCAAGGCTGGCCAAAGAACGCTGGCAGTTTGCCAGAAGCCGCTGATAACGGAGCCTTTGGCCAGTGGCAATATGTTCAGTGTGGCGGCCCATACAGCGGACGCACCAACCAAACCATAGATTCGCCATGTGCGGTATGGGCCGGGATTTTCCGCGGGTGCAGGCAGAGAGCGGGCATGGTGTCGCCACTCCAGCCACCACATGGGTGCGCCTGTGCTGCAAATCAAAAAGGTAAGTGCCAGTGCAGGCCAAGGTTTCAGTAACAGCGCTACGGCAAGGCCGAAGCAGAAGCCGATCAGGCCAACAAGACTGACTTTCCAAGGGACAGCAGTCTTTGGCAATACTGATTGCGTGGATGGCATGAGGCTATTCGGAAAGAGCGAAGGGGGCCTCTGGGCCCCCTTCGCAATCAGCATTATTGAAACAATTTACTGTTAACCGCCAGACGTGGCGCCACCACCAGCAGCGCCGTGCGAGCAAGTCGCCGTGCTGATAAAGCAGGTGACTGTGCCATCACCCGGGGAGTCCGGTGTGAACGTAACGGTAGCCGCGGGGTTCGCATAATTCGCATCTGTGATTTGGGCAGCAGCGCCAGCGTTTGCTTGGCATGCGCTGGCTGCGAAGGCGGGTACAGTGCCAGTTTCAGAAACCAGTGACGATACGGCGGAGTTAACCCAAGCCTTGGCCTCGCCCAAACATGCATTGTTCGCGGAACGGATGCGATACTGGTTATAGGCCGGCAGCGCAATCGCAGCCAGGATGGCGATGATCGCGACAACGATCATCAGTTCGATAAGGGTGAAGCCTTGCATGTTCTTCTTCATGGTGTTTCCCCGTAGTGGTGATGGGTGTGGAGCTGTGAACCCCGGCCCCCTGTGGTGATTTGGACCGTGGGCGCCGTGCAGACGCCGCACGTGCCTAGGGATAACGCAGGATGCGTGCCAACCCCAGGTCCGGCGGATTATCACTCAAAAAACGTGAAGAAGATCACCTTTTTGGCCCCAATCTGCCTCTTTCGCCAAACCCGGAAGCCATGACTGACGCCCAGTGTCAGCAAGTGACGCAGAGCGTCAGTTTCCTGATGCGGGTTTGCCGCGTTGCATCACGCTTCCAAAGAGGAGGGAGGCAATCAAGCCGGCTTGATTGCCTCCTCCCTCTTAGGCGGTCCCCTTTAGGCTGGCTTGGGCTTCAAGAAATTACCCTTATGGGGTACAGTTTGCACATGGAAAAAAGCACGCCGCATTACGCGCTGGCGGCCATGCAAACAAGGATTGCCAAAGCGGGATATGCCGCTTTCACGCAAACAGCCATTGCGGGCGGCAGCGCAATGGGATTTGCGGTTGCGGACATGTTGGCGGTTATTGCCGGCTTGACCCGCCATGAGTTCCACAAATCAATGACGACTTACCACGATCACCGCATCTGGCAGGACGTGTACCACGGAGCTTGCCCCAATGGACTGACGGCCTACATCAAGCTGACCGAGGTGGCCGAACGCATTGTCATTCAGTTCAAGGAAAAGTGACCATGACCGGAAAAATGAAAATTTGTGGAGCCTGCGGTGGCAGGAAGTTTGCGGCCTTCAGCGGTGAAGCCTTCACCGTGGGCGGTGCAACGTTGGTGCAGGGGTTGTCCGGTGAACGTTGCGCCAGTTGCGGCGAAGTCTATTTTGATGCTGGAAGCCAGCGCCAATATGCCGATGCAAGCGATGCTTGGGTTCTGGCGCGCCGGGAGGAAGAAAAGCAGATGCTTGTGCGCGTGCGCAAGAAGCTGAAACTGACGCAGCGGCAGGCGGCGCAGTTGACCGGAGGGGGGCACAATGCCTTCAGCCGATACGAGCGTGGTGAGGCCCGGCCGCTGCCGGCGGTGGTCAACCTGTTCAGGATTCTGGACAAACATCCGGAATTCCTGGAGGAAATCCGTAGCTGAACAACGGGGTCAGGTTCACTTGCCGCCCTCTGCTGGCGCTTCGTGCCGGGCCTGTTGCAGAAGAATCCTGCGCATTCCCGGTGCGCTCCCCGGCTTCACTGATCGGGCGGGTTACTTTTCCGGGTGCCGCATTGCGGGTGTGGCCACGTCTGCCTCAATGAGCATCCGCACATAACGGGCATAGGGAATGCCCTTGGCCTTGGCCTTGGCCCGCACCGCGTCCATCAAGGCGACGGGCAGGCGCATGTTCAAGGCGGCCTCCTTCCTTGCCACCTCGAAGCGCATCGGTTTGAAGCCGGACAGGTCGTATTCCGACAGATCCGCTTTGGCGACGAATGCCTCGGCCTCCGCATCACTGCGAAGCGACGGCATCGGCTTGTTGGCTTTGGTGCTCATGGTGCTCGATCTCCTCCTGGTGCATGTAGCGGGCGCTTATGGGGCGCAACTTGATCTCTCCCTGGACCTCACGAACCATGAAGACCAGAAAGACGTGGCGCCCGGCTGTCGTCTTTCCAATGGCCCGCATGCGTGGTTCACCCGGAAACGGGTCGGCCATCACGGCAGGCGTTCCAAGCAGAACCTGCTCGATCTCATCGCGGGACACGCCGTGTTTCCCGCACTTTGGCCAGTTGCCGCCATCCCAGTCGAATTCCGCAATCTCCATGGGTCGACTGTATTCAAATGTGTAGACAAATGCAATACAATCAACAACGGGGTCAGGTTCACTTGCCGCCCTCTGCGGACGCTTCGTGCCGGGGCGTAAAAGGACATGGCTGTGCTTGACGTATTACGTTAGGCGTAATATCTTTCAAGCATGATCCAGTCGTTCCGCTGCAAGGATACGCAGGCGCTGTATGAGGGAGGATCCCCGCGACGGTTGAGGGCGGTTGCCTCTGTCGCCGTGCGCAAGCTGAGCATGCTGGATGCAGCGCAAACGCTGGAGTTCCTGCGCTCGCCGCCCGGCAACCGGCTGGAAGCCCTCAAAGGCGACCGCGCCGGACAGCACAGCATCCGTGTCAACGACCAATACCGGATTTGCTTCAGATGGTCCGAAGCCGGTCCGGAAGAAGTGGAAATCGTCGACTATCACTGAAGTCATCTGGAATCTACGCCATGGCCCGTCCCGTCAATCGCATGCGTCCCGTACATCCGGGAGAAGTCCTGCGCGAGGAATTCCTGGCACCATTGGGCCTGAGTGTGAACGCCTTGGCCAATGCGCTGGATGTCCCCGCAACGCGAATCCACGAAATAGTGAAGGAGAGGCGTGGCATCAGTGCCGACACCGCCGAGCGACTGGCACGCTATTTCGGTGGCGACGCCGCCAGTTGGTTGAACCTGCAGGCAGCCTACGACCTGAAAACCTTGCCTACCCGGACTGAAATTGCCCGCAAGGTGGTGCCGCGCGCGGCGTGAGGCACAACAACGGGGTCACAACAACGGGGTCAGGTTCACTTGCCGTCCTCTGCGGACGCTTCGTGCCGAGCAGAACCTGCTCGATCTCATCGCGGGACACGGCGTGTTTCCCGCACTTTGGCCAGTTGCTACCCCCGATTTCCGTCCCCTTTACTGTTTTCTTGCACGGTTTTGGCCTGCTCAGGCGGCAATCCGGCGGATTTCAAGGTGGGTATGGTCCAGTGCATGGCGTGCCTCTTCCAGGTCGTAATCGGCCTGCAAGCCCAGCCAGAAGCGTTCGCTGACGCCGAAAGCGCGCGCCAGCCGAATGGCGGTATCGGCACTGATGCCGCGCTTGCCAAGCACGATTTCGTTGATGCGGCGCGGGGGCACGCCGGTAGCACGCGCCAGTGCGTTCTGGCTGATGCCCATGGGTTCCAGGAACTCCTTCAAAAGGATTTCGCCGGGATGGATGTTGGGAAGCGTCTTCATTGGCAATGCCGGGTGTGTCAGTGATAGTCCACGATGGCAACGTCGCAAGCGTTGCCTTGGTGCCAGCGGAAGCAGATGCGCCACTGGTCATTGATGCGGATGCTGTGTTGCCCCTTGCGGTCGCCTTTCAATGATTCCAGGCGATTGGCTGGAGGTATCCGCAAGTCGTCCAGGCTGGCTGCATTATTGAGCATGCGCAACTTGCGCCGGATCACAGGTTGGATGTGGGCAGGCAATCGCCGGGAGACGGTGCCGTCCCAGATCTTTCCGGCTTCCTTGTCGGTAAAGTTCTTTATCACGGCATGACCATAACGCAGTCCGTTATGGCGTGCAAGTGGAACAACGCAACAACGGGGTCAGGTTCACTTGCCGCCGTCTAGGTCCCTTTAGCGCTGCGTGCGATGCCGGCGATAGAATGGCCGCATGATCGACATGCCCGCCAGCCTGGCCAACCACCTGCTCATTGCGCTGCCCGCGCTGGACGACCCCAACTTCGCCCGCAGCGTGACGCTGGTCTGCCAGCACGACGCCGACGGCGCCATGGGCGTGGTCATCAACCGCCCCTCCAGCTACACCCTGGCCGATGTGCTGGCGCAGATGAACCTGCCTGCCGACGATCCCGCATTCAGCCAGCGCATCGTGCTGGACGGCGGCCCGGTGCACCCGGAGCGCGGTTTTGTGCTGCACGATGGCGACCCCGACTGGGACTCCACCCTGCGCGTCGGCGAAGACCTGTGCCTGACCACCTCCCGCGACATCCTGGAGGCTGTGTCCGAAGGGCGCGGCCCGGACCGCCTGGTCGTGGCGCTGGGCTGCGCCGGTTGGGGTACCGGGCAACTGGAATTCGAACTGGGCGAGAACAGCTGGCTGACCGTCCCCGGCAACATCGGCCTGTTGTTCGACCTGCCGCTGGAAGAGCGCTGGCAGGCTGCCGGCGGCCTGATTGGCGTGGACATGACCCGGCTGACGGACTACAGCGGCCATGCCTGAGCCCCGGCCATGAAACTCGACGGCACCGTGCTGGGTTTCGACGTGGGCGCGCGCCGCATTGGCGTGGCGGTGGGCAGCGCCTTCGGCACCGGCGCACGTGCGCTGGCAGTGGTGGACGTGCATGCCGACGGCCCCGACTGGAAGGCCATCGACCGCCTGCGGAGCGAATGGCGTCCGGACGGATTGGTGGTAGGCGATCCGATGACCCTGGACGGCGGCGACCAGCCCATCCGCAAGCGCGCGCAGGCCTTCGCCCGCGAACTGAAGGAACGCTACCGCCTGCCGGTGGTGATGGTGGACGAGCGCTCCAGTTCGGTGGAGGCCGCGCAGCGCTTCGCGCAGGACCGCGCCGAAGGCCGCAAGCGCCGCCGCGACGCCGCCGCGCTTGACGCGGTGGCGGCGGCCGTCATCATCGAACGCTGGCTGGCCGCGCCACAGGATGCCACCCATGTGTAACGCGCACGTTTTTGTAGGAGCGGGCTTGCCCGCGATGGGGCTTTACCGTGAAAACCATCGCGGGCAAGCCCGCTCCTACGGAAGAAAGGTGATTGCGGCCGAGGGCCGCATTCGGATCATTGACTGACATCGACGGACGCATATGACTCTGCAACTGGATACGGACGGACGCCTGCGGCACCTGTTGACCCTGGAAGGCCTGCCACGCGAAATCCTGGTGCGGCTGCTGGACCGCGCCGGGCAGATCCGCGATACCGCGCTGGGGCGTACCCAGCGCCGGCATTCGCTGGAAGGGGTGACGGTGTGCACGCTGTTCTTCGAGCCGTCCACGCGCACGCGCAGTTCGTTCCAGATCGCCGCGCAGCGATTGTGCGCGGACGTGCTGAATTTCGATGCCTCCACTTCCTCGTCGCGCAAGGGCGAGACGGCGCTGGACACGCTGAAGAACCTGGAGGCGATGGGCGTGCGCGGTTTCATCATCCGGCACAACGAGGATGGCGCGGCCGAGCGCCTGGCCGCCGCCGCGGGCGAGGGCACCACCGTGGTGAATGCCGGCGATGGCCGCAGCGCGCATCCCACCCAGGGCCTGCTGGACGCATTGACCCTGCGCCAGGCCAAGGGCGCGGACTTTTCGCGGCTCAAGGTGTTGATGGTGGGCGACGTGGCGCACTCGCGGGTGGCGCGCTCGGACCTGCATGCGCTGCGCACGCTGGGTGCGGGCGAGATCCGCGTATGCGGACCGGCCAGCCTGTTGCCGCGGGACGACACCCTGGCCGGTTGCGTGGTGAGCAATGATTTCGACGCGCTGCTGGAAGGCGTGGACGCGGTGATGATGCTGCGCCTGCAACGCGAGCGCATGGAAGAAGGGCTGGTGCCGTCGCTGGAGGATTACCACCGCGACTACGGCCTGACCGCCACCCGCCTGGCCCGTGCCGCCCGCGATGCGGTGGTGCTGCACCCGGGCCCGATCAACCGCGGCGTGGAAATCACCGACGAGGTGGCGGACGGTCCGCAGTCGCTGGTGCTGCGCCAGGTCAGCAATGGCGTGGCCATCCGCATGGCGGTGCTGGAGACGTTGCTGGGGTAGGCGCCTCCCGCTTCGCGGGTGCCCCATGACACCCTTGTAGGAGCGGCCCTTGGCCGCGATGGGGCATCTCTGGTTTGTGTAGGAGCGGGCTTGCCCGCGATGGGTTTCACGGTAAAGCCCCATCGCGGCCAAGGGCCGCTCCTACAGGCGCAACGGGTTTGGGTTTGTAGGAGCGGGCTTGCCCGCGGTGGGTTTCACGGTAAAGCTCCATCGCGGCCAAGGGCCGCTCCTACAGGAGCAACGGGTTTGGGTTTGCAGGAGCGGGTTCACCCGCGATGGCGCGCCAGTGCTTCTTCCACCAGCGCGAGTTGCTGCAACGCCTCCGGGTGGCCTTCGGCGGCGGCACGGCGCACCTGTTCCAGGTCCGGGTGCGGGACGATGAGCAGCAGGTTGCCGCAGGCGGGGCAGTTGTAGTCGCTGACCTCTTCGTAGGGCTCCAGCGCCATGGCGCCTGCGTCGCCATGCCAGCCGCAGGCGCAATCGTGCGATTCGGTGCGCCACTCGGGGGCGAAATATTCAAGCATGCGTGCCATGGAGGGATTCCGGGGTGACGTGGTTCGGTTGCCGGGCGCGGATCAGCGCAGCAGCACCACGGTGGCCAGGCCGAGGAAGCTGAAGAAGCCCATCACGTCGGTGACCGCGGTGACCACCACGGTGCCGGCCACGGCCGGGTCGATGTTCATGCGCTTGAGCATCAGCGGCACCAGCACGCCGGCCAGCGCGGCAGCGCAGAAGTTGATGACCAGCGCGCTGGCGATGACCAGCGACAGCAGCCAGTCCTGGAACCAGACCAGCGCCACCAGGCCGACGAAGCTGCCGATCAGCAGGCCGTTGATCAGGCCCACGCGCAGTTCCTTCCACAACAGGATGCGTGCGTTGCTGGGGCCCACCTGGCCCAATGCTATGCCGCGGACCATCAGGGTGAGCACCTGCACCGCCGCATTGCCACCGATGCCGGCGACGATGGGCATCAGCACCGCCAGCGCGACGATTTTTTCCAGCGTACCTTCGAAGCGGCCGATCACGAAGGCGGCGAGGAAGGCGGTGAGCAGGTTGATGCTGAGCCACACCACGCGGCCGCGCACGGCGCGCCTGACCGGCGAGAACAGGTCTTCCTCCTCGTCCAGGCCGGCGGCGCCCAGCGCCTGGTGTTCGGCCTGCTCGCGGATGATGTCGACCACGTCGTCCACGGTGATGCGGCCGAGCAGGATGTTGTTGTCGTCCACCACCGGCGCGGAGACCCAGTCGTGGTCGGAGAACTGGCGCGCGACTTCGTCGGCGTTCCAGTCCACGCCGATGGCCGGTTGTTCGTCGTCGATCAGGCGGTTGACCGGGGTGGAGCCTTCATGGGTGACCAGCGCGGCCAGCGGGATGCGGCCCAGGTACTGGTGGCGGCGGCTGACCACGTAGAGGTGGTCGGTGTGGTCCGGCAGTTCGCCGCGCAGGCGCAGGTAGCGCAGCACCACGTCCACGTTGACGTCGGTGCGCACGGTGACCGCGTCCGGGTTCATCAGGCGGCCGGCGGTGTCCTCCGGGTACGAGAGCACGCGCTCCAGGCGCTCGCGGTTCTCGCGGTCCATCGACTTGAGCACTTCGTCGATGACGGTGTCCGGCAGGTCTTCGACCAGGTCGGCGAGGTCGTCGATGTCGAGGTCTTCGACCGCGGCGATGATTTCGTCCGGGTCCATTTCCGCCAGCAGGCTCTCGCGCACTTCGTCGCCGACGTGGACCAGCACTTCGCCGTCGTCTTCCGGGTCCACCAGCCCCCACACCACTTCGCGCTTGCCGGGCGGCAGCGATTCCAGCAGGTTGCCGATTTCCGCCGGGGCCAGCGTGTTGACCAGCCGGCGCACGGGACCCAGCCGGCCGCTGTCGAGCGCGTCGGAGAGCAGGCGCAACTGGCGCGCGGTCTTGTCGTGGCGGACGGCTTCGGCCATGCGCGACTCCTGTTTTGTGTGCAGAGCCGCATCGATGCCGAGATGCGGCCGGGTCAGGCGTTCATCGCACCATTATCGCCTGCGTGCCCGGGAATGGACACCCTGTGTTTGTGACAGGAAAGCATCGCGGGCAAGCCCGCTCCTACAGAAGCATGGGTTTGTAGGAGCGGGCTTGCCCGCGATGGGGCTTCACCGTGAAAGGCATTCGCGGCCAAGGCCGCTCCTACAGGGGATGTGGTTTGCAGGAGCGGGCTTGCCCGCGATGGGGCTTTACCGTGAAAGGCATTCGCGGCCAAGGGCCGCTCCTACGGGGATGCTGATTGCAGCCAGCGTTCGATGCCGGCGCGGTCGCGGGCTTGCAGCAGGCGGTTCGCGCTGGCGCGAAGGGCGGAGAGGTCGCTGTCGCGGATGGCCTTGCGGACTTCCAGCAGGGTGGCCGGGTGCAGGCTGAATTCGGTCAGGCCCAGGGCCAGCAGCAGCGGGGTGAAGGCGGGGTCGCCGGCCACTTCGCCGCACACTGCGACCGGCTTGCCGTGCCCGTTGGCGGTGGCGATGATCTGCCGCAGCAGCGCCAGCACGCCGGGGTGCAACAGTGAATACAGGTCGCCCAGCGCATCGTTGTTGCGGTCGGCGGCCAGCAGGTACTGGATCAGGTCGTTGGTGCCGATGGAGAGGAAGTCCACCTTGTCGATGAAGCCGTGCAGGGCCAGCGCGGCGGCGGGGACTTCGATCATCGCGCCGATCGGGATGTCCTCGGCGGTTTCCAGGCCCTGCCGATGCAGCTTGGCGACGACATGCCGGAGCTTGCGGCGCACGGCGAGGATTTCCTCGCGGCTGCTGACCATGGGAACCAGGATGCGCAGCGGGCCGTAGCCGGAAGCGCGGGCGATGGCGCGCAACTGGGTGTCGAACACGCTGTCGTGGGTGAGCGACAGGCGCACGCCGCGCACGCCCAGGGCCGGGTTGTCTTCGTTGCCCATCACCAGGCCGGTGCGGTCGGCCTTGTCCGCGCCCAGGTCCAGGGTGCGGATGGTGACCGGGCGGCCGCTCATGCCCAGCACGGCGTCGCGGTAGACGCGGAACTGTTCTTCCTCGTCCGGCAGTTCGTGGCGTTGCAGGAACAGGAATTCGGTGCGGTACAGGCCCAGGCCGGCGGCGCCGAGGGCGTGCGCGTGGGACACGTCCTCGCGCGATTCGGCGTTGGCCAGCAGGGTGATGTCCACGCCGTCGCGGGTGCGCGAGGGCTTGGAGCGCAGGCGGCCGAGTTCGCGCTGTTCGCGCGCGGCTTCGCGCAGGCGCAGGCGATAGGTGCGCAGGTCGGCGGCGCTGGGCTCGACGATGACTTCGCCGGTGCCGCCATCGACGCTGAGCACGTCGCCGTCGTTGATCTTGTGCAGCGCCTGCGCCGCGCCCACCACCAGCGGCAGGTGCAGGCTGCGGGCGAGGATGGCGCTGTGCGAGAGCGGGCTGCCGGCGGCGGTGACGATGGCCACCACGCCTTGCGATTGCAGTTGCGAGAGTTCGGACGGGGCGACGTTGTCGCTGACCAGGATTTCGCCGGCGACGCCGCGGGTATCGGTGTCGCGTTTGTGCAGGTGCGCGTGGATGCGGCCGATGACGTGGTCCAGGTCGTCCATGCGGCTCTTGAGGTAGGCGTCCTCCATCCCGTGGAACACCGCCGCCAGCCGGTCGCGTTGCAGGCGCAGGGCGTAGTCGGCGCTGTAGCGCCCGGCGCGGACCAGGTCGTCCAGGCCCTGCAGCAGTTCGGGGTCGTCCAGCAGCAGTGCGTGCAGGTCGACGAATTCGCCGACTTCGCGGGCGAGGGCGCCGTGCAGGCGTTCGCGCAGGGCGCGCATTTCCGTGCGCGCGGCATGGATGGCGTCGTGCAGGCGGTCCAGCTCGTCGCCGACGGCCTTGGCCGGGATGCGTTGCTCGACGACTTCAAGCGCGTGCGGCTGCCGGACCCTGGCCCTGCCCAGCGCGCTGCCGCGCGAAGCGCCGTGGCCGGGGATCAGCAGGCGCACCGGTCAGGTTTCCTCGTCGAATCGTCGCTCGAACAGCGACACCACCGCTTCCATGGCGGCGGCCTCGTCCTCGCCGTCGATGCGCACGGTGACCGGGGTGCCCTGGCCGGCGGCCAGCAGCATGACGCCCATGATGCTCTTGGCGTTGATCTCGCGCCCCTTGGCCGCCAGCGTGGCGTTGCAGCGGAACGGCGCCAGGGTCTGCACCAGCTTGGCGGTCGCGCGGGCATGCAGGCCCAGCCGGTTGGAGATGGTGAGTTCGCGTTCAAGCATCTTCGTGGATCACTCCGTTGCGTGCGCCCGCGGCGGCCACCGCGGGCAGTTCGTCCAATTCTTTTTCTGCGTAGTTCATCACCCGCAACAGCATGGGCAGGCTGAGCGCGGACACCCGCCGTACCGGCGTGCCCAGGCGGGCCAGCCGCGCGGCCAGGTTGCTGGGGCTGGCGCCGTACAGGTCGGTCAGCACCAGCACGCCGTCGCCCTGGTCCACGCGCCGCAACGCGGCCGATGCCTGCGGCAGCAAGGCTTCCGGATCGGCGTCGAAGGGGACTTCGAACGCCTCGGCCTTCAGCGGCAGTTGCCGCAGCAGGTCGGTGGCGACGCCAAGGATGGACGCGCCGATGCCGGGATGGGTGATGAGAAGAATGCCACAAGCCATGCCGCAACGTTAACAGACCGATATGACGGGCTGGAAGCGTCCGGAGCGGCGATGGAGGGAACGCGGTGTTGCGCGTCAGTCCAGTTCGCGGTGGAAGGTGGCCACTTCCTGCCAGTCGTGCGCGCGCGCATGGCGGGCGAGGGTTTCGGCCAGGTAGACCGAACGGTGCTTGCCGCCGGTGCAGCCGAAGGCGATGGTGACGTAGCTGCGCGTTTCGCCGCGCAGGCGCGGCAGCCAGCAGTCGAGGAAGCGGCTGACCTGGTCGACGTATTGGGCCACTTCAGGCTGCGCGTCCAGGTGCTCGCGCACGGCGGTGTCGCGGCCGGACAGCGGGCGCAACTCCGGATGCCAGTGCGGGTTGGGCAGCACGCGGGCGTCGAACACGAAGTCGGCCTCGGCGGGCAGGCCGTGCTTGTAGGCGAAGGATTCGAACAGCAACGACAGGCCGGCGCCGTGGCCGAGCGCGAATTCGGTGATGATCCGCCGCCGCAACTGGTGGACGTTGAGCTGGCTGGTGTCTATGACGATGTCGGCGACGTCGCGCAGCGGGCGGGTCAGTTCGCGCTCGCGGGCGATGGCGCCGGGCAGGGACAGGCCGCGGTGGCTGAGCGGGTGCCTGCGGCGGGTGTCGGCGAAGCGGTTGAGCAGGATGTCGTCGTCGGCCTCGAAGAACAGCACCAGCGGATTGAGGCCCAGGCTGTCGCCCGCCGTGCGCCATTGCGCCAGCCGTGACAGGTCGCTGTCGCGGCTGCGCACGTCGATGCATACGGCCAGCCTTTCCGGCAGGCCGTCGCCGCGCACCAGCCTGCGGACGAAATCCGGCATCAGTTCCACCGGCAGGTTGTCCACGCAGTAGTAGTCCAGGTCTTCCAGCGTGCGCAGCGCGACCGATTTTCCGGAGCCGGACAGGCCGCTGACGACGACCAGCGAATACTGATTGGCGGGGGCGGGCGCTTCGTCGTGGACGGTTTCGTCGCTCACGGCGAGTTCCGTTCCAGCAGGTTGCTGTGGCGGGCGATGAACATGGCGGCCGGGTCGATGCCCTTGGTGCGCAGGATGTGCAGGCGGGTGGCCGCTTCGGTCAGCACCGCCAGGTTGCGCCCGGGCATCACCGGCAGGGTGATCAGCGGCACGTCCAGGTCCAGCACGTGGCGTTTGCCCGAGTCGCCGGTAAGGCGCTCGTAGCCATGCGGGTTGGGTTCGGTCATCGGCTTGGTCAGGTGGACGATGAGCCGAAGATACTTGTTCCGTTTGACAGACGTGTCACCGAACATCTCGCGCACGTTGAGCACGCCCAGTCCGCGCACTTCCAGCAGGTCCTGCAGCAGTTCCGGGCAGGTGCCGTCGAGCACGTCCGGGGCGATCTGGGTGAACTCGGGCGCGTCGTCGGCGACCAGGCGGTGGCCGCGGCTGAGCAGTTCCAGTGCCAGTTCGCTCTTGCCGGAACCGGCCTCGCCGGTGATCAGCACGCCGATGGAATAGATTTCCATGAACACGCCGTGCAGGGTCACCCGCGGAGCCAGCGTGCGGGCCAGGTGGTAGGACAGGTGGTTGAGCAGTTCGTGGCCGCGGTTGGGCGAGGCCCACAGCGGGGTATCGGATTCGTTGGCGGCCTCGAGCAGGTCTTCGGGGCACGACTGGCTCTTGCTGATGACCAGCGCCAGCGGGCGGAAGTGGATGATCTTCTCGATGGTTTCCCAGCGCTGGCGCGAGTCCAGCGAATCCAGCCAGGACATCTCCTCGCTGCCCAGGATCTGCACCTTGTTGGGGTAGACGGCATTGAGGTAGCCGGCCAGCGAGGGACGCCGCGAAACGGTGTCGCCGGCTTCCAGCACGCGGTTTTCGCCCTTCTGCCCGGCCAGCCAGCGCAGGCCCAGTTTTTCCTTCTGCTGGTCGAACAGTTCGCGGGCGGTGATGCTGGTCTTCATGCGGCGGCCTGGCGATGGGGAGTGCGGAATGCGGCCAGCAATGCCTCGGCATCGGGCGCGCTGCGCAGGGTAGCGCGGAACCCGGGGTCGGAGAAATGCGCGGCCAGTTCCGACAGCAGGTCCAGCCAGGCGTCGGCGGCGTCTTCGGGGATGGCCATGGCGAACACCAGGTCCACCGGCTGCATGTCGGGCGCCGCGAAGTCGACGGCCGCGCGCAGCCTGAAGAGTGCGCCGCGCGGCGCCTTCAGCGCGGCCGCGCGGCCATGCGGAATGGCGATGCCGTGGCCGATGGCGGTGCTGCACAGATGCTCGCGTTCCAGCAGGCTGGCGTGCAGGAGGCCGGCGCCGGCTTCGTCGCAGGCCAGCAGCCCGGCGGCGGCATGCAGCACGGCTTCGCGGTCGGCGGCGTGCACGAGGCGAACGCGCGCCGGCGCGAGCAGGTCGGACAACGACACCGTGGACGGATCAGTCGGCGTGCTCGCCGCGCGGGCCACGGTGTTCCTGGTCGATCTTCTTCTGCTTGTGCTTCAGCAGCAGGCGGTCGAGCTTGTCGGCCAGCACGTCGATGGCGGCATACATGGTCTGCGCGCTGGCGTCGGCGTGCAGGGTGCGGCCGGGCACGGTGAGGGTGGCTTCGGCCAGGTAGTCGGGCTTGCGGGTGCCCAGTTGCGCGCGAACTTCGAGGGGTTGTTCGAAATGTCGCCCAAGGCGCTGCATCTTGGTTTCGACATAGTCGCGCAGGGCCGGCGTCACTTCGATTTCATGGCCGTAAGTCTCGATTCGCATCGCTGTTGCCTCCTTCGTTTCGATGGGCCGCGCGGCATGCGCGACATTCGTTTCACAGGCTGGGACCGCAGGGAATGGGGATGGTTCCAGGAAGGCGGGCTCCTTTACGTGATCCGGACACGTTCGTGCGAGGAAGGGATGTTCATGGCTTCACGATACTTCGCAACGGTGCGCCGCGCCACCGGGATGCCGGCTTCCTTCAGCAGATCGGTGAGTTTGGCGTCGGACAACGGTTTGCGCGGGTTTTCCGCGTCGATCATGCGCCGGATCATCGACTGGATGGCGGTGCTGGAAGCTTCTCCGCCGCCCTCGGTGCTGATGCCGGAGGCGAAAAAGGCGCGCAGCGGCAGGGTGCCGCGCGGCGTGCGCACGTATTTGCGCGAGATGGCGCGGGAAATGGTGGATTCGTGCAGGCCGACTTCGTCGGCGACTTCGCGCAATGTCAGCGGGCGCAGGGCCTGCTCGCCGAATTCGAGGAACCCGGCCTGCTGGCGGATCAGGCAGCGGGTCACCTTGAGCAGGGTGTCGCCGCGCGCCTCCAGGCTCTTGAGCAGCCAGCGCGCCTCCTGCAGGTGGCTGCGCAGGTAGCCGGCGTCGCTTTCGCCGCACTGGCGGATCATCTGCTCGTAGCCGCGGTGGATGGTGACCCGGGGCTGCGTGCCGCGGGTCAGGCCGGCTTGCCAGACGCCGCGCTGCCGCCAGACCACGCAGTCGGGCACCACGTAGGTGTCGGTGGACAGTTCGCCGATCTGCGCGCCCGGCTTGGGATCCAGCGAGCGCAGCAACTGGATGGCTTCCTCCACCGCTTCGACCGGTTGCCTGAGTTCCGTGGCCAGGCCGGCGGCGCCGCTGCGAGGCAGCCGTTCCAGCGCGGTATCGACGATTTTCAGGGCGATGGCCTTGCCGGGCGTGTCGCCGGGCAGCACGTCCAGTTGCAGGTGCAGGCATTCGCCCAGGTGGCGGGCGGCGACGCCGACCGGGTCGAAGCGCTGCAACTGGTGCAGGACGACCAGGATTTCGTCTTCCCCGGCCACCACGTCCGGCTTCAGGCTTTCGACGATGTCGGCCAGGGGTTCGCGCAGGTAGCCGTCGTCGTCGAGGGCGTCGATCAGGGTGGCGCCGATGGCGCGGTCGCGGGGCGACAGGTGCGAGAGGTGCAGCTGCCACAGCAGGTGGTCGTGCAGGGTATCCGCTTCGGCGACCCGTTCGGCGGCGCTGCCGGAATCCTCGTCGTCGAAGCTGCCGCCGGAGCCGGACGTCGTCCATGGACCATCGTCGGGCGCCCAGTCGACGGGCGGTTCATCGGCGTTGGGCGGGGCTTCGTTGGAGGGTTCTTCGGGTGCGCCGGATTCGGCGGGCGGCGGCGGGCTCTCGTCCCAGTCCAGCAGCGGGTTGGTTTCCACCGCTTCGGTGAGTTCGGCTTCCAGCTCGACGGCCGACAATTGCAGCAGGCGAATGGCCTGGCGCAACTGTGGCGTCATGACCAGTTGTTGCCCGAGCGATGTCTGCAGGCGTGGTTTCATTCCGCGATCCGGACCCCAGGGAGACTGGGCCATGCCGGATGCGGGCGCGACTACAGCCGGAAGGACTCTCCGAGGTAGACGCGGCGCACGTCCGGGTTGGCCAACAACGCATCCGGCGCCCCCTGCGCCAGTACGGTACCTGCGCTGAGGATATACGCCCGGTCGCAGATTCCCAAGGTCTCGCGGACGTTGTGGTCGGTGATCAGCACGCCGATGCCGCGGTTCTTGAGGTGGATGACGATGCGCTGGATGTCGTTGACCGAGATGGGGTCGACGCCGGCGAAGGGTTCGTCCAGCAGGATCAGGCGCGGCCTGGCCGCCAGTGCGCGGGCGATTTCGCAGCGCCGGCGTTCGCCGCCGGACAGGCTGGCGCCCAACTGGTCGGCCACGTGGGTGATCTGCAGTTCGTCCAGCAACGAGGCCAGTTCCTGCTCGGCCTGTTCGCCGTCGAGGTCTTCGCGCAGTTCCAGCACCAGGCGGATGTTGTCGGCCACGGTGAGCTTGCGGAACACCGAGGGTTCCTGCGGCAGGTAGCCCACGCCGAGCTTGGCGCGGCGGTACATGGGTTCGGCGGTGATGTCCTGGCCGTCGAGCTCGATGCTGCCGGCATCGGCGGAAACCAGGCCGACGATCATGTAGAAGCAGGTGGTCTTGCCGGCGCCGTTGGGCCCCAGCAGGCCGACCACTTCGCCGGGTTCCAGGGTCAGGCCGAAGTCGCCGACGACTTCGCGCTGCTTGTAGCTCTTGCGCAGGTGGCGGGCGATCAGCATCAGTTGCCCTGCGCGCTGCGCGGCTGGATGACGGTCCTGACGCGGCTGCCGTCGCCGCCGCCCTGGATGGCGCCGGTGCGGAGGTTGTAGACCATCTTCTGGCCGCTGTTGGAACCGCTGGGCGAGGTGATGTTGAAATCGCCGACAAGGGTCAGCGTTTCATTGATCAGGTCGTAATCGATCTGCTTGGCGTTGGCGGTCATCGGCGTGCCGTCTTCCATCTGCTGTTTCAGCGTGACCGGGCTGCCGGTCAGCACGATGCGGTGGATCTCGCCATTGCGGCGATGCGCGGTGGCGGTGCTGGCTCGGATGTCCAGCGTGCCCTGCCCGATGACCACGTTGCCGGAGAATTTGCACTGGCCATCGTCGGTGAGGACGCAATCGTTGCGGTCCGCATCCACGGTCATGGGCTGGTTGCGGTCGGATGAGCGCGCATGCACGCTGCCGGCGGCCAGCAACAGCAGGGCAAGGAGGGGGAAGCTAGCGGCGCGAGGGGTCATAGACAGCCTGGACGTTTGAATGCAGTTGCACATGGTTGGAGGCCAGATCGGCCTCCATGCCAGTGCCCGTGAGTATAAGGTGAGGTTGCCGGATGCTGACGGCATCGTCGCTGGTGGCGCGGTCCTGGTCGGGGAAAACATTCAGGCGCGAGGTTTCGAAGGTGGTGGGCATGGTGGCCTGGTCGGGGCTGGTGCCCTTGACCGATCCTTCCAGGCGCAATTCCTCGCCCTTGGCGCTGACCCAGCCCGTCTCCGAACTCACTTCCCAGTGCTTGCCGTGCGTGTTGGGGACCAGGAACACGGGCTGCACGATCGCCAGCGTCTGGTCGATCAGGTCGCGCTGCATTTCCGGGGCGCGCAGGGTCAGCGATTCCTTGCCTTGCGCATCCAGCGAAATCAGTTCGAAATCCCGCATCACGTAGTCGGAACGGTTCTGCTCCACGGCTACCGGGACAGGAGCGGAGGCGCGGCGCTGCCATGCCGACCAGCCGCTGAAGGCGGCGGCAACCAGCAGGGCCAAACCCAGCAGCAGTCGTTTGCTCATTGCGCGCGCGCTCCTGACAGGACATCGGCGTGTCCCTGTGCGGTGAGGATGATGTCGCAGATTTCACGGGCCGCGCCCTGGCCGCCCGCGGCAGCGGTTTGCCAATGGGCGTGCGCGCGGGTCCAGGGGTGGGCGTTGGCCGGCGCCACGGCCAGGCCGGCGACCCGCATCGGCGGCAGGTCGGGCAGGTCGTCGCCGACGAAGGCGACCTCGTCCAGGCCGATGCCCAGCTCCTCGCACAGGACGTGGACCTGCGCCAGCTTGTCCTTGATGCCGCCATGGAAGCGCAGGCCCAGTTCCGCCGCGCGGCGTTCGGCGGCCGGGCTGGTGCGGGCGGTGATCAGGGCCACGTCGATGCCGAACCGGCGCAGCAAGGCCAGCCCCTGGCCATCATGGACGTGGAAGGCCTTGGTTTCGCGGCCCTGGTCGTCGTAGTAGAGGCGGCCATCGGTCAGGGTGCCATCGACGTCGAAGCAGGCCAGGCGGATGCGGGCGGCGCGGGCGACGATGTCGTCGGGGACTCCATTGAGGGGGGAATGGGTCATGGCTGTCTTTACACCACGCGGGCCCGCAACAGGTCATGAATATTGAGTGCGCCGACCACGCGGCCGGCCTCGTCCACCACGATCAGGCCGCTGATCTTGTGCGTCTCCATCAGGCGCGCGGCTTCCACGGCCAACTGGTCCGCCGCGACGGTCTTGGGGTTGCGGGTCATCAGGTCGGCGATCTTCGCGGTGCGGACATCCAGGTCGGTGCTGTCCAGGGTGCGGCGCAGGTCGCCGTCGGTATACAGGCCGACCAGGCGGCCGACCTCGTCCACCACCGCGGTCATGCCCAGCCGCTTGCGGCTGATTTCCACCAGCGTTTCGCTCAGGGTGGCGGTGTGCGGCACGCGCGGCACGTCCTCGCCGCTGTGCATGACGTCGGTGATGTGCAGCAGCAGGCGCCGGCCCAGGCTGCCGGCCGGATGCGAGCGGGCGAAGTCGTCGGCGGTGAAGCCGCGCGCGTCCAGCAGGGCCACGGCCAGCGCATCGCCCAGCGCCAGCGAGGCGGTGGTGCTGCTGGTGGGCGCCAGGTGCAGCGGGCAGGCTTCCACGGCCACGCTGACGTCCAGGTGGATGTCGGCCTGGCGCGCCAGGGTCGACTGCGGCTTGCCGGTCATGGCGATCAGCGGGTTGCCCTGGCGCTTGAGCACGGGCAGCAGGGTGAGCACTTCGTCGGATTCGCCGGAGTAGGACAGCACCAGCACCACGTCGGCGTCGGTGATCATGCCCAGGTCGCCGTGGCCGGCTTCGCCCGGATGCACGAAGAATGCCGGGGTGCCGGTGGAGGCCAAGGTGGCGGCGATCTTGCGGCCGATGTGTCCGGACTTGCCCATGCCGGTGGCGACCACGCGGCCACGGCATCCGAGGATGGCCCGGCAGGCGGCGGCGAAGCTGGCATCGATGCGCGCGCCCAGGGCATCCAGCGCACGGGCTTCGATGTCGATGACGCGACGGCCGCTGGCGATCAGGGCGGCATCGTCGGACAGGGTGCCGGGAGGGGAAGACTGGGGCATGCGGATGCCGATGGACGGGTAGAATAAGCCGGATATCTTAGTCGTTCGGCCCGGGAATCGCTTCAATGGACGCAACCACCATCCGCAAGCTCATCGAAACCGGCCTGCCCGGCGCCCGGGTCGAGGTCCGGGGCGACGATGGCGTGCATTTCGAGGCGACCGTGGTCTCCGAAGCGTTCCGGGGCAAATTGCCCATCGCAAGGCACCGGCTGGTCTACGCCACGTTGGGCGAGCTGATGGGCGGCGCGATTCATGCGCTGGCGCTGAAGACGCTGACGCCGGATGAGGCGGTCAACTGATGCGGAGGGCGTACATGAGGGGGATGAAGCCCGGATTGGCCGTGGTGGCGTGGGTCGTGATGCTGGGCTGCGCACAGGCCAGGGCAGACACGCCCCCGCCCATCCCGGAAAAGGATGCGGCGGAAATATTCACCGATGTTCCGGAGCCCTGGCGCGATTATCTGATCCAGGCGCGTGCCGCCGAGCGTATTGCCGATCCCTTGCAGCGTTGCCTGGCCTTCCCCGACCTGCCGGAGAACAAGTGGCCGGCAGGGCATGCGCAAGCGCATTGCCATTTCCATTTCGCGCACAAACGGATGACGCCGACGGAAATCGAGGCGATGCTGGATCGCGGGGAAGTGAAGCAACTGGAGCAGCGGCTGGACGAACGGCTGAGCCTGCATTTCTCGGACAAGGGCTATAGCGAAGTCATCCACGACGACCTCTATTTCTGGATTGACGAAGAAGGGGCGAATGGACGCATAGCGGAAAAATGGCTGCAGTTGGCGCCGGACAGCGCGTATGCGAACGCCGCTTATGCGAATTTCCTGTTGCGGTCTGCCTGGAAAGCGCGGGGCGGCAAATACAGTTCGGAAACCCCGAGGGAAAACCTGCGACGCATGTCCGAACTGGCGAAGCAGGCCATTCCGTACTTCGACAAGGCCATATCGATCAATCCGAAGCTGATGCCGGCATACAGCGGGTTGATCGACCTGGCCATGCTGGACTCCCGCGACGCACTGGGGCGGCGGGCATTGGCGGCCGCGAAAAAAGTCGATCCGGCCAGCGCGAACATTGCCAACAATCACATGCGTTCGCTCACTCCGCGCTGGGGCGGGAGCTACGAGCAGATGCTGGCCCATGCCAACGAGCTGTCGGCGCATGTCGCAAAGCGTCCGCAATTGGCGATCTACATGGCGCGCCCCTATGCCGACAGGGCCGACAGGTTGGTGGCTGCCAAGCAGTTCACGGCGGAAACCCTGAAGCTGCTGGAGGTGGCGGCTTCCATCGGCAGCGACGAGGAGGCCATGCACGATGCCGCCAACGTGGCGGGCGCGCTGACCGACGGCAATCGAGATGGCGTGAAGCGGCTCGCCTACCTGCTTCAGGAGTCCAGGTTCCGCGAGATCAGCGCATGGGGCATGCGCGCCGTCGCGTGGGGGCTGGTTCGCAAGGAGCCGCAGTGGAGCTTGAAGTACGCGTTGCGCGCCCTGGAACGGGAGCCGGACAATGCGTTCGCCCATTACCTTGCCGGTGCCGGTTACTACAATGTGGGCCGTTTCGAGGATGCCGACCGCGAATATCGCATCGCCATCGAGGACAGTACGCAGCGACATGCCTCGCTGCGCGAGGTGGCCGGGATGTGGTTGTTCGATGCGGGGCATGACGACGAGTCGGCGGAAATGGATACCCTCGCGCGCGCCAAGCCGTACATCGACCGCCTGCTAAAGGAATATCCGGAAGACGGCAGGGGCCGGATCATGCGGTGGTACTTTGCGGCGATGAGCGATTCGGGCGCCAGCGCGGCGGAAATACCCTCGATCCTTGCAAAACTGGATCGCGGGGATCCATGGCAGGAGAGAATGGCCGGGTTCCTCGAGGGAGTGAATTCCCACAAAGTGACTGGCCCGATCTTCATCAAAAGGCGCGGAAGTTAGCCAATGCAGAAAATCATCGTCACCGGTGGCCGTCCGCTCAACGGCGAAGTCACCATTTCCGGCGCCAAGAACGCGGTGTTGCCCATCCTGTGCGCCACCTTGCTGGCCGATGCGCCGGTGGAGATCGGCAATGTGCCGGATCTGCACGACGTGTCCACCACGCTGAAGCTGCTTGAGCGGCTCGGCGCGGGCATCACCGGGGACAAGGGCCTCATCACCGTGGACCCGTGCAGCGTGGACCAGCACGTGGCGCCGTATGAACTGGTCAAGACCATGCGGGCTTCGGTGCTGGTGCTGGGACCGCTGCTGGCGAGGTTCGGCAAAGCGGAGGTTTCGCTGCCGGGCGGATGCGCCATCGGTTCGCGGCCGGTGGACCAGCACATCAAGGGATTGCAGGCGCTGGGCGCCGAGATCACCGTGGAAAACGGCTTCATCAAGGCGCGCGCCGATCGCCTCATGGGGGGGCGCTATGTCTTCGACATGGTCAGCGTGACCGGCACCGAGAACGTGCTGATGGCCGCGACCCTGGCCGAAGGCACCACGGTGCTGGAAAACGCGGCGATGGAGCCGGAGGTGGTGGACCTGGCCGACTGCCTGAAGGCGCTGGGGGCGAAGATAGAGGGAGCAGGCACATCGCGGATCGTGGTGGAAGGCGTGGAGAAGCTCTCCGGTGGCCGCCACGACGTATTGCCGGACCGCATCGAGACCGGCACCTTCCTGGTGGCCGCGGCGATGACCGGCGGTCGCGTGGTCGCGCGCCGCGCGCGCGCCGATACGCTGGATGCCGTGCTGGTGAAACTGGCCGAGGCTGGCGCCCATGTCGAGGCCACCGCCGACAGCATCACCGTGGACATGCAGGGTCGGCGCCCGCACGCGGTCAGCCTCACCACTGCGCCGTACCCGGCATTCCCCACCGACATGCAGGCCCAGTTCATGGCCCTGAACTGCATCGCCGACGGCGTGGGCGTGATCAACGAGACGATCTTCGAAAACCGTTTCATGCACGTCAACGAGCTGTTGCGCCTGGGCGCCGACATCCGCGTGGAGGGGCACACCGCGATCGTGCGCGGCGTGGAGCGCCTGAGCGGCGCGCCGGTGATGGCGACCGATTTGCGCGCCTCGGCCTCGCTGATCCTGGCCGGGCTGGTGGCGGAAGGACGCACCACCATCGACCGCATCTACCATCTGGACCGTGGCTACGAAAACATCGAGGCCAAGCTGGGTGCGCTGGGCGCAGTGATAGAGCGGGTGTCCTGATGGCGAAACCCTGGCTTTCCCCGCGCCGGAAGGCATTGCTGGCCCTGGTCGCGTTGATGCTGGCCGGGGTGGCCTGGCTGCACTTCACCGGCGCGGCGGGCATCAGCGGCATGGAAACACGCGACATGGACTGGAATGGCGACGGCACGGTGACGCAGCAGGAAATCCTGCAGGCGTTCCATGCAGTGTCCGTCACCCGCACGCAGGATGGCGCGCGCACGTGCCGCGCTTACCGCTGGCGTAGCGACGGGCGTCCCATCCGGGTGGATTGCGTGACCGAGATGGCATCGGAACCGGAAGTCCCGCAACAATGAAATCGCCCATCGAAAAGCCCGGCTGGAACCGGGCTTCTTGATGGGCGGATGATCATGCGGATTCAGTTGATCGAGGTCAGCCGCAGGTCGACGGTATCGCTGCCGTCCTCGCGCTGCAGGATGCGCGCCGGCGTGACCAGGCCCGGCACCACCCAGACCACGTATTCCTTCTTGCCATCGATGGCGCTCAGGCGGGTGGCCTTGTGCGTGGTGCCCGAGACCGTGACGTCCTCCTGGCCCTGCACGCGGTAGGTCATCTGTTTGATCCGGCCAGTGTCCACCATCCGGTAGCTGTGGCTGGTCTTGCCACCGTCCTTGCCGACATCACGGGCCAATGCCAGGTTTATGAGCAGGGCGTCCATGTCGCCGGCCTTGAGTTCGATGGGGCCCAGCCGGTCGGGCCGCAGGTCGCCGGTCCAGACGGCACGCTTGGAATTCCAGTCGTAGGTGCCCTGGCTGGCGCGCTTGCGGATGGCTATCTGCGAGCGGTCGTCGCTGACCAGCGGCCGGAAGTGTCCGCCCTGCTCGTCGAACACGGTGCGCTGGGTCATGTTGGCGATGGCGTGGCTGATGCCCAGGTCGTAGCGCCAGCGGTTGTCCGCATCCCTGGACAGGGTCATGCTGCCGCTCGCCTGCAGGCCCATGTACGACGCCTGGTACTGGGCCTTGAAAGGTTCCAGCGCGGAAGCCGATGCGCTGCCCGCGAAGATCAGGGCAATGGCGGCGAGGCCGCGGAAAGTCAGGGTCTGCAGGTTCATGTCATGGCTCACTGGTATTCGACCAGGCGCAGGTCGATGGTGTCCTGCCCGTTCTCGCGTTGCAAGATGCGGACAGGCGTGGGGACGCCGCTGGCGACCCACAGGATGATTTCGTCGTTGCCGCCATTGGTGCGGGCGACGCGCATCGCGTCGTAGCTGAGGTCTTCGACCTGGACGATCTCGGTGAGTTCCGATACGGCGTATTCGTGGTCGCGGGCGCGACCGTTGTCGACCACGCGGTAGTGGAGCAGTCTTCCCGGCTCCGCGTCGCGGATCACCGCGAGGTTCATCAGCAGCGCGCTGACGTCGCCGGCATGGAGCGGGACCGGCAGCGTGCGCGACTCCTTGATGTCGCCCTGCCAGCGAGCCGCCATGGCGTTCCAGTCGTAGATTCCGCGGTTGTCGCGGCCGCGGAACAGGGCGCGCCGGACCGTGGACTGGCCGAGCGGGCGGTAGATCTCGTGGTGGTGGTCGAACAGGGTGGTCTGCTTGATGTTCAGCCCGGCCAGTCGCGCGAAGCCGCGGGTGCCACGGATGTCCAGGTCCACCTGCCAGCGGTTGTCCGGCTCTGCGGAGACGGTCATGGTGGCGCTGCCGGCCAGCTTGCCGCCGTTGTAGGCCTGGTAGGTGGCCACGAATGGCTCCAGCGCAAGCGCCGGAAGGCTGGCCAACGCCAAGGCGGCGGCAATCAGGAGGCGCGGGAAGGTCTTGGTCACGGCGTGGGGTGCGGGGTCAGGTCAAGTTCCCGGAGGAATCTAGTTGCAACGGTCTAAACAGGGGCTGACCATCATGGCAGGCCATGGCGTCCTGTTCAGATATCCGTCCCGTGGCGGCCAACTGCAATACCGCCGCCAGCAGGGCGTGTTCGCGCGGCAGCAGGCGGTGGGCCAGCGTTTCGGGGGTGTCGCCCGGCAGAACAGGCAGCGTGACCTGTGCGATGACAGGGCCGGCATCCAGTTCAGGTGCGACGAAGTGGACGCTGGCGCCGTGTTCGGCATCGCCCGCTTCCAGCGCCCGTGCGTGCGTGTGCAGTCCGCGATGCAGGGGCAGCAGGGAGGGGTGGATGTTCAGCAGGCGGCCGTGGAAGCGCGCGATGAAGTCGTTGCCGAGGATGCGCATGTAGCCGGCGCACACGACCCAGTCCGGCCGGGTGGCCGTGACGGCATCCGCAAGTGCGTGGTCGAATGCGGCGCGATCCGGGAAATTCCCGGGACTGCGGCTCCAGCGCATGGGTTCGGCGACCCGTTGCAATGCGGGTGCCTGTGGGCGATCCGAGAACACGCCAGCGATCTCCGCCTCCAACATGCCGGCATCGATGGCGTCCAGGATCGCCTGCAGGTTGCTGCCATGGCCGGAGGCCAGGATGGCAAGGCGTGCGGGCATGTGCCGGTCAGTCCGCGAACAGCAGCTTGACCGAAGGCCGGGTCAGCACGATCAGCGTGAAGACGCCGAGCACGGTGCCCAGCGGCATCAGGATGCAGCTGATGGCCGCGACCACCAGACACAACAGGTAACGCCGGCGTTGTGCCAGACAGCGACCCGCATAGGCCATGAAGCCGGCCAGTGCCAGCCCGCCGAGGATCATGGTGGCGGCGATGGCAATGAACAGCCAGCCGAACCAGTGTGGCGGTGGATTCGCGCCGTCCATCCCGCCGCTCACCATGGCGATGCCGATGACCAGGTGGATGACGGGAAACAGCGAGAACACCGCGGTGATGGCAGCCACGATGTAGTGGAAGATCGACAGCAGCCGAAGGTGTTCGGCGTCGCGGTCGGCCATGTGCGTGGCGGTCGGCGTTTCCATGGTGGGGATCAGCCGATGCGCACGCGTTCGCCGCCTGGCGCGGCGACGACTTCGCCGATCCGCCAGTGCGGCAGGCCGAGCGCGTCCAGGGCCGTCGCGATGCCGGCGACACGTTCCGGCGCCACCACCAGCACGAAGCCGATGCCGCAGTTGAAGGTGCGCCACATTTCGGCGTTCTCCACCGCGCCTTCGCGTTGCAGCCAGTCGAACACCGGCGGCAAGGTCCACGCCGATGCATCGATGTCCAGGCCCAATCCGTCCGGGATGACGCGGATGATGTTTTCGGTCAGGCCGCCGCCGGTGACGTGGGCCATGGCGTGGATGGCCGGGCCATGGGGGCCGCGCAGCAGTTCCAGCACCGGCTTCACGTACAGTCGCGTGGGTTCCATCAGGGCGTCGATCAGCTTCACCCCGCCGACGTCGGTGTCCGCCGGCCGGCCGGCACGGTCGTAGATGCGGCGGACCAGCGAGTAGCCGTTGGAGTGCGGGCCGCTGGAGGCGATGCCGATCAGCGCGTCGCCCTGGCGCACGCCCGAGCCGTCGCGCAGTTCGGATTTCTCCACCGCGGCGACGCAGAAGCCGGCCAGGTCGTATTCGCCCGGCGGGTACATGTCGGGCATCTCGGCGGTCTCGCCGCCGATCAGCGCGCAGCCGGACAGTTCGCAGCCGCGCGCAATGCCGCCGACTACGGCGGCGGCGGTATCCACGTCCAGCTTGCCGGTGGCGAAGTAATCGAGGAAGAACAGCGGCTCGGCGCCCTGCACCAGCACGTCGTTGACGCACATGCCCACCAGGTCGATGCCGATGGTGTCGTGGCGCCCCAGTTGCTGGGCCAGCTTGAGCTTGGTGCCCACGCCGTCGGTGCCGGAGACCAGCACCGGTTCGCGGTATTTGCCTGACAGGTCGAACAACGCGCCGAAGCCGCCCAGCCCGCCCATCACTTCCGGCCGGAAGCTGCGCTTGACCAGTGGCTTGATGCGTTCGACCAGCGTGTTGCCGGCGTCGATGTCCACGCCCGCGTCGCGGTAGGTCATGGGAGTGGGGGCGGCGGGAGGCTGGGTCACGGACGGGAACCGTTGCACGGGAGGAAAACGGGATTTTACAGGGGATCGATGGTCGCCTGAACGGCCAACATTGGCGCGATGGGCGCATTCGGGCAACAATTCCCGGATTCGCTGGCATTAAGGACGCTCGATGCGCCGGATTTTCGCACTCATTCTGCTTGGGAGCCTGCTGCTGGCGGGCGCGTGCGGCTTCGCCCCGGTGGCGCTGGCGCAGTCGGATGTCCGCATCGAGGGCGAAGCCGTCGGCGCGCGCGGGCTCTACGAGGCCGAGGTGCCGGTCAACAGCCAGTCCGACGAAGACCGGGCGGTGGGCTTCGCGCGGGCGTTGGCCGTGGTGCTGGGCAGGTTGTCCGGCGAGCGCGATGTGTCCGCCCGCCCGGGCGTGTCCACCGAATTGCGCAACGCCCGCCAATACGTGACCGGGTATGACTACCGCCAGGACCAGGGCACGTCGCCCAGCGGCGCGCCGACATTCGGCACCACCCTGGTGGTCAGGTTCGATCCCGGCGAAGTGCAGGCGCTGGCCGAAATGCTGGCCTTGCCGGTGTGGCCGCAGCCGCGTCCCAAGCCGGTGGTGTGGCTGGGGATCGACGACGGCAGCGGCCCGCGCCTGGTCAGCCTGGCGCACGCCAATGCGGCGCGGCCACTGCTCGACCGTGCCAACGAGCGCGGCTTCAGTCTGGGCCTGCCGGCCGGCAATGCCGCCGAGCAGGCGGCGGTCGGCGCGATCTGGCGGCAGGACACCGCGGCGGTGGCGCGCACTTCGTCGCGTTACAGCCCGGCGATGCAGTTGCTCGGAAAGCTGTACCGGAACCAGGCAGGGTGGACGGCCGACTGGGTCTTCGTGGACGACGGCCGGGTGTTGTCGAAATGGTCGGTGAGCGACCCCGACGCGCGCCGGGCGATGGCGTCCGGCGCCGATGGCGCGGCCGACGCCCTGATCAAGCGCTATGCCCGGCAGGGCGCGGGCGGCGCCGCCAGCACCCAGCGCGTGGTGTTCGAAGGCATCCGCAGCACCGAGGATTTCCTGCGCCTGTCGGCGGCGCTGCAATCCACGTCGGTGGTGCGGCGGATCACGCCGGTGAGCGCCACCGCCACGACGCTGGTGGCGGACCTGGAACTGCTGAGCGGCCTGGCCGGCTTCCAGCGCCGGATGAGCGCGGACGACGCGCCCTTCACCGGCGGTGAAGGCGATCCCCCGGTCTACAGGCTGAAGTGAGCGAAGCCATGAACAGCGCTTCCACCTCGTTGGGACCGTTGACGCGGCATTGGCAATGGCTGCTGATCGCGCTGGTGGCCGGTTGGCTGATCTGGTTGCTGGCGCCGATCCTGACGCCGTTCGTGTTCGCCGCCCTGCTGGGGTGGCTGGGCGACCCGCTGGTGGACCGCCTGGAGCGGTCGGGACGTTCGCGCACGGTCGCGGTGGTGCTGGTCTTTACGCTGATGCTGCTGCTGCTTTTGCTGTTGTTGATCATCCTGGTGCCGATGATCGAGGAGCAGATCGTCATGCTGGTGCATACGGCACCGGCCTACAAAGCATGGTTCGTCGATACGGCCCTGCCCTGGCTGGAGCAGCGGACCGGGCTGGAACTGGTGGAGTGGCTGAATCCCGACCGCTGGGTGGGCCTGTTCAGCGAGCACTGGAAGGAGGCCGGTGGGATGGCCACGGCATTCTTCGGCTACCTGTCCAGCTCCGGCATGGCACTGATGGCGTGGGTGGTGAACCTGGTGTTGCTGCCGATCCTGACCTTCTATTTCCTGCGCGACTGGGATCTGCTGGTCGAGCGCATCGCCGCGCTGGTGCCGCGCGACCACGTGGAGACCGTGAACCGGCTGGCGCGGGAATCCAACGACGTGCTCGGCGCGTTCCTGCGCGGGCAATTCCTGGTGATGATCGCGCTGGGCGCGATCTACGCGGCCGGCCTGTCGCTGATCGGCCTCAAGCTGGGATTGCTGATCGGCATCATCGCCGGGCTGATCAGTTTCGTCCCGTACCTGGGCACCGCGACCGGCGTGGTGCTCGGCCTGGTGGCGGCGTTGGTGCAGACCCAGGGCTTCGACCTGAAGCTGCTGCTGATGGTCGGCGCGGTGTTCACCATCGGGCAGATGCTGGAAGGCTACGTGCTGACGCCGCGCATCGTGGGCGACCGCATCGGCCTGCATCCGGTGGCGGTGATCTTCGCGATCATGGCGGGTGGCCAGTTGTTCGGCTTCCTCGGCATGTTGATGGCGCTGCCGGTGGCCGCGGTGGCCAATGTGCTGTTGCGTTATGCGCACCAGCGTTACACGGAGAGCAACCTGTACGCGGGCGATGCGCGTCCCGCGATCGTGCTGGATGCCTACGTCGACCGGGCGGTGGTGGATGGGGAAAAGTCGCCGGACGACGACCAGAAGTGAGCCCATGGCGATGACCGTGCAGCAGTTGCCGCTGGCATTGCGTTATCCGCCGGACCAGCGGCTGGACAGTTTCATCGCGGCCCCCGCGGGCTGCGTGGCCCAGTTGCGCGCGCTGGCGGCCGCGCCGGGGGCGGACTGGGTGTACCTGTCGGGCGCGGGTGGCAGCGGCAAGACCCATCTTGCGCTGGCCTTGTGCGCGGCGACCGAGCAGGCGGGCCGGCGCGCGGTGTTCCTGCCGCTGGTTGCCGCGGCAGGGCGCATGCGCGATGCGCTGGATGCCTTGGAAGGCAGCGACGTGGCCGTGCTGGATGGACTCGAGGCCATCGCCGGTCAGCGCGAGGACGAGGTGGCGCTGTTCGACTTCCACAATGCCGCGCGCGCAGCCGGATTGAACGTGCTGTACACCGCGCGGGGCATGCCGGATGCCATAGGCCTGGTGCTCCCCGACCTGCGTTCGCGGCTTTCGCAATGCACGCGCGTGAATCTGCAGCTGCTGGATGACGAAGGCAGGAAGGCGTTGCTGAGGGACCGTGCGCATCGTCGGGGGCTGGTGCTGGAAGAAAGCGCGATCGACTGGCTGATGACGCGGAAAGAGCGCGATCCGGCCAGTCTGGTGGCGTTGCTGGAGCGGCTGGACCGTGCCTCCCTGGCGGCACAGCGCAGGATCACCGTGCCGTTCCTGCGCGCCGTGGTGGAAGCGCGGGATTGAAGGGGTTGCCTGCGCGGTGCAGGCTCAGGCGTGGGCTTCGGCCAGATCGTTGCGCAACAAGGACAGGCGTTCGGGCGTGCCCACGTCGGTCCAGCGGCCCGGATGCCGCTCGCCACCGATCTGTCGGTCATGCATCGCCGCGCGCAGCAAGGGCGCCAGCATGAAGCGCGGGGGTGTTTCATCGGCGCCGCCGGTATTCCCGATCACCTTCCGCCAGGTGGACAGCAGTTGCGGGCGATAGACGCCGATGCCGGCGAAAGTGAGCTTGTCGGCGCCTTCGGATCGCAATCGGCCATCGGCTTCCAGCCGGAAGTCGCCCAGCGGATGGTGGGCGGGATTGTCCACCAGCACCAGGTGGGCCAGGCCGTCGGGTTCGCGCGGAAGCCGCGCGAAGTCGTAGTCGGTCCAGATGTCGCCGTTGACCGCGATGAAGGGAGCGTCGCCAAGCAAGGGCATGGCATTGAGCATGCCGCCGCCGGTTTCCAGCGGCGTGGGGCCTTCGTGCGAGAAATGCAGGCGCAGGCCCCAGCGCGAACCGTCGCCGAGCGCATGCGGCAGTTGTTCGGCCAGCCAGCTGGTGTTGATGACGACGTTGCGGACCCCGATGGCGGCCAGCTTTTCCAGGTGCCATGCGATCAGCGTCTTGCCGCCGGCTTCCAGCAGCGGTTTCGGCACATGGTCGGTCAGTGGCCGCATGCGCGCGCCCAGGCCGGCGGCGAAGATCAAGGCATTCATGTCGTCGCCTTGGCGGGCAGGGCGGGTTTGATCCGGTTGTCCAGCAGTTCCTGCAAGGGTTGCAGCTCCGGGTGGCGCGGAACGATTTCGTCCAGGTAGGCGATGAAGCGCGGCGTGTCGGGCAGGTACCTCGGCTTGCCGTCGCGGTAGTGCAGGCGCGAAAAGATGCCGAGGATCTTGAGGTGGCGCTGCACGCCCATCCAGTCGGCATCGCGCAGGAAGGTGGCCAGTGGCGGCACCGGCAATCCCGCCGCCGTCGCGCGGGCGTGGTAGCGCGCCAGCCAGTCGTCCACGCGGGCCAGCGGCCAGCTCAGGAAGGCATCCTTGAACAGGCTGACCGGATCGTAGGCGATCGGGCCCACCACGCAATCCTGGAAATCGAGCACGGCCGGTCCGGGCACCACGGGCATCAGGTTGCGCGGCATGAAGTCGCGGTGGGTGAGCACCTGCGGCTGGGTCAGCGCGCTGTGCGTCAGCAATTCCTGGATGGCCGCGAGCCGGGCCAGGTCGTCCTGGTCCAGTTCCAGCCCCAGGTGCCGGCGCAGGAACCATTCCTCGAACAATCCGGCATCCCGTTGCAGCAGGGCTTCGCCGAAGCGGCCCAGGTCCGCGGGCGGCGCGATGGCCTGCAGGTGCAGCAACTGGTCCGTCGCGCGCTCGAACCACGCATCGGCGGTGTCCGCGTCGATCGCCTGGGCCAGGGTGGGGACGCCCAGGTCCTCCAGCAGCAGGAATCCCTGTTCCACGTCGCGGGCGAAAACCTGCGGCACGCGCACGCCGCCGTCTTGCAGCACCTCGCGCAGGCGCAGCCAGGGGCGCACGTCTTCCAGCCCGGGCGGTGAATCCATCACGATCAGGCTGGGGGAAAGGCCTTCGGTGCGCCAGTAGCTGCGGAAGCCGGCATCGATGGAGGCGCGGTGCAACCCGGCGGTCGTGTTCTGGGTGGCCTGTCGTGTCCAGGCAAGGCGCGCCGCTTCGCGGTCGGCGGTGTCGCGAATTCCGGATGTCATGTATGGGCGGGTCGGCGGCGTGCGGTCATGCGGGATGGGTCGGGGAGATATTGTCTGGACAAGCGGGGCAACCATCGGCCCCGGAGAGGGAGCCGGCCGTGGCATCCGGAGCGTCAGGATGACACGGCCGCCGCGCCGGTCAACAGCAGCCGTGGCCGCCGTGCTGCTCGCCGCCGGCAATGGCCGAAACGCCCGTGGTCTCGCCGCGCACGCTGGCAGCATGGTGCGCGGCGATCACGTGGGCAACGCAGGACGTGACTTTCTTGCCCATGGGGATATGCAGGAATTCGTTGGGCCCATGGGCATTGGAGTGCGGCCCGAGGACGCCGGTGATCATGAACTGGGCGCCGGGGAACTTCTCGCCCAGCATGCCCATGAACGGGATGCTGCCGCCTTCGCCCATGTACATCGCAGGCTTGCCGAAAGCGGCCTGCGAGGAGGCTTCGATGGCCTGGCTGAGCCACGGCGACTGGGCCGGTGCGTTCCAGCCGCTGCTGGCCTTCTCCAGATCCAGGCTGACTTCGGCGCCATACGGGGGATCGCACAGCAGGATGTCCTGGAGCAGGTCGCCGGCCTGTTTGCCGTCCAGTGTCGGCGGCAGGCGCACCGACAGTTTCACCGAGGTGTGCGGGCGCAATACGTTGCCGGCGGAAGCCAGCGGCGGGATGCCGTCCACGCCGGTCACCGACAGGGCCGGGCGCCAGGTGCGGTTGAGGACCAGTTCCGACAGGTCGCCGGACATGGGCGTCATGCCGGGCAGCAGCGGGAATTTCCCGTAGACGTCGTTGCCCAGCACCCGCGCGGCCTGCCGGGCCTGGTCGAGGCGTTCGGCGGGGATGTCCACGTGCAGTCCATCGATCAGGATCCTGCCGGTGGCGCTGTCCTCGATGCGCGAGAGCAGGTCGCGCAGGATGCGGAAGCTGGAGGGCACCACGCCCGAGGCATCGCCCGAATGCACGCCCTCGCTCAGCACCTTGACGGTGAAATTGCCGCCTGCCAGGCCGCGCAGCGAGGTGGTGCACCACAATTGTTCGTAATTGCCGCAGCCCGAATCCAGGCACACCACCAGCGACGGTTTGCCGATGCGCTCGGCCAGGTGGTCCACGTAGGCGGGGAGGTCGTAGCTGCCGGACTCCTCGCAGGCTTCGATCAGCACCACGCAGCGCGCATGCGGCAAGCCCTGTTCCTGCAGGGCCAGCACCGCCGCCAGCGAACCGTAGATGGCGTAACCGTCATCGGCGCCGCCGCGGCCATACAGCTTGTCGCCCTTCAGCACCGGTATCCAGGGGCCCAGGTCATCGTCCCAGCCGGTCATCTCCGGCTGCTTGTCCAGGTGGCCGTACAGCAGCACGGTATCGGCGCCGGTTTCCGGTCCGCTGGCGGGGATCTCGATGTAGATCAGCGGGGTGCGCCCTTCCAGGCGGACCACCTCCAGGCGCATGCCGGGGATCGGCTGGATCCTGGCCCAACCTTCCATCAGGACCACGGCCTGCTCCATGTAGCCGTTGGCCTCCCAGTCGCGGTCGAACATCGGCGACTTGTTGGGGATGCGGATGTATTCGACCAGTTGCGGAACGATCTCGTCGTCCCACTTTCCGGCAACGAAGCGGTCGAGTCGGGCGCTGTCCATCGGGTCTCCAAGCGTATGCGGTCAATGGCGCCATTCTACGCTGCCGGCGTTTGTAGGAATTTTCCTACACGACGGCGAGGTGTTTCCCGGCATCTTCCGGCGGGCTTCGGCGATATGTTGTGGGTGTGGCGGGTGAGAGGCTGTTCCACGCCGGAAGACGGACTGGAACCGTTCCGGCGATACGAAGGAACCGTCCACCACCGTTACAGGGAGAGCACCATGAAATCCATCGCCACCATCCTCAAATCCGTCGCCTTGAGCCTGTTGCTGGCCACCAGCGCGCTTGCGGCGGACAAGGTGAACATCAATACCGCCGATGCCGCGAGGCTCGAGGCGGTGCTGATCAACGTGGGGCCGGCCAAGGCCGCCGCCATCGTGGAATATCGCAAGGAAAACGGTCCGTTCAAGAGTGTCGAGGAACTGGCCATGGTCAACGGGATTGGCCTGAAGACGGTTGAGCGCAACCGTGACCGCATCGAGTTGCGCGCTGCCCCGGACAAGGCGCCCGCTGCGGCCGCAGCCACGCAGGGCAAGCCGGCAACGGTGGCGAGGCACTGATTTGGCAGATTGATCGCGCGTCACCAACAGGGATGCGGCGCGCGGACTGGACAGGGCAGGATGCCGAAGCAACAGGCAGGAGCCGACAAGGATGTGCCTATCGCCCGGGCCACAGGAGTGGCCCGGGCGATTTCTTTGCGCACGCAGGATTAAACTGGGCGCGGTCGGGTAGCGGGGCGGTTGTCATGTCGGAGCCATCGCGGGTCATGCCGGCCGAGGCTTACCGGTGCGAATCCTGGAGCAATGGCCTTGGCAGCACGCGCGAGATTGCGCGCGGGCACGCGTGTTCCTTGCCGGAATCGGCAGGCAACGATGCGGGCGTTCGGATTCCGGCTCCCTGGTCGTGGCGGCTGTCCATTGCCGATATCGACCGGGCCTCGAGCTATTCGGCATTCCATGGCGTGCGGCGCGAGCAGGTGCTGTTGTCGGGCAATGGCTTGCGTCTGGAATTCGACGATGGCGAGTTGCGCGAGCTTGCGCCTCCCCACGGCCGTGCGTGCTTCGACGGAGGGCGCGGGGTGCGCGCCGAATTGCCGGAGGGTCCGGTGCAGGTATTCAACCTGATGTGGCGTCCGGACTGCGTTTCGGCGGAACTCCTGCATCGGCCATTGGCCGGATCGATGGTTTTCTTCGTCGGGCCTGGCGTGCTCTGGGCCGTCCATCTGCTGGCGGGACGGGCAGGTTTCGGCACCGCTTCCGATTTGCCGCCCATGCGGGCAGGCGATACGGCGTTGCTGGCAGGGGGTGCGGGCGGCAGCCGCTACATGCTGGAAGGCGGCGGGGAAGTTCTGGCGATCCGGATCACTGCAACGGACATGCCCGATGTGGCGGGCACGGCATTTCAGTAGACGTCGCGGCGGTAGTGTCCGTCGACCAGCATCCGTTCGATCTTTTCGTCGCCAAGCGCATCGCGCAGCGCGGCATCCACGCCCGGCGCCATGCCGGCCAGGCTGCCGCAGACCAGGATGACGGCGCCTGCATCGACCCATTGGCGCAATTCCGCAGAGGCGGCGCGCAGGCGATGCTGGACATAGGTACGGGTGTCCTGATCGCGCGAGAACGCCAGGTCCAGCCGTTCGATGAAGCCGCGCGCCTGCCAGTCCAGCACATCGTCGCGGAAGAAGAAGTCGCGGTCCGCGCTGCGTTCGCCGAACAGCAGCCAGTTGCGCCGCGCGCCCGCCTCCACCCGCGCCTTCAGGTGCGCGCGCAGACCGGCCATGCCGGTGCCGTTGCCGATCAGGATCAGCGGTCGCGATGTTTCGGGAGGGTGGAAATTGGGGTTGATGCGGACGCGTAGTTCCATCGTGCCCTGCAGGGGCGCATGGTCGCAAAGCCAGCCACTGCCGATGCCGGGCGTGCCATCCGGGCGCAGCATGCGGCGCAGCAGGATTTGCAGGCTGCCTTCGGAGGGCAGCGAGGCGATGGAATATTCGCGGTGGGGCAACGGGTGCAATGCATCGGCGATGGCCTGCGCATCGAGTCCGAGAATATCCGCGGTTTCCGGCAGGTGTGAACGTGCCAGCAGTTCGCCAAGGCTTTCGGCCTTGCCTGCATGCTCCACGGGAGAGGCGGCATCAAGTTGCAACGCTCCGAGCAGTGTCGAAACCGCCGCTTGCGGGTTGCGGGGGCCGATTTCGGCGATATCGCCAGCCTGCCAATGCGGGGAAGCGCCGGCCGGGGGCAGCAGCGCAAGATGGAAAACACTGCCGCCCAGGCTGCCGGGATTGAGCTCGCGACGCGTGGACAACTGCCAGCTTTCATAGCGCGGGGCGATCCAGTCGGGCATGTCGGTGGCGCCGCCCAGTTGTCCAAGGTGGTACTGCCAGTGGCGCAGGGCGCTCTCGTCCGCGTTGTCCACTTCCACGATATCGAACAGCGGGCGCGCGCCGTGCTGGCGCAGCCACTGATCCAGATGGTGCCCGAAGGCGCAGAAATCCTCGTACTCGCGATCACCCAGGGCAAGCACGGCGTATTCCAGCGTTTCCAGCGTGGCGGGTTGCGCCATCACGTTGCGCACGAAGCCCAGCGCGGGGTCGGGCGGATCACCTTCGCCGGTGGTGCTGGCGATGAACAGCATGCGTCCGCCCTGCGCCAGCCGGTCGGCATCGATCCTGTCGATGGCGATCGACACGGCTGGTTTCCCCGCCTGGTTCAGGGCTTGCGCGGTACGGTCGGCCAGTTCGCTTGCGAAGCCGGTCTGGCTGGCATGGACGACCAGGATAGGTGGGGCATCCACGCCGGCCGGAATGGAGGCGATGACAGCTTCGACATCGCGCGGACGCGAGCGCCACCACAGCCAGCCACAGAACCCCAGATAGAGGGTCAGTACGGCAGCGGCCAGCCACCAGCGTTCGGCACGCGGCATGGCAAGCCACCAGTCGCCACCATTCAGGCGCAGGAAAAACAGGCCTATCAGTGCCAGCAACGACAGGGTGACCACGTTGCCGAGTATCTCGGCACGCCGGCTCTGGGCACC
The DNA here is from genome assembly GCA_964562135.1 of uncultured Pseudoxanthomonas sp. Taxonomy (GTDB): domain Bacteria; phylum Pseudomonadota; class Gammaproteobacteria; order Xanthomonadales; family Xanthomonadaceae; genus Pseudoxanthomonas_A. Next base: position 27,173 of record CAZLSG010000005.1, on the reverse strand, counting down.
GCTCATCCGGCCAGCCTCGCTTCGAAGGAGGGCGTCATGCGCTCTTCCGCACCGCCATCCGTGCGGGCGACGAAACGTGCGGCGATGCCGTGCTCGCAGGCGAAGGTGAAGCCGGCGTTCGCACCCATGACGGTCAGGGCGGTGGCCCAAGCGTCGGCGCGCATGGCGTCGGCAGCGATCACGGTGACCGCTGCAGGTGCATCGTGCAGGGGTTTCCCGCTGCGCGGGTCCAGCGTGTGCGCGTAGCGTTGCCCGTCTTCCTCGAACCGGTGCCAGTGGTCGCCGGATGTCGCCACGGCCAGATCATCCAGTTCGATCACGCGTGCTTCGCCCAGCGCGTCATCGTCATCGGGAGAGGCTTCCACCAGCACGCGCCAGGGATTGCCGTCGGGCTTGCGGCCATAGCCATGCAGTTCGCCGCCGACTTCGATCAGGGCATTGGCAATGCCGTTGCCGCGCAGATAGGCCACCACCAGATCAACACCATGGCCCTTGGCGATGGCCGACAGGTCCAGGTCCGCGCCACCGGGCTGGCAGGCGCGGTGATGCGCGGGTTCCAGTGCGATGCGTTGCCAGCCAACCCGTGCGCGGGCCGCTGCCAGGGTGTCGGCATCGGGGATACGGTGTCCGCCTCCGCGCGCGCCGAAGCCCCAGGCTTCCGCCAGTGGGCCAATGGTCGGGTCGTAGGCGCCGCCACTTGCGCGCGCAATGTCCAGCGCGCACTGCAGGACGGTGAAGAATCCATCCGGCAGCGCGTGCCAGCTGCCGGCGGGTGCACGGTTGAAGCGGCACAGGTCCGAATCCGGTTCCCAGGTGCTCATCTGCGCTACCACGACATCCAGTTGTTGCTGGATGCCGGCGTGCACGCGGTGCATGTCGAAGCCCGCGGGTGCGGCCAATATCACCGACCACGAAGTGCCCATGCTGTGGCCTTGCAGCGTGTGCAGAGCGAGCGTCATCGGGCTTCGGGAAGGGAGAAAGGGGAGGGCATGGGAGAGCATCCATCGCCGGCATGCGTTGCGTGCGCATGCCGACGGAGGAGAAGCGCACTGTTATTGGGGCAGCACTTCCAGCGTGGCGACGTAGCTCAGGCGGCGCTCGGCGGCCTGCGGCACCGAGGTGCGGGCATCGGTGGTGGAGGTTTCCAGCCAGTACATGCCCGCTTCCGGCCACGTGATGGTGAAACTGCCGTCGGCGGCGGTGGTGACCGTGATCTCGTCCTGCGCGTTGCGGTAGCGGGTGGCGCCGCGGACGATCTCGATCTCCAGGCCGGCGGCAGGTTCGCCGTCGACCAACAGCTTGAAGGTGGCTTCCTCGCCGGCGAACAGATCGTTCGGATGCGTCACCGGCAGCAGCTCCAGTCCCTTGCCGGTGAGCGCGGCGTTGCTGGGCGCGCCACGGGTAACGTAGGTTTCCACGCGGCCGATGCCTTCCGTGACCCGCACGTTCTGCGCGTCCTTGGGAATCTTGGTGGCGAGGTCTTCGGGACTGGCGTTGCGCAGGAAGCCGCCGCGCGGACCGCCGGGGCCGCCTGCGACCGGCGCATTGCCCTGTGCCGCCTGTGCCGCGGCGGCCAGGCTTTCAGGGGTGTCCCAGCGCGCGGACACGCCGGCATTGAGGTTGCTGATGCGGTAGGTGCCTTCCTGCGCCAACTGCACGTCGAACACGCTGCGGTACTTGCCGGTCGCCGGATTCTGCGGCTTCAGCATGCTGCCGTCCGGTGCGGTGATGACGATGTTGTCGAGCCGCATCGGCACGTGGTCCGGGTAGTACAACTGGTTCGACACCGCGGCATCGACCGTGACCCAGGGATCGTTGCCGGCGACCACGGTGGACGAGGGGACCAGCCACTGCTTGTGGGCCAGCGCCGGGAAGGACAGGGTGGCGGCGATGGCCAACGCCAGCGACAGGGATGAGGTCAGGGTGCGCTTCATGGGGATTCCTCGGGATGAAATGGGAGTCGGTGCAGCGGGGTGGAAAGCAGGCCAGGGGCGATCCGCTCAGGGCTTGACCGAAAGGGTGACGGCGCCGAGTTCGTTGCTGCCCTGGGCCTTGCCCGACTGCGGTGCCTTGGCGGGCCAGGTGAACGGGATCTTCAGCAGTTCGCGCCCGCCGACTTCGCGCGAGGCTTCCACGACCAGCGTGTACTCGCCTGCCGGCAGGTTCTTCAGGTGGGGTTGCTTGTCGGTGAAGCTCAGGGCGTGCGTGCCGACCGGGCGGGTCGGGCCGGTCACGCCGTCCACCGGCACCTTCAAGGTGCGGCCGGATTTGCGCCACCACTGGCGCAGGTCGGGCAGCCACTTGGTGCCGTGGCCTTCGGCGGTGTCCTTCATCATGTACCAGACCGCCAGGTTGGAAGCGACCTTCTGGTCCGCGCCCTCGATCCAGATGGCGACATAGGGGCGGTGGTATTCGGCCACGTTCAGCTGCGGGATTTCGACGCTGACATCGAGCTGGGCGGCATGGGCGGGCATCGCCAGCAGGCCGCTCAAGGCGATGGTGAGGGTGGCGGGAACGACGATCTTCGACATGGGGGAGGCTCGCGACGGAAAGGGATCAATGGATGAACAGCAGTGCCAGCAAGGTCGGAATCACCAGGCCCAGGCCGACCATCGGCCAGGTCATGCGCCGCTGCCGCGCATGCAGGTACAGCAGGAACAGGCCGGTCACGCAGAACACCAGCGCGGCGACGGAGAAGATGTCGATGAACCAGCTCCAGGCCGGCCCCGCGTTGCGTCCCTTGTGCAGGTCATTGAAATAGGACACCCAGCCGCGCACCGTGCTTTCGAACTCCACCGCGCCGCTGGCGCGGTCGATGCTCAGCCACGCATCCGCGCCGGGGCGCGGCATGGACAGGTAGATTTCCTCTTCGGACCATTCGGCCCGGCGCGCGCCGATGGAGACGGGCAGTTGCCCGTCCAGCCAGCGCGCCACCGCCGACGGAAGCGGCGCGACACCTTGCGCGTCGTGGGAAGCCAGTTCCTCCAGCAGCGCTGGTGGCAGTTCCGTGGTGAGGTTGGTCACCTGCGGCGAGGCCTCGATGCGCGACGCATGGTTCAGCGTGATGCCGGTGACCGCGAAGAGCAGCATGCCCACCAGGCAGACTGCGGAGCTGATCCAGTGCCATTGGTGCAGTGTCCGCAACCAGAAGCCGCGACGCTGTTGCTGGCTGCCGATGGCGTTGTGTGACGGTACCGGGGACAAGGGGGATCGGATCCGTGGGAAGGACGCAATTACACCACGGAATGAGAATCTTTCCCAATTAAGAAGATGGAAATTGGAGAGACCGGTCCGGGTGTGGCGGCTGCGGAGGGAAACGGGATGCGTGGGGCAGGGTACGGGACACCGGCCCTGCCGCATCCGCGACAGGGCCGGAACGGTTTCAGAAATTCACGTTCAACGACAGCCAGTAATTGCGGGCCTTGTCCTTGTTGTTGAAGTCGTCCACGTGGGTGGCGGTCCAGACGCCGGTGGTCGCGTTCTGGGTCCAGGTGGTGTCGAAGCTGGTGAAGTCCTGGTCCAGCAGGTTGTTGACCCGCGCGCTGATGGCGATGTTGTCGCTGAAGCGGTACTGCGCGCCCAGGTGCAGCACTTCGTAGTCCTTGAAGTACAGGTGGTTGCCGTTGGCGTCCACGCCACGGTAACGGTCCGACCTTGCCTCCAGGATCAGTTGGGTGCTGAACCTGCGGGTGGGCTGCCATTCCAGCGTGGCGTTGGCCATGTGTTCGGCGGTATTGGTCAGGGGCCTGCCCGCCTGCGGGCCGGTCAACTGCTCACTGTCGGTCCAGGTGTAGTTGGCGCGGATCGAGAGCGGTTCGATGATCTGGTAGCGGCCCGCGACCTCAACGCCCTGCACCCGTGCTTCGTCGATATTGATGGGTTGGCTGAAGGAGCCCACGCCCAGCGTGTCGTAGAAGGCGCCGAGGTTGGCGCAGGGGCGCACGCCACCCGTCTGTTCGCAGGTCTGGCTCACCGTGGTGCTGGAGATCTTGTCCTCGAAGTCGTTGCGGAACAGGGTGATGTTGAAATTGTGGTTGCTGGTGGGCGAGGTCCAGTACAGGGCGATCTCGCCGTTGACGCTGGTTTCCGGGGTCAGGTCCGGGTTGCCGGTCCAGGGGCTGGTGCCCTGGCCGCCGAAGCCGGTGATGCCGTCGAACAGGTCGGTGGTCTTGGGTGTCTTGTAGCCGGTGCTGATGCCGCCCTTCACCACCCAGTCAGAAGTGATGTCGTAGACGGCGTAGACGCGGGGGCTGACATGGCCGCCGAACATGTTGTGGTCGTCGTAGCGGATGCCGAAAGTGACCGTCAGCGGATCGGTGGGGGTCCAGTTGTCCTCGACGAACACGGACCACATCTCGTGGTCCTGGACGATGCCCGCACCATCGCCGCCCAACTCCATGCCGAACACGCCATCGTCCAGTTCGCCGTCGATGAACTGTCCGCCGACCACGAAGTGGTGGTAACCGCCCCAGCCTTCCACCGGGATATCCAGCTTGGCATCCAGCGTGTACTGGTTGCTTTCCAGGTTGCGCTTGGGCCGTGGCAGGAACTCCTGTTCCATCAGGTCGCGGCGTTGTTGCTGGGTCAGGCCCGTGTAGGGGCCGGTGGCGCATACGGCGGCGTTGTTGCAGTAGAGGTCGCGGTGGCGCAGGCGCTCTTCCACGCTGAATGGCATGGTCCGGCCGTTGTTGGCGGTTTCCACGTAGGCCAGCGAGACGAAGCTGTTGCCCCAGTCCCAGCGGCCGCGATGGGTCAGCGACCAGTTGTCGCGGGTGAACTCCTGTTCGTCGATGTAGCCCACCTGCGGCGCGGCGCGCCAGATGCTCTCGATGTTGTCCACGGTGCCCAGCGGATAGCTGAGCGTGCCAAGGTTGTTGATGAAGGGCGTGTTGTCGTAGGTCTGGCGGGAGGTGTCGTAGTCCAGGCTCAGATCCTGAAGCTCGCCGAGCTTCCATCTCAGGGTCAGGCCGAAGGATTCGTTGACGTTGTCGACGGTCTTGCCGCCGGCGCCGAAGCCCAGCGAACGCTCATGCGGGTTGCCGTCCGGATCGTAGATAACTTCGTAGTCGGGTTGGGACGAGTCGCGCTCGTAGCGCGATCCACGCAGGCCCAGGCCCAGCTTGTCGCGCACGATCGGCCCGGTCAGGTTGAAGTCGAAGGTGGTGTCTGCGCCGAAATCGGGGTTCGATTGCAGGTTGTGGCCGACCGTGGCCGAGCCGTGCCAGCGGTCGCTGACCTGGCGGGTGATGATGTTGATCACGCCGCCCAGCGCGTCGGCGCCGTAGAGGGTGGAGGCCGGGCCGCGGATCACTTCGATGCGCTCGATGGTGTCCAGTGGCGGGATGTGGTTGAACTGGTTGCCGCCGAAGGCATTCGGATAGATGTCGCCGTGGTTGTTCTGGCGCTTGCCGTCGATCAGGATCAGGGTGTACTCCGGCCCCATGCCGCGCATGCTGATGGTGCGCTGGCCGGTCTTGTCCGAGGTTTCGCCCACGTCCACGCCTTCCAGGTCGCGCACCGCGTCGATCAGGGTGATGTAGGGACGCTTTTGCAGCTCCGCGCGGGTGACCACGCTGATGCTGGCAGGGGCATCGGTGAGTTTCTGCTCGAAGCCGGTGGCCGTTACCACCACGGTTTCCAGGTCCTTGGCGTCGCCTGCCGTCTCCGCGAAGGCGGGGGAGGCCAGCACTGCCAGCAGGGCGGCCGGCAAGGCCCGGCGCACGATACGGAGGGAGGGTTTGGATGGGCTCTTCATGGGGGGGTTTTGCTCAAGGTGAGATGGAGTGGACTCACCGGACTGGCGACGGCTGCCGGAACGTAACCACAATATCTTAACGATTACTGTTCCTATAAGTAAACAAGAATTATTATCATTTTTAGCGTAAAGGATGGATGCCCGCGACCCACCCGGCGGGCGCCATCGTCCTGCCCGGGGGATGCCAGCCTCAGTCGCGGTCGTCGCGGGTCCAGACGCCGCCGTGTTCGATCCTGACCGGGAATTTCGCCACCGGGGTGTAGGCGGGCGCGCAGAGCGCGCGTCCATCGCGGATGTCGAACTTCGCGCCGTGCAGCACGCACTCGACGGTACCGTCGCCGGCATCGAATGCGCCCGAGGACAGTTCGAAGTCCTCGTGGCTGCACTGGTCTTCCAGGGCGTAGAGGTCGCCATCCAGATTGAAGACCACGATGGCGGTGCCGGTGACTTCGTCGAAGACGGTCTTCATTTCACCGGGCAGCAGTTCGCCGGTGGCGCAGACGAAGGTCCAGGCGGCGCTCATGGCCTGTCTCCGGTGAAGCGCTTTTCCAGCACCTCGAAGCGCAGGTCATCGCGCAGCGGGATGCCGAAACGTTCATCGCCATACGGGAAGGGCTTGAAGATGCCGGTGCGGCGGTAGCCACGGCGTTCGTAGAACGCGATCAGTGTGTCGCGCACATCGATGACGCTCATGCGCATGGCCGGCAGGTTCCATTCCTGCCAGGCGATGCGTTCGGCTTCGGCCAGCAGGCGCTTGCCGAGTCCGGCGCCCTGTCGTTCCGGATGCACCGAGAACATGCCGAAGTAGCCGGCGCCATCTTCCACGGCGATGTGCGCGCAGGCCAGCAGGGCGTCGTCGCGCTCGGCGAGCAGGACACGGCTGCCGGGGTGCCCGATGTCGCGCGCCAGCACGTCCGGATCGATGCGATTGCCATCCAGCAGGTCGGCCTCGGTGGTCCAGCCCCGGCGGCTGCTGGCGCCGCGGTAGGCGGAGGTCACCAGCTCGACCAGGGCGGGGATGTCGGCGGGCGTCGCGGTGCGGAAGCTGAGGGTGTCCATCGATGGAATTTTACGGGAAAGCGGCAACCCGGCATGTGCTGCAATTGTTCTTTTTTCCCTGTAGGAGCGACTTCAGTCGCGACGTTGATGTATCCGGTCGCGACTGAAGTCGCTCCTACAAGGGAATTACCAGGCCAGCAGGCCGCGCGCCTTCTTCAACGCCACGATGAAGCGTTCGATTTCGTCGTGGGTGTTGTAGAACGCCAGCGAGGCGCGCAGGGTGGCGGCCACGCCGTAGTACTGCAGCAGCGGATGCGCGCAGTGCTGGCCGGAACGCACGGCCACGCCTTCCAGGTCGAGCAGGGTGGCCAGGTCGTGCGCGTGCGCGCCTTCGACCAGGAACGAAATCACCGCCGCCTTGTCCGGCGCGGCGCCGAAGATGCGCAGGCCTTCGATCTTCCGCAGTTCCTCGGTGGCATGCGCCAGCAGTTCGGCTTCGCGTGCCTCGATGTGCGGCATGCCCACCGATTCCAGGTAGTCCACCGCCGCGCCCAGGCCGACGAAGCCGGCGATATTGGGCGTGCCGGCCTCGAACTTGTACGGCGGATCGTTGAACACGGTGCCGTCGAAGCTGACTTCCTTGATCATCTCGCCGCCGCCGATGAACGGCGGCATCGCCTGCAGGTGCTCGCGCCGGGCCCACAACGCGCCGGTGCCGGTGGGGCCGCACATCTTGTGGCCGGTGATGGCGTAGAAGTCGCAGCCGAGGGCTGCCACGTCCACCTTGCGGTGGGGCGTGGCCTGGGAGCCGTCCACCACGGTGGCGATGCCGCGCCTGCGCGCTTCCCGGCAGATGTCGCGGACCGGATTGACCGTGCCCAGCACGTTGGACACGTGGGCCACGGCCAGCAGCTTCACGTCCGGCGTCATTGCGCGGTAAAGCGCTTCGAGGTCCAGCGTGCCGTCATCACGGATTTCGGCGACCTTGATTGTCGCGCCGGTGCGCTGGGCAACCAGCTGCCAAGGCACGATGTTGGCATGGTGCTCCATGCGTGAGACCAGGATCGTGTCGCCGGTCTTCAGGCGTGGCAGCGCCCACGAATAGGCCACCAGGTTGATCGCGAAGGTGGTGCCGCTGCACAACACCAGTTCGTCGCTGCGCACGTTGAGGAAGCGGGCGAGTTTGTGGCGGGCGCCTTCGTAGGCGTCGGTGGCCTCGGTGCCGAGCGTGTGCACCGCGCGGCTGACGTTGGCGTTGTGGTGGCGATAGAAGTCATCCACCGCCTCGATCACCGCTGCCGGTTTCTGGCCGGTGTTGGCGCTGTCCAGGTAGATCAGGGGCTTTCCGTGGACGGTGCGGGCGAGCAGGGGGAAATCCTCGCGGACCCGCGCCCAGTCGGGCGCCGTGCCGGGATGCACGGGACGGGGCGCGGCAACGTTCATGGAGATTCCAGTGCGTGCAGCGCCCGGTCCAGTTGCGCCGTGAGCAATTCGCGCACGGTCGCATCTTCGATCACGGACAGTGGCTCACGGCAGAAGGCCGCGGTCAGCAGTTGCCGGGCCTGCATCTGCGGCAGGCCGCGCGAACGCAGGTAGAACAGTGCCTGCGCGTCCAGTTGGCCCACGGTGGCGCCGTGGGCGGCCTTCACTTCGTCGGCATGGATTTCCAGCACCGGCTGGGTGTCGATTTCGGCGTTTTCCGAGAGCAGCAGGTTCTTGTTGGACAGCGCGGCATCGGTGCCGTCGGCGCCTTCGCGGATCAGGATGCCGCCATGGAACACGGCCCGCCCGCGGCCCGCGCCCAGTCCGCGCCAGGTCAGTTCGCAGGCGGTGTCGCGGGCGATGTGGTCGATGCCCAGCCGGGTATCGACATGGCCGCGCCCTTGCGCCAGCAACACGCCGTTGGCGACCAGGCGGGCGTTGCTGCCTTCCAGGCGGACGTTGAGCTCGTGGCGCGACAGTGCGCCGCCGAGTTCCAGGTCGACACGGTGGTAGGCGGCATCGCGCGCGAGCACGGCGTCGGTTCGCAACAGTGATGTCGCACGCGGGCTTTCGTCCTGCACGCGCGCGTGCTCCAGCCTCGCGCCTTGCGCCAGGTGCACGTGAACCAGGCTGTTGGCGAGATTCGCGTGCCCGCCGATGCCCAGGTGGTGCTCGACGATGGACAGCGAAGCGCCACGGCGCAGTTCCACCAGGTGGCGCAGGTGCCAGGCGCGGTCCGCGCCATCCTCGGTGCTGATGAAAACCAGATGCACCGGCCTGTCGCCGGAGGCGCCGGCCTCGGCGCGCAGCAGCACGCCTTCGTTGGCCAGCGCGGCATTGAGGCGGGCGAAGATTTCCTCGCCGCGCTCGAATCGGCGGGTCAGGAAACGCACGGAATCTTCGCCGGAGGCCAGTGCTTCCGACAGCAGTTCCAGGCGGATGCCGGCGGGCAGTTCGGCGGTGGAGGACAGCACGGGCGAGAAGCGCCCGTTGACGAATGCCACGCGGGGTGCCGGGATGCCGGCCAGCTTCTCGATGCCGATCTCCGGCACCGTTTCGACGGGCAGGAAGCTGCGCCGTTCCAGCGCGCGCAGGGATGTGTATTTCCACGCCTCGGCGCGCGGGCCGGGGAGGCCCTCGCGCAGGGCCTCGTCCAGCATGCCGCGGCGCGTGGCGTCGCCGTTGAAACCGGCGGCAAGGGAGTCGAGCAGGGCGCTCATCAGGCCACCTTCTCCGGCGCCACGCGGTCCTTCAGCCAGGCGTAGCCGTGCTGTTCCAGCTCCAGCGCCAGCTCCGGGCCGCCGGATTCGACGATGCGGCCAGCGGCCAGCACGTGCACCACGTCCGGCTTGATGTGGTCGAGCAGGCGCTGGTAGTGGGTGATGACCACGAAGGCGCGATCGGGCGAGCGCAGTGTATTGACGCCATCGGCGACGGTTTTCAGTGCGTCGATGTCCAGGCCGCTGTCGGTCTCGTCCAGGATCGCCAGCCGCGGTTCGAGCACGGCGAGCTGGAAGATCTCGTTGCGCTTCTTCTCGCCGCCGCTGAAGCCTTCGTTGACGCCGCGGTGCAGCAGTTCGTCCTTCAGGTGCAGTACGGCCAGCTTCTCGCGCACCAGCTTGAGGAACTGCATGGAATCAAGCTCCGCCTCGCCGCGGGCCTTGCGCTGCGCGTTGAGTGCGGCGCGCAGGAAGTAGGTGTTGTTGACGCCGGGGATTTCCACCGGGTACTGGAAGGCCAGGAACAGGCCGGCGGCGGCACGCTCCTCCGGCTCCAGTTCCAGCAATGGCTTGCCGTCGAATTCGATGGTCCCGGCGGTCACTTCATACCCTTCGCGGCCGGCCAGGATGTTGCCCAGCGTGGACTTGCCCGCACCGTTGGGGCCCATGATGGCGTGCACTTCGCCGGACTTCACGTCCAGCGTGAGGCCTTTGAGGATTTCCTTGCCGGCGACGCTGGCGTGGAGGTTTTCGATTTTCAGCATTTCGTTACCCATGTGATACAGCGTGTTCGTGCGTGTAGGAGCGGCCTTGGCCGCGGGCTTTTCCGGTCATCCCGGCAAAAGCAAAAAGCTCGCGGCCAAGACCGCTCCTACAGGATCAGCCGACCGAGCCTTCAAGTGAAACTTCCAGCAGCTTCTTGGCTTCCACCGCGAACTCCATCGGCAACTCGCGGAAGACCTGCTTGCAGAAACCGTCGACGATCAGGCTGACCGCGTCTTCCTGGCCGATGCCGCGGCTGCGGCAGTAGAACATCTGGTCGTCGCTGATCTTGGAGGTGGTGGCCTCGTGTTCCAGGGTGGCGGTGGGGTTCTTCACCTCGATGTAGGGGAAGGTGTGCGCGCCGCATTTCTTGCCGATCAGCAGGCTGTCGCACTGGGTGTGGTTGCGCGCGCCGTCGGCACCGCGCTCCACCTTCACCAGTCCGCGGTAGGTGTTCTGGCCATGGCCGGCGCTGATGCCCTTGCTGACGATCTTGCTCTTGGTGCGCTTGCCGATGTGGATCATCTTGGTGCCGGTGTCCGCCTGCTGGCGGTGGTGGGTCAGCGCGACCGAATGGAATTCGCCCACCGAATCGTCGCCCAGCAGCACGCAGCTCGGGTACTTCCAGGTGATGGCCGAACCGGTTTCCACCTGCGTCCAGGTGACCTTGCTGCGCGCACCCCGGCATTCGGCGCGCTTGGTGACGAAGTTGTAGATGCCGCCGCGGCCTTCCTCGTCGCCCGGATACCAGTTCTGCACCGTGCTGTACTTGATCTCGGCGTCTTCCAGCGCGACCAGCTCGACCACCGCCGCATGCAGCTGGTTCTCGTCGCGCATCGGCGCGGTGCAGCCTTCCAGGTACGAGACGTAAGCCTTGTCCTCGCAGATGATCAGGGTGCGCTCGAACTGGCCGGTGTGGCCGGCGTTGATGCGGAAGTAGGTGCTCAGCTCCATCGGGCAACGCACGCCCTTCGGGATGAACACGAAGCTTCCGTCGGAAAATACGGCGGAGTTCAGTGCGGCGAAGTAGTTGTCGCCCACCGGGACCACGGTGCCGAGGTATTGCTTCACCAGCCCCGGGTACTCGGCGATGGCTTCGGACATCGAGCAGAAGATGATGCCTTTCTCGGCCAGTTCCTTGCGGAAGGTAGTGCCGACGGAGACCGAGTCGAACACGGCGTCGACGGCAACGCCCGCCAGCCTGGCGCGCTCGTGCAGCGGCACGCCGAGCTTGTCGTAGGTGTCGAGCAGTTCCTGCGGCACTTCGTCCAGCGACTTGTACTTGGCCTTGGGCGCGGAGTAGTAGCTGATCGCCTGGAAGTCGATCGGGCCGATCTTCAACTTGGCCCAGTGCGGCACCGGCATGGTCAGCCAGTGGCGGTAGGCGGCCAGGCGCCATTCGGTCATCCACTCGGGCTCGTTCTTCTTGGCCGACAGCGCGCGGACGACGTCTTCGCTCAGGCCGGGGGGGAACGAATCGGATTCGATGTCGGTGACGAAGCCGGCTTCGTAGCGACGTCCCAGGCGTTCGATGATTTCGGCGTTTTCGGTGGCCATGTGGCTGCCTGCGGTGTCAGGTGGCGACGTGGACGGCGATGGGGCGCCGGCGCGTGTCGTTGGGGGAAGGGGGTTGCAGCATCTGTTCCAGGGTGACGCCGCGCAGGGCCTCGGCGACCACGTCGTTGATCAGTCGCCAGTTGGCGCGCACGCCGCACTGGTGGGCGATGCCGCATTGGCTGTGGTCCTGGCTGCACTCGGTCATTGCCAGCGGCCCTTCCATGGCCTCGACGATCTCGATGAGGCTGATTTCGCCGGCCTCGCGGCTGAGCCGGTAGCCGCCATGCACGCCGCGCAGGCCCTCGACCAGGCCAGCCTGTGCCAGCGGTTTGAGCAGTTTGCTGACGGTAGGCTGTTCCAGCCCGGCGTGCTCGGCCAGTTCGGCCGCACTCAGCACCTGCCCGGCCCGCGCGGCGAGCACGGTCAGGACCACGGTGGCGTAGTCGGTCAGTTTGGTGACGCGCAGCATGGGCGGGAATGGTTCTCAATAAAGAGGACCAAAATTGTACGCTTTATGGCCCGGCAAGCCAAGCCGCAGTTTGTGCGTAGGAGCGGCCTCAGCCGCGACCATGCTGCTTGGCGTTCTGTTTGGGCTGGACGGTTCCCGATCGCGGCTGAGGCCGCTCCTACGCAACAGCGGTGCCGTGCGACAATCCCGGTTGTCCCCACCAGCACGTTGAAAAATGGCCAACAAGAAGATCGAAGCCCGCCAGTCCGATATCCACGGCAACGGGGTATTCGCCCTGCTGCCCATCCGCAAAGGCGAGCGCATCGTCGAATACAAGGGCAAGCGCCGCACCCATGCCGAGGTGGACGGGGACGATGACGGCGACGTGGAATCGGGCCACACCTTCCTGTTCACGCTCAACGATGACTACGTCATCGACGCGAACCACAAGGGCAACAAGGCGCGCTGGATCAACCACAGCTGCGATCCCAACTGCGAAGCGGTGATCGTCGAGCACGACGGCAAGAACCGCAAGAAGGACAAGGTGTTCATCGAAGCCGTCCGCAGCATCAAGCCGGGCGAAGAACTGACCTACAACTACGGCATCGTTCTGGCCGAGCCGCATACCGCGCGCTTGAAGAAGATATGGGCCTGTCGCTGCGGTTCCAAGAAGTGCACGGGGACCCTGCTGCAACCCAAGCGCTGAGCGGGGTCAGTCCAGCTCGATCACCACCGTCCCGTTCCGGATGTGGGCGGCGCCGATGTGCTTGCTGGCAGGGAGCTTGCGCAGCAGGTCGTCGTCGAGGCGGTATACCGGCACCTCGCGGGCCAGTTCCACCAGCAGCAGGTTCACCAGTTCGCGTGAACCGCCCTGGAGCAGGGCGCCGCCGCCTTCCAGTTCCAGGCGGATGATTTCCGGGTTGTCCAGGTGCAGCCCCTGGGTGGCGGGTTCGTAGCGGAGTCCGCTGGCAAGGGCGAAATTGCCCTGGGTCAGGCTCTTGGAGCCGAGCGCGCCGATGGCGACATTGAATCCGAGGTGCAGGCGATCATCGTCTTGCGGCAGGCTCAGGGAGGGCTCGCTGAGCGTCACCGAAACCAGCCCGCCCAGTTTGTCTATCTCGCGCGGGAACCGTTTGCCCAGGTAGCGCTGCAATTGCGGTTCGGTGAAGACGATCTTGTTGCCCAGATAGCCGGACACGGTGTTGAGGGTTTCGCAGCCGGCCAGCGCCAGCAGTACCAGCATCAACGGCAAGGCGACCAGCAGGCGGCAAGTGGCGGACATCGTGACGGCACCGGAAGGAGAGGGGAGCGACAGTCTACCTGCCAATGTACTGGTTCAATCGAGCACGGGCCGAGGCGAGGCAGAGGTGATTTCCCGGCCGTCGCCAGCAGGCTTGCGGGGTGGGGTGAGCGACCGGATGGGCAGGTGTTTCACCTTCTTCCCCCGGATGTGCCGTCAGGCGATTGTGTGCCCAGGCGCTGTTTGCGCTCTGCCGTGTATTCCCACCATGGAACGGGTTCGCCGCCGTCCATGAAACGCACGGCGGCGATCAGGCAGTCGCACAGGCAGGGATCCTGGCGGGTACCGGTGGCCTGGTTGATCGCGTCGTAAAGCGTGTAGGGGTCCTGCCCGACCAGTTGCGAAGCCTGGGCGATGCCGATCAGGCGCAGATCGTTGGCGATGGAGGGCCCGATGTTCGGGACCTGCTCCAGCAGGCGTGCTTCCGCGGCGCTGCGGGCTTTCATGCCGGCAGCATAGCGCGTTGGATCATGCGCTGTCGCTGCGCCGCCTCAGGGTCTCGATCAATGCGTCCAGGTGCAGCCGTGATGCAACGGAGGTGTCGTTGATGCCCGCGCTGGAGTTCCGCATCAGGCTGTCCAGCAATTCGGTGCCCACCACCAGGGCGGCGCATTCGTCGCCGCTGAGCCGATGCTGGCGCTGGGCGGCCTCGAGCAGGCGCATCCAGTCGCTGCGGCCGGCATGTTCGAACTCGATGGTGCAGCGACCGCTGCATTGCAGGCCGTCCCGTCCGATCGGAGTGACGGTGATCCGGTATCGCTGTGTGTCGTCTGCCATGGGGCTGGGGTGCTGAAACGGGTGAACAACGCCACGATAGTCGCGCGGAAACGGCAGGACGAGTGCCGCGGGCGCGATGCACTGTTCCAGCCGGTGTTGCCGGTTCAGCGGGCCGGATTTCCCAGGGGTGCCCGCATCAGCGGCAGTGGATCGTAGGCGCCGGCGCTGCCATAGATGCCGTAATGCAGGTGCGGCGGGGTGGTGCGGGCGTTGCCGGTGTTGCCGACGGTGCCCAGCGGGTCGCCCGGCTGGACCACATCGCCTTCGCCGAGGCCTTCGGCCCAGTCGTCCAGATGGGCGTAGTAGTGACGCTCCCGGCCGGGGCCCAGCACCCAGACCTGCTTGCCTCCCAGGCCGCTGTCGCGCACGGAGACGACGATGCCGCGGGTGGCGCTGGACACGGGCGTTCCGCGCGGGGCGAAGATGTCCACGCCGGCATGGCTCCGGTCGCTTCCCCGGGGGGCGCCGAAGGTGTCGGCGATGCGATGGGCGGCCACGCCTTGCACCGGCACCGGGAGGGCGGTGGGCGGGGGCATCCGCGAGAGTTCCCACAGCGTGCGCGGCTTTTCCATGAACGGTTGCCGCCATGCCCATGGCGCCAGCCATGCGACCGATGCCAGTACAACCAGCCAGATCAACCAGCCCCGTGCGCCACGTTTCGGTGAAGGTGCCGCTGGTGTGGACATGAAGGGCTCGGGGATGCCGGGTCCGCGGCAGGGTGTGCCGGAAGCACGGGACTGCGGGTCGGCAGGATTGTGTCACGTTGGGTGCGGCAGGGTGGCGCGCATCCCGTGTGACGAATCGAAAAAAGATCGGGACGGCCAATGCCGTCCCGATCTCGATGCGACTATCGCGTGCCGTGGATCAGGAAGCAGCGTCCTTGAGCTTCTTGAGCGGGCGCACCTTGACCTTGACCGAGGCAGGCTTGGCGGCGAACCACTGCTCTTCCTTGGTGAAGGGGTTGATGCCCTTGCGCTTCGGCTTGGCCGGCACGTTGACGGCGGTGATCTTCAGCAGGCCGGGCAGGGTGAAGGAGCCTGCGCCCTTCTTGCTGACGGATGCGTGCACGGCGCTTTCGAGCGAAGCCAGCACGGCGCGGACGTCCTTTGCGGCCACGGAAGTGGCTTCTGCGATGTGGGCGACCAGGCCCGACTTGCTCAGGGCTTCCTTGATCGGCTTCGGGGCTGCCGGCTTGGCGGCGGCTTTCGGGGCTGCTTTCTTGGCGGCTTTCTTCGGAGCTGCCTTCTTCGTGCTCTTTGCCATATGTGTCCTGTATTACCGTCTGAGGTTATGAAGGATGGGCCGAAACGTTCGGCATGCGAAATGTAGGGCATGTGCGTGCCCGCGCCAATAGGAAAATGCAATAAACACATGTTTTTTTCGCATCCGACCCGGATCGGGAGCGGAATGCTTCATGCTTGCGGCGGCGCGCAACGCATGCAGTTTGTCTCCCCGAAGTCGTCGTCGATGCATGCAAATCGCCGTCCGCCTTCCGGCATGGAAGCCATGCCGGAAGGCGGTGACGCATGAGGGATGTGCCGTAAGTGCCGGTAATGCCACGATTCGCGACATCGGCGGCGGCATGCTCAATCGTCGTCGTGTTTCGGTTTGTAACTGGCCGCGAGTTTTTGCTGCACCTGCACGGGAACCGGCTCGTAATGGCTGAAATCGAGCGAATAGCGCCCCTGTCCGGCGGTCGTCGATTTGAGCTCGGCGGCGTAGCCGTCCAGCTCCGAGAGCGGCACTTGCGCGCGAACCAGCATGTCGCCCTTCGCCGAATCGGTGCCATGGATGCGCGCGCGCCGGGACGAGAGTCCGCCGGTGATGTCGCCGACCTGGGCTTCGGGCGCGCTGACCTCCAGTTCCACGATGGGTTCCAGCACCTGCGGCGCGGCCTTGGCCACGGCGTCCAGGAAGGCTCTCTTCCCGGCGGCGACGAACGCCACTTCCTTGCTGTCCACGGGATGGTGCTTGCCATCGTGCACGGTCACGCGGATGTCCTGCATGGGGTAGCCGGCAACGGCGCCGCTTTGCAATACCTGGCGAATGCCCTTTTCCACCGCGGGAATGAACTGTCCCGGGATGGCGCCGCCCTTGACCGCATCCACGAACTCGAAGCCGCCACCGCGCGGCAGCGGTTCGACGCGGAGGAACACCTCGCCGAACTGGCCTGCGCCACCGGTCTGCTTCTTGTGGCGGTGGTGTCCTTCGGCAGCCGTGGCGACGGTTTCGCGGTAGGCAATGCGCGGTGGATGCGTGACCACGTCCACGCCGTGCCGTTCCTTGAGGCGGTCCAGCATGATGCGCAGGTGCAGATCGGACAGGCCGCGCACCACCGTTTCGTTGGCCTCGCTCTGGTGTTCGACCAGGAAGGCCGGATCCTCTTCGGACAGCTTGTGCAGGGCCATGCCGAGTTTCTGCTCCTGGCCCTTGCTGGCGGCCTGCACGGCCAGCCCGAACATGGGCTTCGGGAAATCGACGGGCGCCAGATGGATGTGGTCTTCGTCGTGGCTGTCGTGGAGCACCGCGTCGAAATGGAGATCGTCGATCTTGGCCGTTGCCACGATGTCGCCCGGGATGGCGCGGTCGATTTCGGCATGCTCCCTGCCCTTGAGGCGGTACAGGTGGGCCACCTTGAACGGCTTCCTGCCATCGTCCACGAACAGTTGCGATTCCTTCTTCACCGTGCCCTGGTAGACGCGGAACACGCCCAGCTTGCCCACGAACGGGTCGTTGACGATCTTGAAGACGTCGGCGATCACGTGGGCCTCGGGGTCGGGGCGGCTTTCGATCGGTCGCGCATCGGCGCCGCCGCCCTTCACGAACATGGGCGGGTTGGCCTCGCCGGGATGCGGAAACAGCCGTTCCGCGATATCCAGCAGTTCCTTCACGCCCGTGCCGGCGCGCGCGGAAACGAAGCACACCGGCACCAGGTGGCCCTCGCGCAGGCACTGTTCGAAGGCGTCGTGCAGCTCCTTGCCGGACAGGCCGCCTTCGCCCAGGTCCAGGTAGTGTTCCATCACCGTCTCGTTGATCTCGACGACCTGGTCGATGATCTTCTGGTGCCATTCCGCCACCGGCCCGAGGTCGCTGTCCCCGGAGGCTTGCCCGAAGCAGTCCACGACCTTCGTGGCGCCTGCGGCAGGCAGGTTGAGCGGCAGGACTTCCGGACCGAAGGCCTCGCGCAACTCTTCCAGCACGCGCGCGCAGTCGGCGCCTTCCTGGTCGATCCGGTTGACGATGAGCACGCGGCACAGTCGGCGTTCGGCGGCGCGCTGCATCAGCCGGCGGGTGCCGTGTTCCACGCCCTGGGTTGCGCTGGCCACGATGGCGGCGGTTTCCACCACCGACAGCGCGGACAGCGCGGGGCCGCGGAATTCGGGATAGCCGGGCGTGTCGATCAGGTTCACGTGGACGGGCCGTCCCGACGCCGCGGCGTGCTCGATGCCGGCGATGGCGGTATCGATGGAGTGGCCGCGGGCTTTCTCCATCGGGTCGTGGTCGGACACGGTGCTGCCGCGCTCGATGCTGCCTGCCGTCTGGATGGCGCCGCCGGCAAGCAGCAGGGCTTCGAACAGGGTGGTTTTGCCGGCGCCGGGGTGGCCTGCCAGGGCCACGTTGCGGATTTGCTCTGTGCTGTACGACATGAGGCCGTTTCTCCCATGGTTGGGTCGAAGGGCCGTCATGGCTGTCCGGGCCGGCGCGCTCCGTGAGCGTGGCGCTCGGCGGGGCGGTCATGGCGGGAGGGCCAGCATCGACAGGCGGGCTGCGCGGGTCAAGCCGCAGTGCGGTACGGGAACTGAACATTCGCAGGTGTAAGCTGCACGTCCCCTGATGCGGAGGATGAAGCCATGGCACTGAAACGATTCGCCGATGCGGTTTGGAGCGGTGACCTGCAAACCGGCAAGGGCAGCATCAGCACGCCGCAGAGCGGCCTGTTCGATGCGCAGAACTATTCCTTCAAGACCCGTTTCGGCGACGAGACCGGCACCAATCCGGAGGAGTTGCTGGCGGCCGCGCATGCCGGTTGTTTCAGCATGGCGTTGTCGGCGGTGCTGGGGAAAGCGGGATTCGTCCCGGACAGCATCCGCGCCCGTGCCGAGGCGACGATGGAGCCGGGCATGGATCCGGGGCCGACGGTGACCGGCATCAAGCTGGTGGTGTCGGCCAGCGTGCCGGGCATCGATGCCGCGCAGTTCGAAGGCTTCGCGCAGCAGGCCAAGGCCGGCTGCGTGATCTCGCGTGCGCTGTCGGTGCCGGTGTCGCTGGAGGCAACCCTGCTCTGAGTGGCCGCCGGGCCGACAGGAAAGCCAGGCAACGCGCTCCCCGGCAATCTCATCGATGGAATTGCGCGTGGAAGCGGTTCAGCGCCAGTCGATCAGGCCACTGACCACCGACTGGACCTGTCCGCCGGACCAGACCTCTCCGTCCGCGTCCACGTGGAGGACGAGGCGCGCATCGTGCCCGACTTCGCGGCCCTGGCTGACGGTGTAGCGGTCGCGTCCGCCGGGAAGGGCATCCCGTGACGTGAGCCAGGCCGCCAGCGCCGCGTTGGCGGCGCCGGAAGCGGCATCCTCGAACGCGGCCGGGGCGCCGACGAAGGCGCGCACGGCCAGGTCGTAAGCTTGCCCGGAGGCGCGCGCATAGGCGCACACGCCCATGCTCCGGGTGGCATTGGCGAGTGCCGTGATGGCGTCCCAGTCCGGCATGGCTTCGCGCAGGCAGGCTTCGCTTTCCGCCTCCGCGAGCCACCAGCGGCGGCCACCGTCGACCAGGGCGGGCGGCAATGCGCCGCCGGGAAGTCCACGCAGGGCGGCGCGGAGCGCATCGTGCGCCTGCGGGTCACCGATTTCGACCACGTGGGCGCGCGGGGTGCGCACGGCGATGGCGCGTGCCGGACCTTCGCCCTCCACCCGCAACGGCAGCAGTCCGGCAATGCCCTGCTGCACCAGCAGCCCGTCCCGCGGCGTGGCCAGGCCCGCCTCGAGCACGGCATGCGCGGTGCCGACGCTGGGGTGTCCTGCGAAAGGCACTTCGCGGCGGGGGCTGAACATGCGGATGGCATAGCTCGCCTGCGGATGCGACGGCGGGAGCACGAAGGTGGTTTCCGGCAGGCGCGTCCAGCGCGCAATGGCCTGCATGGTGTCGTCGTCCAGACCGTCGCCGTCGAGCACCACGGCCAGGGGGTTGCCCGCGCCGGGGCGATGGGCGAACACGTCGAGTTGCACGAAGCGGCGTCGGGCCATGGGGGAGCTCCGGTAGGGGAGCGCAGCTTAGCAAGCCGGGTTGGCCGTGATTGGCTGGACACGGGTTGGCGCGGCGGCGAAGAGCATGGGTTCCGGTGTCCATCCGGACACTCGTTGGCCCGGGCGTTCGGATAGAATCAGGGGTTCACGCCCGAAGGGTCGGGCTTCTCACGTTTCCGTCCATGCCCTCTGCTTTCGTTGAACCCGATCGCTGGATCGTCCTCAAGTTCGGCGGCACTTCGGTGTCGCGCCGTCATCGCTGGGACACGATAGGCGGGCTGGCGAAGAAACGCGCCGAAGACGACGATGCGCGCGTGCTGGTGGTGGTGTCGGCCTTGTCGGGGGTCACCAACGAGCTGACCGCCATCGCCGATGGCGCGGCGGATGCAACGCAGCGCATCGAAGCGCTGGAACGGCGCCATCGCGAGTTCGCCGCGGAACTGGAGCTGGATCCCGATGCCGTGCTGGGCGAGCGGCTGTTGGCCTTGCGCGCCCTGGTGGCCGATTCGCGCGCCGCATCGTGCGCGCTGGACTGGCAGGCCGAGGTGCTGGCCCAGGGCGAATTGCTGTCGTCCACGCTGGGCGCGGCCTATCTGCGTTCGCGAGGGCTGGATTTCGGCTGGATGGATGCCCGCCAGTGGCTGGAGGCAAGCGTGCTGCCCAACCAGAGCGAGTGGGCGCGGCGGCTGTCGGTGTCCTGCAGCCCGCTGGCCAGTGAAGGCTGGAGCCGCGAATTCCGTGAACAGGCCCCGCGCATGCTGCTGACCCAGGGTTTCATCTGCCGGCATCCGCAAGGCGGCACGGCCGTGTTGGGCCGTGGCGGCTCGGACACTTCGGCGGGTTATTTCGGGGCCTTGCTGGGCGCGCAGCGGGTGGAGATATGGACCGACGTGCCGGGCATGTTCAGCGCCAACCCGCGGGAGGTGCCGGACGCGCGCCTGCTGACCCGGCTGGATTACCACGAGGCGCAGGAAATCGCCACCACCGGCGCGAAGGTGCTGCACCCGCGCTCCATCAAACCCTGTCGTGATGCGAGTGTGCCAATGACCATCCTGGATACCGAACGTCCCCACATGCCTGGCACCCGCATCGACGACAAGGCCGCCACCGTGCCCGGGGTCAAGGCGATCAGCCGCCGCAACGGCATCGTGCTGGTGTCGATGGAGGACATCGGCATGTGGCAGCAGGTCGGCTTCCTGGCCGATGTGTTCGCCCGCTTCAAGAAACACGGCCTGTCGGTGGATCTGATCGGCAGCGCCGAGACCAACGTGACCGTATCGCTCGATCCCAGCGAGAACCTGGTCAGCACCGACGTGCTGGCCGCGCTGTCGGCGGACCTGTCCGAGGTGTGCCGGGTCAAGGTGATCGTGCCGTGCACGGCCATCACGCTGGTGGGGCGCGGCATGCGCTCGCTGCTGCACAAGCTGTCCGATGTGTGGGCCGCGTTCGGGCAGGAGCGCGTGCACATGATCTCGCAGTCCTCGAACGACCTGAACCTGACCTTCGTCATCGATGAAGCCGATGCCGATGGCCTGTTGCCGATGCTGCACGAGGCCCTGATCGACAGCGGCGCGATGCCGGTGAACGAAACCGAGGTGTTCGGCGCTCGCTGGCGCGAAATTTCCGGTACCTTCCGCCAGCGCGGAACGCCATGGTGGCATGGCCAGCGCGACCGGCTGCTGGACATGGCCGGCCAGGGCACGCCTCGCTATGTCTACCACCTGCCCACGGTCCGCGCCCGCGCCCGCGCCTTGAAGGGCATGGCGTCCATCGACAGGCACTACTACGCCATCAAGGCCAATTCCCATCCCTCCATCCTGGCGACGCTGGTGCAGGAAGGCTTCGGGCTGGAATGCGTTTCGCAGGGCGAACTGGAGCACGTGTTCGCCACGTTCCCTGACTTGCCCCCGGAACGGGTGCTGTTCACTCCCAGTTTCGCGCCGCGCGGCGAATACGCGTTCGCGCTGGAAAAGGGCATAACGCTCACCCTGGACAACGTGGAGGCATTGCGCCGCTGGCCGGATGTCTTCCGTGGCCGCAAGCTCTGGCTGCGCGTGGACCTTGGGCGCGGCGACGGCCACCACGACAAGGTGAAGACCGGCGGCAAGAATTCCAAGTTCGGTCTGCCGCTGGCGCGGCTGGATGAATTCCTGTCTGCGGCGAGGGCATTGGACATCGCCGTCGTCGGCCTGCACGCGCATCTGGGCAGCGGCGTGGAAACACCGCAGCACTGGCGCCAGGTCTGCGACGAGCTGGGCGGCATCGCCGAGCAGATCGGCAGCATCGAGAGCATCGACATCGGCGGCGGGTTGCCCATTCCCTATACCGCCGAGGACGAGCCCTTCGATCTGGAAGCCTGGGATGCGGGCCTGGCCGAGATCAGGAAGGCATACCCGGGTTATAAGCTGGTCATCGAGCCGGGCCGCTACCTGGTGGCGGAGTCGGGCGTGTTGCTCACCCGGGTCAACCAGGTGGTGGAAAAGGACGGCATCCATCGCGTGGGCGTGGACGCCGGCATCCACACGCTGCTCCGGCCGGCGATGTACGATGCTTGGCACGACATCGTGAACCTGAGCCGGTTGCCGTCGGACTGCGATGGCGTGTTCGACGTGGTCGGCCCGATCTGCGAATCCAGCGACGTGTTCGGCAAGCAGCGCCGCCTGCCCGTCTCCACCGAAGTGGATGACGTGGTGCTGATCGCCGATGCGGGCGCTTACGGTTACGTGATGGCCAGCCATTACAACCTGCGCGGGCTTCCGGCTGAGGAGACGATTGATGAAACCGCGGACTGAATTCATCTGGGCCAGCGCCCTGTTGACCACCGTGTTGATGGTGCTTGCTTTCGTGGTGATCCCCAGTTTCTGGGGCAGCCAGTCCTGGCGCATGAGTTTCCGCCTGGTGCTGGTGTGGGCGCCGGCCGTGGCGGTGGCGCTGGGCGTGGCGGCGTGGCTGGCCTCGGCCTGGCATGCGCGGTCGGCGAGAGCCGGCAAGAAACCCTGGTCGCCGAGCGGCATGTCGTTCCGGACGGTGTTGCTGGTGGTCGTGCTGTTCCCGCTGGCGCTGGCCTTGTGGCTGCTGGTGTCCTCGGTGTTCGACCAGTTGTTCGCGGCGCAGCCGGGCGATTTCCGGGAAGCGCTGGGCTGGTTGCCGATGATGGTGGTGTACGGCTTCGTGATCGCGATGCCGACCGGCGTGCTGCCGGTGTTCTTCTTCCAGTATTTCCTGTCCCGCCGCTACCTGCGGCGCGTGAAGCAGGCCTCCTTCGAGGCGCCATGATTCTGTTCGAAAGGGAAAAGGTGCGGGCCTTCCGTTTCGTCCGTTGCGGATTCGATGCCGCCACCGGCGTGGCGCGGCTGGTCTATGCGTTCGACGATGGCCCGGAGCTGGTCGAAACCGTGACCGTGCCCGGCGCGCCGTTCACGCTGGAAGCCACGAGGGCCGTGGCCGTGCAGCGCGCCCTGCGCCTGCTGCACCTGATTGCCGGCGTGAGTTACTACAAGGCAGCGGTCCCCGCGGAAATCCTCATCGAAGGCGAGCCCATCGATGCGGCGACGGCGGCGTTGCTGGAGTCGGTCTACCTCAATGGCCTGGGTGAATTTGCCTACCGCAACGGGCTGGATTTGCGCGGCCGGGTCCGCTTTCCGTTTGCCGGCGAGGCAGCGGGCGAAGGCGGGCAGGCGCCTGCCCTGGGCCTGCGCGATCATGCGCTGGTCGCCATTGGTGGCGGCAAGGACTCGCTGGTCAGCATCGAGGCGCTGCGCGGACTGGGCGTGGAGCAGACGGTGGCCTGGATCGGCGGTTCGCAGCTGATCGCGGCCTGCGCGGCACGTACGCAACTGCCCACACTCAACATCGGCCGGGCCATCGCGCCGGAATTGTTCGAGATGAACCGGCAAGGCGCCTGGAACGGCCACATTCCGGTGACCGCGGTGAATTCCGCCATCCTGGTGCTGGCGGCGTTGCTGCACGGGGCCGGGCAGGTGGTGTTTTCCAACGAGCGCTCGGCCAGCTACGGCAGCCTCATCCCCGGCGCGGGCGAGGTCAACCACCAGTGGTCCAAGGGCTGGGAATTCGAGAAGGCGTTCGGCGAGCACGTGCAGGAGCGCATTGCCGGCGATCTGCATTACTGCTCGTTGCTGCGGCCCCTTTCAGAACTGGCGGTGGCGCGGCAATTCGCGAAGACCGACCGCTACGACGCGCATTTCTCCAGCTGCAACCGCAATTTCCATATCCTGGGCGAGCGTCCGGTCAATCGCTGGTGCGGCGTCTGTCCCAAGTGCCATTTCGTGTTCCTGGCGCTGGCCCCCTTCATGCCCAAGCCGCGCCTGGTGCAGATCTTCGGGCGCAACCTGCTGGATGAAGAGAGCCAGGCCGCCGGCTTCGATGCGCTACTGGAATATCGCGACCACAAGCCCTTCGAATGCGTGGGCGAAGGCCGCGAGTCGCGCGCGGCGATGATGGAACTGGGCGGTCGCCCGGAATGGCGCGAGGATGCGCTGGTGGAGCGGTTCAACCGGGAAATACGCCCGCAACTGGACGGAACCGTGCCGGACATCGCCGCACTGCTGGAAATCGCCGACGGGCATCGTATCCCCGCATCCTTGTGGGAGCGGTTGCGTGCGCATTTCGCAACTTGAGGGGCGGCGCGTTGCGCTGTGGGGCTGGGGGCACGAAGGCCGCGCCGCCTGGCGGGCCCTTCGCGGCAGGTTGCCATCCCAGCCGTTGACCCTGTTCTGTTCGCAAGAGGAAGCGCGGGATGCGGTGACGCTGCAGGATGCGCTGCTGGCCATCGAAACCGAAGCCAGCGCGCAACGGTTGTCCGCTTTCGACGTGGTGGTGAAGTCGCCGGGCATCAGCCCTTACCGTGCCGAAGTCCAGGCCGCCGCCGCGCAAGGCGTGCGCTTCATCGGCGGCACCGGCCTGTGGTTTGCCGAACATGCGGGCGCCGATGGCATCGTGCCGCATTCGGTTTGCGTGACGGGCACCAAGGGCAAGAGCACCACCACCAGCCTGCTGGCGCATCTGTTGCGTGCGGCCGGCAAGCGGACCGCGCTGGCCGGCAACATCGGCCTGCCGTTGCTGGAGTTGCTGGACCCTCCGCATTCGCCGGATTACTGGGCGCTGGAGTTGTCCAGCTACCAGACGCGCGACGTGGCGGACAGCGGCGCGCGCCCCGACGTGGCGATCGTGCTCAACGTGTACCCGGAACACCTCGATTGGCATGGCGGCCACGCGCGTTATGTCGAAGACAAACTTTCGCTGCTGACCGCCGCGCATCCGCGGGTGGCGGTGCTGGATGCGGGGACGCCTGAACTGGTTGGCCTGGACCTTCCGGATACTGATGTGCACTGGTTCAACCATCCGCATGGTTGGCATTTGCGCGGCGATGAGGTCTGGCGCGGCGACCGTTTCGTGTTCGATGCACTGCGCACGCCGCTGCCGGGCCGGCACAACCGCAGCAATCTCTGCGCCGTGCTGGCGGCGCTGGAAGCGCTGGGACTGGATGCGGAAGCGTTGGCGCCCGCGGCAACGGATTTCAAGCCGCTGCCCAATCGGTTGCAGCGGTTGGGGGAGCGCGATGGCATCGTCTACGTCAACGATTCGATCAGCACCACCCCGCACGCCAGCCTTGCGGCGCTGGAATGTTTTCGCGGCAGTCGCGTGGCGATCCTGCTGGGCGGACATGACCGCGGACTGGATTGGCAGGCTTTCGCCGACGGCGTCCGCGAACACGCGCCTGCCGCGATCGTGACGATGGGCCAGAACGGTCCCCGCATCCATGCCTTGCTGTCGCCGCTTGCAACCGTGCCGGGGCTCGATCTGGCGCAGGCCGGCGATCTGCCGGCAGCGGTGGCCATTGCGCGGCGTTTCCTGCAGGGAGGCGTCAGTAGCGGTGGCGAAGGCGTATTGCTGTTGTCGCCGGGCGCGCCCAGCTTCGGCGCCTACCGTGATTACGTGGAGCGCGGGCGCCACTTCGCCGAGCTGGCGGGTTTCGATCCGGACCTGATCAGCGCCATCCCGGGGTTGGGAATCCTGTAGTCAGGCTGCGTACGGCGGAGCTGGATTACGCCACCGTCTGCGAGGCTTTCGGCGCGGACCAGGTACGGGCGGCACCGATGGCTGCATCGATCGACGCTCTGGCTTGCGGGCTGTTTCGCCAGCACGTGGTCCCGAGCAGGGCGGTGATGCGTGCCGTGATGTCATCTGCCTCCGCGTTGGAAAGCTGGATGAGGGACGAATAGCCGATCTGTTCCAGGCGACTGACCACGGTCGGGCCGATGCCCTTGGCTGAGAGCAGGATTTCACGCTGCTCGACCGGGAAGCCCGTATTCACTGCCCGCGTTCCACGGCGTAGCGAGCCAGGCCGCGCAGTGCTGCCACGGCCTCGTTCCCTTCCAGTCCGTCGAGTGCCGCCATGGCCGCTTCGGCGTATTCCATGGCCCGGTCACGGCTGTATTCGAGCCCGCCGCTGGCCCGGATGGCGGCCAGCACCTCTGGCATCGCCGTGGCGTCGCCCTGGCGGACGATCCCGCGCAGCCGTTCGGCGGTGGCGGTATCCGAATGCGCGATGGCATGGATCAGCGGCAGGGTGGCCTTGCCTTCGGCCAGGTCATCGCCGAGGTTCTTGCCCAGTGCGTCGGCATCGGCGCTGTAGTCCAGCACGTCGTCGGCAATCTGGAAGGCATAACCGAGGTTCATGCCGTAGGCGTACAGCGCCTCCTGCGTGCGCGCGTCCGCGCCTGAGGCCAGGGCGCCCAGCTGCGTGCCGGCGGCGAACAGGACCGCGGTCTTGCGCTCGATCACGCGCAGGTAGGCGGCCTCGTCGGTGTCCGGATTGTGCACGTGCAGCAGTTGCAGCACTTCGCCTTCGGCGATGCGGTTGGTGGTATCGGCCAGGATGCGCATGACCTGCATGCGGTCCAGTTCCACCATCAGCTGGAAGCTGCGCGAATACAGGAAATCGCCTACCAGCACGCTGGGCGCGTTGCCCCACAGGGCATTGGCGGTGCTGCGGCCGCGGCGCAGGTTGGATTCGTCCACCACGTCGTCATGGAGCAGGGTGGAAGTGTGGATGAACTCGATGATCGCGGCCAGTTGGTGGTGATCCGGGGTGACGGGCCCGCAGGCGCGCCCGGCCAGCGCCACCAGCATGGGCCGCAAGCGTTTGCCGCCGGCGGAAATGATGTGGTCGGCGATCTGGTTGATCAGCGCCACGTCCGAGGCCAGGCGGGCACGGATCAGGCGGTCGATGGCGGCCATGTCGGGCGCGGCCAGGGACTGGATCTGGGGCAGGGGCAGCGTGGGCCGGAGGTCTTCGACGGCGGACATGGGCAATCTGGCGGGGAATTGCACGAATTATAGGATGCGCGGCGCGGCAAAGTCCTACCAGGATGCGGGTCCATGCCTGATGGCGCCGGTCGGGTGGGTATAATCCAATGGCGGTGCCAGCATCCGGCAGGCGCCACGGGACGGAAATCGATATGGCACGCGGCATCAACAAAGTGATCCTGGTCGGCAACCTGGGCAACGATCCTGAAACCCGCTATACGCAAGGCGGCATGGCGATAACGAGGATCAGCCTGGCCACCACGTCCGTCCGCAAGGACAAGGACGGCAACCAGCAGGA
>CAZLSG010000004.1:0-85735 GCA_964562135.1 uncultured Pseudoxanthomonas sp. | reverse complement strand
CTGATCGACTACGTCAAGCAGCACAAGGTCGTTTCGCTGCACGCCTGCGAGGTGTGCGTGCTGGACGAGGCCGACCGCATGTTCGACCTGGGTTTCATCAAGGACATCCGTTTCCTGCTGCGGCGCATGCCCATCCGCACCGAGCGGCAGACCCTGCTGTTCAGCGCCACCCTGAGCCACCGCGTGCTGGAGCTGGCCTACGAGCACATGAACGAGCCGGAGAAGCTGGTCGTCGAGACCGAGCACATCACCGCCGCGCGCGTGCGCCAGCGCATGTACTTCCCGGCCGACGACGAGAAGATCCCGCTGTTGCTGGGCCTGCTGTCGCGCAGCGAGGGCGCACGCACCATGGTGTTCGTCAACACCAAGGCGTTCGTGGAGCGGGTGGCGCGGGCGCTGGAGCGGGCCGGTTACCGGGTTGGCGTGCTGTCCGGCGACGTACCGCAGAAGAAGCGCGAAACCCTGCTGAAGCGTTTCCAGGCGGGACAGCTGGAACTGCTGGTGGCCACCGACGTGGCCGCGCGCGGCCTGCACATCGACGGCGTCAGCCACGTCTACAACTACGACCTGCCGTTCGACGCCGAGGACTACGTGCACCGCATCGGCCGCACCGCGCGGCTGGGCGCCGAGGGCGACGCGATCAGTTTCGCCTGCGAGCGTTACGCGATGAGCCTGCCGGACATCGAGGCCTACATCGAACAGAAGATCCCCACCGAGCCGGTGACCAGCGAACTGCTGACGGCATTGCCGCGCCAGCCGCGCCTGATTCCCGACGGAGGCGATGCCGAAAGCGAAAGCGTGAGCGACATCTTCCGCGAGGCGCGCGAGCAGCAAGCCGAAGAACAGCGCCGCCGTGGCGGGGACAAGGGCCGGGACGGCAAGCCGCCGCACAAGGGCAAGCCGCGGCCGCCGCAGGGCAAGCCCAGGGCGAACAAGCCGGCCCCGGCAGCGGCGCCAAGCGCTCCGGAAGAAGAACTGGCCACGGTCGTGGCCGCCACGCCGCAGGATGTCGAACGCAAACCCCGCAAGCCGCGCCGTCGCCGTCATGGCAAGCCGGTGGCGCCTGCGGAGGGGACGTCGGCCCCGGCGGCTGCGACGCCAACCCAGGCCCCCGTGCCGGTGGAGGCCGGGCCTTCGTTCCTGTCCCGCCTGGGACGCAAACTGAAATCGCTGGTGTCCGGAGAGTAAGCCGGACTTCGCGCATCCGTTCCCGGTGCTGGACGCAAACGCGGCATAATTCACCGCATGAGCGTCCTGCGTTTCGAAAGCGTCAGCAAACAGTACCCCGGCGGCCACGAGGCGCTGACCGATGTCAGCTTCGAAATCGGCGCCGGCGAGATGCTGTTCGTCACCGGTCACTCCGGCGCGGGCAAGAGCACCCTGCTCAAGCTGATCCACCTGAGCGAGCGCCCGTCGCGCGGCGCGGTGGTGTTCGACGGCAGGAACCTGCTCAAGGTGCGCGGCGCGCGCATTCCGCTGCACCGCCGCGCGGTGGGCGTGGTCTACCAGGACCATCGCCTGCTGACCGAGCGCACCATCGGCGAGAACGTCGCGTTGCCGCTGATCCTGCGCGGCGACCGCCGCGCCGATATCGGCAAGCGCGTGCGCGAGGTGTTGGCGCGGATGGGCCTGGGCCATCGCGAGAACGCCCTGCCCACGCAACTGTCGGCGGGCGAGCAGCAGCGCGTGGGCATCGCCCGCGCTATCGTGGCCGAACCGCGCCTGCTGGTGGCCGACGAGCCCACCGGCAACCTCGACCCCACCCTGGCCGCCGAGATCATGTCGCTGTTCGCCTCCATGCCCGAGCGCGGCACCAGCGTGCTGGTGGTCAGCCATGACCTGGCGTTGCTGAAGCGGATGAAGAAGCGCGTGCTGGTGCTGGACCACGGCAAGCTGGTCGATGACATCTCTCCCGCGGACCTGGCCGAATGAGCGACGCCAACGCCCCGTCCCGCCCGCGTTCCGGTGCCGGCATCTGGCTGGACCAGCATCTCTACAGCGCCATTTCCAGCCTGGGCCGGGTATTGCGCCGTCCCTGGGCCACCCTGCTCACCGTGGGTGTGATGGCGGTGGCGCTGGTATTGCCGCTGGGACTGTGGCTGACGCTGGGCAACCTGGAGCGGCTGGCCGGCAACGTGCAGCAATCGCGCGAAATCGATGTGTTCCTCAAGCATGGGACCGAACCGGCCCGGGGGGAGGCGCTGGCCGGCGAGCTGCGCGGGCGCGCCGACGTGGCCGCGGTGGTGGTGCGCACGCCGGAACAAGGCCTGGCGGAATTCACCCGCACCAGCGGGATGGGCGAGGCCATCGCCGGCCTCGACGAGAATCCGCTGCCCACGCTGTTGATCGTCACGCCCAGGGGCGACGACGCCACGCTGATCGTGGCGCTGGAACACCTGCCGGAAGCGGACCTGGTGCAACACGATGCCGTGTGGCGGCAGCGGCTGGAGGGATGGCTGCGCTTCGGCGAACGGCTGGCCTGGGTGCTCGCCGCCCTGTTCGGCGCGGGCGCCTTGCTGGTGGTGGGCAACACGGTGCGGCTGGACATCCAGTCGCGCCGCGAGGAAATCGGCGTGCTGCAGTTGCTGGGCGCCACCGATGGCTTCATCCGCCGGCCCTTCGTCTACCTGGGCGCGTGGTACGGATTGCTGGCCGGCGCCCTCGCGCTCGGGCTGGTGATGGCGGTCGCGCATGCCTTGCGCGGGCCGCTGGCCGCACTGGCCGAGAGCTATGGAAGTGCCTTCGTGCTGGGCGGGCTGGATCCGCAACGCGCGCTCGGGGTGTTGCTGGGCGCGGTGGTGATCGGCTGGCTGGGCGCGTGGCTGGCGACCGGCCACTTCCTGCGCCAGACCCGGCCCACGGAGGTTTGAGGCGACCATGTCGCAGGAACTCCGCCATCTCATCAGCGAAACCCCGCGCGTCATGGTGGTGGATGGCTCCAAGCTGGTGCGCAAGCTGATCGCCGACGTACTGCAACGGGAGTTGCCCGGCGTCGAGGTCGTCGGCTGCTCCACCATCGCCGCCGCCCGCGCTGCGCTTGAAGCGGGTCCGGTGCACCTGGTGACCACCGCGCTGACCCTGCCCGATGGCGACGGACTGGAAATCGCCCGCAGCGTGCGCCAGGCATCCGGCCAGGCGTACGTGCCGGTGATCGTGGTGTCCGGCGACGCGCAGCAACATCTGGAGGAGCGCCGCTTCGGCGAGGACGTCACCGATTACTTCGACAAGTCGCTCGGCCATGAGGCGCTGGCGGCCTTCATCTGCGGGTACGTGCAGCCGCATCCGGTGACCGGGGCTACCGTGCTGTACGTGGAGGACAGCCGGGTGGTGGCCGAAACCACCAAGCGCATGCTGGAGCGGCACGGCCTGAAGGTGGTTCACGTGGTGAAGGCCGAAGACGCCTTCGCCCTGCTCACCGCCGAATCGCTGGGGCTGTCCACGCACCGTTTCGACCTGGTGCTGACCGACGTGACCCTGAAGGGCGAACTGGACGGGCGCGACGTGGTGCAGCGGATCCGGGTGGATTTCGCCTACGGCAAGCGCCGTCTGCCGATCCTGGTGATGACCGGCGACAGCGACCCGGGCAGGCAATCGGAATTGCTGCAGGCCGGCGCCAACGACCTGGTGATCAAGCCCATCGAAGAGCGCCTGCTGGTGACCAAGGTGATGTTCCAGTTGCAGCTGGCGCGGATCGAGGACAAGGGCAAGCCCGCCGCATGAGCGAGGGAAGCGCGCCCGATATCCGGCTGGAGCCTTCGTGGAAAGCGAAGGTGGGCGACTGGCTGCTGCGCCCGGACATGCGCGAACTGTCCGCATTCCTGCGCCAGCGCAAGGCGGAAGGGGCGCGCATCTATCCGCCCGGACCGCGCATCTTCGCCGCGTTCGACGCCACGCCGTTCGACCAGGCCAAGGTGGTGATCCTGGGACAGGACCCCTACCACGGGCCGGGGCAGGCGCATGGGCTGTGTTTCTCGGTGTTGCCGGGCGTGCCGGCGCCGCCGTCGCTGGTCAACATCTTCAAGGAAATCCACAACGACCTGGGCATTGCGCCGCCGGACCACGGTTGCCTGTTGCCCTGGGCGCGGCAGGGCGTGTTGCTGCTCAACGCGGTGCTGACGGTGGAAGAGGGCCGTGCCGGCGCGCACCAGGGCAAGGGCTGGGAAGGTTTCACCGACCACGTGATCGAAACCCTGGCGCGCGAACGCGAGGGCCTGGTGTTCCTGCTGTGGGGCAGTTACGCGCAGGCCAAGGGGAAAGTGATCGACGCACGTCGCCACCGCGTGCTGCGCGCGCCGCACCCGTCGCCCTTGTCGGCGCACCGGGGGTTCCTGGGCTGCGGGCATTTTTCCGCGGCCAACCGTTATCTGGAACAGCAGGGCAAGACGCCGATCGACTGGCGGCTGCCGCCGCGCGCGGAGCTTGCGCTGGATTGAAGGTTGGCCGCGCAGGGGCGGCCTGCATCGGCGATGCTTCGTGAAGCATGGGTTGGGCCCGCATCGCTCCCGCATGTCCAGCGGGAGATTGCGGGGGTCAGGCCGCGGCGGGGCGCGACTTGCCCTTGATCGGCACGACCTTGGTGGCGGCTTCGGCGCGGCGCGCCAGGGCACGGTCGATGCGGACGAAGACCTCGCGCATCATGTCCGCATCCGGCAGCAGGGTGACCCGGAAGTGGTGGCGGTAGGGCACGTTGAAGCTGGAGCCCGGCACCAGCAGCACGTTCTCGGTTTCCATCAGGTCCAGCGCGAAAGCGTGGTCGTCGAAACCGCGCGCGGCATCGCCGATCACGGCGGGGAAGGCGTACAGGGCGCCGGCGGGCGCGACCAGCTCCAGGTGTTCGCTGGCTTCGCAGGCTTCGATCACCGCGCGGCGGGTCTCGTACAGGCGGCCGCCCGGGGCGCACAGCGGCGAGATGGTGTCCGGCCCGTTCACCGCCGCTTCGATGGCGTACTGGCCCGGCACGTTGGCGCACAGGCGCAGCGCGCTGAGCAGGTCCATCGCATGCAGGTAGTCGCGGGTGGCTTCGTCGCCGCCGGTCAGCACCGCCCAGCCCACGCGCCAGCCGCAGGCGCGGTGCACCTTGCTCAAGCCGCTGAAGGTCATGCACGGCACGTCGCCGGCCAGTGGGGCGACCGGCACGAATTCGGCATTGTCGTACAGCACCTGGTCGTAGATCTCGTCCACCATCAGCAGCAGGCCGTGGCGGGCGGCGATGGCGACGATGCGTTCCAGGAGTTCGCGCGGGTAGTTGGCGCCGGTGGGGTTGTTGGGGTTGATCAGCACGATCGCGCGGGTGCGCGAGGACACCAGCGTCTCGATCTCGTTGGGATCGGGCAGGAAGTCGTTGTCCGGATCGCAGCTGTAGTACACCGGGCGGCCATCGTTGAGGATGGTGGCCGCCGACCACAGCGGGTAGTCGGGCGAGGGCACCAGCACTTCGTCACCGGGATTGAGCAGTGCGCGCAGCGACAGGTCGATCAATTCGCTGACGCCGTTGCCGACGAACACACGCTCCGGCCGCGCGGGAATGCCGCGTTGCCGGTACGCCGCCGCCAATGCTTCGCGCGCGGCCGGCAGGCCCTGTTGGTGGGTGTACGGGTCGGTGCGGTCGATGTCGCCGATGATCGCCTTCTGCAGATGCTCCGGCGCGCGGAACCCGAACGCACCCGGGTTGCCGATGTTGAGCTTGATCAGCTGGTTGCCCTGCGCTTCCAGCTCATCGGCTCGCCGCGCCAGCTCGCCACGGATTTCGTAACGGACTTCGGACAGACGTTCGCGGGTGGGCAGGGGAGTCGACATGGCGGTGGGCGGGGGTGGGGCAGGCGCCAAGATTAACGGAAATTTAGCCATGGGGCAGTGAAGTGGTTCAGTCGCCGTCTAGAATCGGCGGATGGCCCAGGCACCCGACGACGACATCCCCATGCACCGGATCGGCTGGCCGGATGCCGGCGGCGTGACCGAGGCCGGGTGGCGGGAGGCGCTGGATGCCCATCCACAGGCACGCCCGGCACGCGTGGTCGAACAGCATCGCTCCGGTTACGTGGTGGCCGACGCCCCCGGTTCGGCGATCCGCGCCGAGTCGCTGCCCGAATGGCAGCAGCCCCGGTTCCCCGCCCACCAGCGTGCCGCCGTGGGCGACTGGGTATTGCTGGAAGGCAAGCGTATCGTGGCGCTGTTGCCCCGGCGCACCGCGATCAAGCGTGGCGCGGCTGGCGAGCATTACCACCAGCAGGTGATCGCGGCCAACATCGATACGGTATTCGTGGTCTGCGGGCTGGATGACGACTTCAACCCGCGCCGCATCGAGCGCTATCTGCTGCTGGTGGGCAGTGGCGGGGCACAACCGGTGATCGTGCTGACCAAGGCCGACCGCACCGGCGATCCTGCGCAGGCCGTCGCCGACCTGGCCACGCAGGGCGTGCCGGTGCTGGCGGTGAATGCCAAGGATGCCGCCAGCGTGGCGGGACTCGCCGAATGGCTGTCGCCGGGCCGGACCGTGGCGTTGGTGGGGTCTTCGGGCGCGGGCAAGTCCACCTTGACCAATACCTTGCTGGGCACGGAGAAAATGAAGACCGGCGAAGTACGCGAAAACGATTCGCGCGGGCGCCACACCACCACCTACCGGGCCTTGATCCCGCTGCCCTCCGGCGCCTGCCTTATCGACACGCCGGGCATGCGCGAACTCAAGCCCACCGGCGAGGAGGACCTGGCCGGTGGCGGGTTCTCCGACATCGAAGTACTGGCCGGACGGTGCCGGTTCCGCGATTGTTCGCACAGGCACGAACCCGGCTGCGCGGTGCTTGCGGCCATCGAGCGCGGGGAACTGGAAGAAGGCCGCTATCGCAACTACCTCAAGCTGGGCGACGAAGTTGCCGCCGCCGCAGGAAAACTGGCTGCGCGCACGGCACAAAACGCCGCCGCGAAACCGCCCGGGAAGCCGCCACGCGGAAAACACGGTGGACGTTGAACCGCTTGCGGGATTGCACTGCATCAAGTCCACGTGCCGATTGCCGGTAGAATCGGAGCCTTGTCGAACGGCCCGCACTCCATGTCCAACGAAGAATCCAAGCAGTCCGAACTGAAACAGGCCGCGCTTGAGTACCACCGTACGCCGCGCCCGGGCAAGATCAAGGTGGCGCCGACGAAGGCGATGCTGACGCAGCGCGACTTGGCCCTGGCCTACTCGCCGGGCGTGGCCTACGCCTGCGAGGCCATCGTGGAAGACCCCAACGCCGCCAGCGAGATGACCGCGCGCGGCAACCTGGTGGCGGTGGTGACCAACGGCACCGCGGTGCTGGGGCTGGGCAACATCGGCCCGCTGGCCGGCAAGCCGGTGATGGAAGGCAAGGGCGTGCTGTTCCAGAAGTTCGCCGGCATCGACGTGTTCGACATCGAGATCGACGAAAACGACCCGGACAAGCTGGTGGACATCATCGCCAGCCTGGAGCCGACCTTCGGCGGGATCAACCTGGAAGACATCAAGGCCCCGGAGTGCTTCATCGTCGAGCGCAAGCTGCGCGAACGGATGAAGATCCCGGTGTTCCACGACGACCAGCACGGCACCGCGATCATCGTGGGCGCGGCGGTGGTCAATGCGCTGGCGGTGGTGGGCAAGGACATCGGCCGGGTGCGGGTGGCCACCACCGGCGCCGGTGCGGCCGGCATCGCCTGCCTGGACATGCTGGTGGCGCTGGGGGTGAAGAAGGAGAACATCCTGGCCTTCGACCGCGAAGGCGTGATCCACGCCGGCCGCCCGAACCTGGACCCGGACAAGGCGCGCTACGCGAGCGAGACGGACAAGCGCACGCTGGCCGAGATCGTGGACGGCGCGGACATCTTCCTGGGCCTGTCGGCGCCGGGCATCCTGAAGCCGGAAATGGTCGCCAGCATGGCAGACAAGCCGGTCATCCTGGCGCTGGCCAACCCGACCCCGGAGATCATGCCGGAGGAAGCGAAACGGGTGCGCCCGGACTGCATCGTGGCCACCGGGCGTTCCGACTACCCCAACCAGGTCAACAACGCGGTCTGCTTCCCGTACATCTTCCGTGGCGCGCTGGACGTGGGCGCTACCCGGATCAACGAGGAGATGAAGCTGGCCTGCGTGCAAGCCATTGCCGCCATGGCCCGCCGCGAGGCGTCGGACCTGGGCGCGGCCTATGGCGACGAGATCCCCAGCTTCGGCCCCGAGTACCTGATCCCGCGTCCGTTCGACCAGCGCCTGCTGGTGGAACTGTCCTCGGCGGTGGCGCAGGCGGCGATGGACTCGGGGGTGGCCGAGCGGCCCATCGAGGACATGCGCGCCTACCGCGAGAAGCTGGGGCAGTTCGTCCACCGCACCAGCCTGATGATGAAGCCGGTCTACGACCGCGCGCGCTCGGACCGCAAGCGCGTGGTCTATGCCGAGGGCGAAGAGGAAGTGGTGCTGCGCGCGGTGCAGACGGTGGTCGACGAGGGGCTGGCCGCGCCTATCCTGATCGGCCGCCCGGAGGTGATCCAGACCCGCATCGACCGGCTGGGCCTGCGCTTGCGCGCGGGGGTGGATTTCGAGCTGACCAACATCGACGACGACCCGCGCTTCAACGACTACTGGCAGCACTACCACGCGCTGACCGAGCGTCGCGGCATCACCCCGGATTCGGCCAAGAACCTGATCCGCTCGCGTCCCACGCTCATCGCGGCGCTGATGGTGGCGCGGGGGGAAGCCGACGCCATGGTCAGCGGCATGGTCGGGCGCTACCACAAGAAACTGGGCTACGCGCGCAGCGTGATCGGACTGGATCCGGGCGTGCAGTCCACCTCGGCGATGACCGGGGTGATCAATTCGCAGGGCGCGTGGTTCTTCGTGGACACCCACGTGAAGGACGACCCCACGCCCGAGCAGATCGCCGAGGCCACGCTGCAGGCGGCCTACCGGCTGAAGCTGTTCGGCATCGAGCCGCGGGTGGCGCTGCTGTCGTTCTCCAACTTCGGCAACCACGACAGTCCGGGGTCGCTGAAGATGCGCGCGGTGCGCGAACTGCTGCGCCAGCGCGCGCCGCGCCTGAACATGGACGGCGAGATGCAGGGCGACACCGCCTGGGACGAGGCGCTGCGCCAGCGCATCATGCCCGGCTCCACGCTCAGCGGGCGGGCCAACCTGTTCGTGCTGCCCAACCTGGAGGCGGCCAACATCGCCTACAACCTGGTGCGGGTGTTCACCGACGGCGTGGCCATCGGGCCGATCCTGATGGGCATCTCCAAGCCGGTGCACATCCTGACCAACAGCGCCACCCCGCGACGCGTGGTCAACATCACCGCCATCGCCGCCGTCGATGCGCAAATACGCGCGCAGCTGGAAGCGGAAAAGGCGCCGCTGGATTGAGCGCAGCGCCTCCGGCTACCGGAGGCGCTGCTGTCGGGAAGGTGGCGTTGTTTCCGTGCGCAAGCCCGCGCGTCAGTCGCCGCGCAGCACCCGGTGCTGGATGGCATCGATGTAGGCGTCCGCTTCGGCGGACGTGGCGAATATCTCGTGCACCGGCACCGCCTTGACCATGTCCAGCACTTCCTTGATCTGCGTTTGCGGATGCAGCAGCAGCACGCGGCCGTCGCAGGGCAGCAGGGCCTTGCGCGCCTTGAAGATGGAACGGATGCCGGCGCTGCTGATGTAGTCGAGTCCGGCCAGCTCCAGCACCAGCACCTGCGCCGGGCGCGGGTTTTCCAGCAGCTCGGCCAGTCGTTCATCCAGCGCCTGGTGGCTGTACGTATCCAGGCGGCCCGACAACGTCACGTAGTGGTTGCCGTTCACGGGGGGATAAACCTGGATTTCCAGGCTCATCGCGGATCCGCGATGCCGGAGGGCGGCGGCATGCGAAGCGGCATGGATTCAGTCCTCCTCGTCCCCGGAAAGCACCTTGCGCTGCATGGCGTCCAGGTAGGCATCTACCTCGGCGACGGAGGTGAATATCTCGTTCATCGGCACCGCCTTGACCACGTCGAACACCTTCTGGATCTGCGGTTGCGGGTTGACCACCAGCACCTTGCCGCCATGTCCGGCCAAGGCCTTGCGCGCCTTGAAGATGGAGCGGATGCCGGCGCTGCTGATGTACTCGAGTCCGGCCAGGTCCAGCACCAGCGATTGCAGCCGGCCGGCCAACAGCGGCGCAAGCCGGGTGTCGAAGTCTTCGTGGGTGTGCGTGTCCAGCCGTCCGCCCAGCGAGATGCGCTGGCTGTTGCCGGCGGAGGGGTGGACATGGATATCCAGGCTCATGGCGAGGCCTCCGAGAGAGGGCTGCGAAGGGTCACGTGCAGCACGTTGGTGTCATCGATGCGCTGATAATGCATGTCCTCGGCGATCTGGCGGATCAGATACAGGCCCAGCCCGCCCAGCGGCCGGTCGGCGATGTCCGCCTCCAGGTCCGGTTCCGGCGCGGCCGTCGGGTCGAATGGCGCGCCACCGTCGCGGAACACCAGCGTCAGCAGGTCGTCGTGCTTGGAGATGTCCACGGACAGTTCGTGCTGGCCGACATCCCCTTGCCCGGGCATGCCGTAGGCGATGGCATTGCTGGCCAGCTCCTCGACGATCAGGCGCACGTCGCCACGCACGCCACGGCCGATGCCGTGCCGGTCGAGCACGGCATTCAGTGATGCATTGAGGTCTTCGATCCGGGCGTGTTCGCCCGGGACGATCAGGCGTATCAGCATGGCGCGGCCCCTCTTGCGGATACAGGATCAGCCGAATGGTCCTGGCACAGCCGGATGGCGAGCACGGTGATGTCGTCCGACTGGGGAGCAGGATAAGCGAAGCCGTGCACTTCCGCGATCAGGCGCTGGCACTGGTCCTCGGCGCTGTAGTCGGGTCGCACGCGCGCCAGCAGGCGCTCGCTGCCGTAGGCTTCGTTCGACGGGTTGAAGGCTTCGGTCACGCCATCGGTGTAGGCCAGCAGCGTGGTGCCGGGCGACAGCCGCCCGCGCCACAGCGGGAAATCCTCGCTGACCTCGAAGCCCAGCGGCGGCCCGGACGGGAAATCCAGCAGTTCGGTGGCGCCGTCCGGGTGGAGCAGCACGGCCGGGTCGTGGCCCGCGCTGGCCAGCATGCAATCGCCGCTGCGCACGTCGATGCGGCCGCACAGCACGGTGGCGAACATGCAGGTGGTGTTGCCTTCGACCAGCCGCCGCGAGGCTTCCGCCAGCGCGGCGCGCGGCGTCGCGGCCGCGTGCGCCGCCACTTCCAGCACGGTGACGGCGCGCGCCATGAACAGGGCCGCGGGCACGCCCTTGTCGGACACATCGCCGATGACGAACCACAGTTCGCCTTCGCCGCGCTCGATGAAGGTGTAGAAGTCGCCGCCCACCGCCTTGGCCGGTTCCAGCATGGCGTGCGCTTCCAGGTGCGCGTCCTCGCGGTCGATCACCCGGTTCTGCGGCAACATGGCCTGCTGGATGTCGCGGGCGATGGACAGTTCGCTTTCCAGTTTCTGCCGCGCCGCGCCCATTTCCTCGATTTCGGCCAGTTGTTGCTGGATGGACGTGCGCGCGTGCTCCAGCGTGCGCGCCAGCAGGCCGACTTCATCGTGGCGCCGGGTGTGCGGCACCGGTGAATCGTACTGGCCCTGGGCCAGCTCGGCCGCGGAAGCCGCCAATGCCTCGACCGGATGGCTGACGCGCCGGGCCAGGCGCAGGACGAACAGCGTGCTCAGCAGTGCCAGCAGGGCGCCGGTTGCGGCCACCAGCGACAGCGCCTGCTTCAGGCGCGCGGCATCCAGCGCGTGCGACTGTGTCACCAGCAGGCTCCAGCCGCTGTCGCCGATGGGCTCGACCACGCTGAACAGGGTGTGGTCGCCATGCGGGTCGGCGTGGCTGTAGTTCAACGACTGGCGCAGGCGGGTGGCGGCGGAAGCGGCCAGCAGGTCGGTGCGTCCTTGCGCCTCGATGTAGTCGGACAGCGTGGTGGCGGGAGGCAGCTCCGAATCCGGGTCCGCGTCCGAGCGCAGCGCCAGTGTGCCTTCCGGCGCCACCAGGCTGACCTGCCAGCCC
Source organism: uncultured Pseudoxanthomonas sp. (assembly GCA_964562135.1). Classification (GTDB taxonomy): domain Bacteria; phylum Pseudomonadota; class Gammaproteobacteria; order Xanthomonadales; family Xanthomonadaceae; genus Pseudoxanthomonas_A. The sequence goes on along the minus strand of CAZLSG010000004.1, from coordinate 73,726 downwards.
GGCAGGTGCGCCAGCGTGTCGATCTGCTCCAGCAAGGCATCCACCGGCAGGTCCAGGCTGATCATGCCCTTGTTGGGCGCGCCGCGCCCGCTGGCCCGCAGCGGCTGGTTGTAGGTGACCATCCACACGCCGCCCGCGGTCTGGTGCAGGTAGGGTTCCGACCACCAGCCGGTCGGCGAAGCCAGCGTGCGCCGGTACCAGGGCTGCGCGCGGAAATCGTAGCCGTCGGCGACGAAGTCGCGGTCCGGGCCTTGCACGGCAATGTAGCGCGCGAACCCTGGCCCGTCCGGCTCCGCCGGTTCCAGCGCCAGCAGGCCTCCGGTTGCCCAGGGCGTTGCCCGCACCATGTTGCGCAACACGGTGGCCAGCGCCTCAGGTTCCAGCGTGGATTGGCTGGCCAGCCCGGACAATCCGTCCGTGGTGATGGTGATCGGGACCATCGCGCCTTCCAGCCGGTGCGCGGCTTCCTGGGTGGTGGCCCGCACATTGCGCCGGGTATCCGCGAGGATGGCGCGATGCGCGAACCACGCGGTCGCCAGCGTGACCAGCAACACGAGCGCCAGGTTGAGCAACCCTGACCACAGTGCGATGCGCGTGCGCAGGCTGTCGCGCCAACGGACACTGCCGGCCACGGCGGGCGGTTGATGCAAGTCCCCTTGTCCTGCGGACATCCGGAAATCCCCTGCCTTCCCCGCGTCCGATGATAGGCCTGCGCGGCAGCCGGGGGTAGAACGCGGTCTCATTTCGGCGAGTGGCCGTAATTGGTATGCGCCCGGATGTCCCGGGACAGGCATTTCCGCGGCTTCCATACGCGTGCGTAGCGGCTGTTCCACCGGTAGCCGTACGCTACACTTCCAAAGCTAATACATAACGAATCGACCGTGCTGCGGTGCGGTGCAACAGGGAGAGGCGATGAACTGGTTGAATGAAATGCTGCACAACGATCCGGACCCGCAGGAAACCCGCGAATGGATCGATTCCATGCAGGCGGTGATCCGGCAGGATGGTGCCTTGCGCGCGCACCAGTTGCTGGAAGGCATGGTGGAAGTGACGCGCCGTGCCGGCGCCTATCTTCCGTTCTCGCCCACCACCGAATACGTCAACACCATCGCGCCGGCCAACGAGGCCCGTTCGCCCGGCAATGCGGAACTGGAATGGCGCATCCGCTCCATCATCCGCTGGAACGCCATGGCCACGGTGGTGCGCGCCAACCGCAAGCCCGGCGACCTGGGCGGGCATATCGCCAGCTTCGCCTCGTCGGCCACGCTGTATGACGTGGGCTTCAACCACTTCTGGCGCGCGCCCAGCGACAGCCACCCGGGCGACCTGCTGTTCATCCAGGGCCACAGCTCGCCGGGCATCTATGCGCGCGCCTTCCTTGAAGGCCGCATCAACGAATCGCAATTGGACAACTTCCGCATGGAAGTGGACGGGCAGGGCATTTCCTCCTATCCGCATCCGTGGCTGATGCCGGATTTCTGGCAGACGCCCACCGTGTCGATGGGCTTGGGTCCGCTGGCCGCCATCTACCAGGCGCAATTCATGAAGTACCTGGAGCACCGCGGCCTGATCGCACCGTCCGACCGCAAGGTGTGGTGCTTCATCGGCGATGGCGAGAGCGACGAGCCAGAAACCCTGGGTGCCATCGCGCTGGCCGGCCGCGAGGGGCTGGACAACCTGATCTTCGTGGTCAACTGCAACCTGCAGCGGCTGGACGGCCCGGTGCGCGGCAACGGCAAGATCATCCAGGAACTGGAAGGCGTGTTCCGCGGCGGCGGCTGGAACGTCATCAAGCTGCTGTGGGGCGGCTACTGGGATCCGCTCCTGGCCCGCGACACCGACGGCGTGCTGAAGAAGCTGATGATGGAAACCGTCGACGGCGAATACCAGAACTGCAAGGCCTTCGGCGGTGCCTACACGCGCGCCAACTTCTTCGGCAAGTATCCGGAGACGGCGGCGATGGTGGCCAACCTGTCCGACGACGACATCTGGCGCCTCAACCGCGGCGGCCACGATCCGCACAAGGTCTACGCGGCCTATCACGAAGCCGTGAACACCAAGGGCATGCCCACGGTGATCCTGGCCAAGACGGTGAAGGGCTACGGCATGGGTTCGGCGGGCGAATCGCTCAATCCCACCCACCAGACCAAGAAGCTGGACGACGACGCGGTACGCACCTTCCGCGACCGCTTCAACATCCCGCTCAGCGACAAGCAGCTGGAAGAGGCCGAGCAGGTCCCGTTCTACCACCCCGGCGAAAACTCGCCGGAAGTGCAGTACCTGAAGGAACGCCGCGCTGTGCTGGGCGGCTACCTGCCGCAGCGTCGGCGCAAGGCCGACGAGTCGTTCGAGACGCCCAAGCTGGACGTCTTCGAGCGCCTGCTCAAGTCCAGCGGCGACCGCGAGCTCAGCACCACCATGGCCTTCGTGCAGGGCCTGAACATCGTGCTGCGCGACAAGCAGGTGGGCCCGCGCGTGGTGCCCATCGTCGCCGACGAGGCGCGCACCTTCGGCATGGAAGGCATGTTCCGCCAGATCGGCATCTACGCCCCGTTCGGACAGAAGTACAAGCCGGTCGATTCCGACCAGCTGATGTATTACCGCGAGGACCAGGCCGGCCAGGTGCTGCAGCAGGGCATCAGCGAGCCGGGCGCCATCGCTTCGTGGATGGCCGCCGGCACCAGCTATTCGGTCAGCAACGTGCCGATGCTGCCGTTCTACATCTACTACTCGATGTTTGGCTTCCAGCGCGTGGGCGACATCGCCTGGCAGGCGGCGGACATGCGCACGCGCGGCTTCCTGCTGGGCGGCACCGCCGGGCGCACCACGCTCAACGGCGAAGGCCTGCAGCACGAGGACGGCCACAGCCATCTGCTGGCCGGCGCCATCCCGAATGTCCGCAGCTACGACCCGACCTTCGGCTATGAAGTCATCGTCGTCCTGCAGCACGGCATGCAGCGGATGCTGGCCGATCAGGAAGACGAGTACTACTACATCACCCTGATGAACGAGAACTACCCGCACCCGGAAATGCCGCAGGGCGCCGAGGCGGGGATCATCAAGGGGATGTACCTGTTGAAGGACGCGGGCAAGCCGAAGAAGGGCGAGTTGCGCGTGCAGTTGCTGGGCAGCGGCACCATCCTGCGCGAGGCCATCGCCGCGGCCGAACTGCTGGACAAGGACTTCGGCGTCACCGCCGACATCTGGTCCTGCCCCAGCTTCAACGAACTGCGCCGCGACGGTTTCGACGCCGAGCGTTGGAACCGCCTGCATCCGGAAGCGAAGGAGCCGCGCAAGGCCTACGTGACCGAGCTCTTGGAAGGACGCCAGGGTCCGGCCATCGCTGCCACGGATTATGTGCGCGGCTATGCCGACCAGATCCGTGCCTTCGTCCCCGGCCACTACACCGTGCTGGGTACCGACGGTTTCGGCCGCAGCGACACCCGCGTCAACCTGCGCCGCTTCTTCGAGGTGGACCGCTACTACATCGCGCATGCCGCCATCGCCGCGTTGGCGAAGGAAGGCAAGATGACCGGCAAGGATGTGGCGCGGGCGATCAAGCAGTACAAGATCGATCCGGAGAAGGCGAATCCAGTGGGGGTTTGATCCCTTTGCCATAATTGAGTCCCTCTCCCGCGGACGGGAGGGGGTGCCGAAAGTGGGTGAGGGCACCCCAGGCAAGCAATAATCCGCTATCGCAAGGAACGCGAACCCATGCCGCCGAAGATCCGCGACATACTCCAGCAACTCAAGGACGCCGGCTGGCAACAGGTGCAGCAGACTGGCAGCCATCGCCAGTTCAGGCATCCGCACCATCCGGGTTGGCTGACAGTCGCGGGAAAGCTGGGGTGATGACGTGGCTCCCGGCACGCTCAACAGCATCCTGAAACAAGCCGGGCTGAAGAGGTGATAACCATGCGCTATGCCGTCGTCATCGAACAAGCGGGCAACAATTATTCCGCCTATGTACCGGACTTGCCGGGCTGCGTTGCCACGGGCGCAACCAAGGCCGAGGTGGAATCACTGATCCACGATGCCATTGAATTGCACCTGGCCGGTCTGCGCGAGGATGGCGGTGCCATTCCGCTGCCGTCGAGCCAGGTGGAATATATCGACGTGGCGGCGTGAGCAGTCCATAGGCTGGGTTGTGGTTCCATCAAAGCCCAGCACCTTTGCCGGGATCGCGCGTTATTGGGTTCATGAAACCAATTCAGCCTACGTCACTGTCGCGTGTATTACACGAAGCATGGGTGTTGCTGCTGTGCGGCGCGATAAGAAATCGCAACGAGCGGATATCAAGGCCGCTTTGGCGTAGGCGGACGAGTTGGGGGGACTGACATGGCATTGAAAACCACGCCGTGGGATTCGGCCGAGTACCTGAAGACCGAGGTGGATATCGCCGCGTATCTGGATGCGTGCTTCGAGGAAACCGGGGACGATCCGGTGTTCCTGATGCATGCATTGGGCGTCGCAGCGCGTGCGCGCAACATGAGCCAACTGGCGCGCGATACCGGGCTGACCCGCGAAGGCTTGTACAAGGCGCTGTCCAGCAATGGCAATCCCGGCTTCGGCACGGTGTTGAAGGTGGCCGATGCGATGGGCTACCGATTTTCGCTGGTCAGCAAGAAAGCCAAGACAGCTGGTAGAGCGGACACGTAATGCCCCGCCACTTGTTGTTCATACACACCTACGCAGTTACCGTGATGTACGACTTGGGGTTGGCCGCTGAACATTGGACGATACACATTCACTGCCATTTCCCCATCTCGTCTTCAATGATGCAATCGAGCCGTTCTGCTGGATTCTCGTCTGTTCCACTGAAGAGTCCTTCGGCCCATTCTCGCCCAAATCTCTCGGTTACGTCGTAGAGCCAAACGCCGCAGAAATCACTCCCGTCCAGCCTGTGCCAGCGATCGGCGAGCATGGGGGCATGGCGGATGACCTCACCGATAAATCCCACGTAGCCGCCGTGTGCGTCTAAGTCTGTGCCTCGGTGATCCTTAAGGAAGTCAGCAGCGCCTAGGGCGAGAAATGCGACTTCTTCGGCAAGGTCCTGGTCGAACTTCGAATTGACTGTTGCTTCGCGCTTTTCGAGCTTCGCCAATGCTTCAATGGGCGTTGTCCCAAATGCATATTCCTCGCCATCGCCCCTTTCCGCGTAGTAGCGCGCTGTCGCCGCTAGCTTCCAGTTCGGTCCAGCAAGCCCAATGGTGATGTTCTTCATGTCTCGCTTCTCAGCATCGCTTCCCGGTGACTGCGTATGAACGCTTGTTCCGGCCTGAATCGCTCCGGCAGTTCGATGAGGCGATCCTCGGTGGGCCAGAACACTTCCTGCAAGAACGTGTCTTTGCTTGCTTTCAGTTGCTTCGATAGAACGATTCGATGGTTATCAGTCAGCGAGAAAAGATGCTGGTCGAATGCTTTGTCATGGATCGCGGACAGGCATAGTCCATTGCTTGGATTGAGTCGATTCGCCTTGTCCTGCCGCCACGGCACGATGTGGCTCGCGATGAGGAAGCGTTGATCACTGATGCCCGAAATACAGCATCGACCGCGATAGCTGGCCAGCACGGCACGCCGAAAGAAGTCCTGTTTGATGCGTTGCCACACTATGGCCTGACGGGTTTCGCCGGTGTAGTCGCCGAGCGCGAAATCGTCTTCGTTTCCCAGCAGAGGTTCAGGTGCTTGCTCATGTCCTTTCAGCAGGTAAGCGCGAAGTTGCTCGCACTCGACGGTCAGCCGTTCCCAATCGGCATGAAACTCGTCCCAAATCTTCCGGTCCTGCGCGGATGCGCCAGTCAGTCCTTTGCGCCCGGTGTCGGTGATTGATGGATCGAGACTGGCGAAGTTGACCAGTTTCATTGCTAACGCGCTTGGCGTGCGGCCGATCAGGTTGGCTAATTCGATGATCTGTTTGTTCCGGCTATGCAGCTTGCCGAATGGCGTCTGGCAGTAGAAGTGGAAAGCCAGCTTGAGCTGCTCGTCTGTCCAGTTCCCTTTGCTGGGGAACGCGCGAGCAGGCACAGTAGTTGCTTCAGACATGGTGGTATTCCTTGCAACGATTTTGGTTCCGCTGTGGCCGGTCAATGGAAGCAGACGCTGACGGATGGCATCAGCGGCGTACAGCGGAGGCTCGGTTTCGCCCACCTGCCAGCGCCGCAGGGTACGGGTGGTGATGCCCAGCGCCTCGGCCAGTTCTCGCTGGTTGTAGCGGCCCCGAAGGGTGGTCAGGAGCGTGCGGGTGTCTTCCATGGGGAGTCTGCGGCGGGACGGAATGCGGACATTATGTCCGCTTTTGTCTCATTTTCCGCGACTTGATGTGGGTGGCTCTTTTTGTTTCTTCCTTGGGCTAGGGGTTCTTTTCGCGATCCCGGAAGCGATACGTTGTCAGGATTCCCCGGCTTTGTGCTGCACGCACATTACTGTGCTTGACACAGTAGCCAGCGCTTTGTACTGTGCACTAAACAGTAATGGGTGACGCATGGTAGAGCGCGACAACACAGGACTGACCGAACTCAGGCGCGGGGTGCTGGTGCTCGCCGTGCTGTCGCGGCTGCGGGTGCCGCAATACGGCTATTCGCTGAAGCAGGCTTTGCTGGAAGGCGGCATGCCGGTGGAGGAAGGCACCCTCTACCCGCTGTTGCGGCGGCTGGAGGGACAGGGTCTGCTCACCAGCGAATGGAATACCGAACATGCGCCGCCGCGCCGCTACTACCGGCTCAGCGCGGAGGGCGCGCGCGCGTTCGCGGCACTGACCGGGGCCTGGCGTGACCAGGTACGGGTGATGGGCGGCTTTCTGGACAAGGAAACGGACTGATGAACATCAACGAAGTCATCGACTCCTACGTGCGCGACGTGGCGGCTTGCCTGCCGCGGGCAAAGCGCAACGACGTGGCGTTCGAATTGCGTGCATTGCTGGACGAAGAACTGGCTGGGCGCGCGCAGGCCGCCGGCCATGCGCCCGACAAGGCGATGGTGATGGCGCTGCTGGCCGACTTCGGCCGTCCGGCCGAAGTCGCGCAGCGTTATCACGCGCGTCCGGCACTGATCGCCGCCGCCGACACGCATCACTTCCTGATCTGGGCGCTGGGTGGCGCAGTGGTGCTGGTCATGCATTCGCGGTTGAGCGCGGAAGACATGGACGTGGGTGGCCTGTTCCTGCAATGGCTGGGCATCCTGCTGGTGTTCTTCGCGCTGGCTGATTGGGTGCGCCGCCGTCGCCCCGGCTCTTTCAACTGGAAGCCAAAGCGCGGGCCGGACTGGATGCCGCGCAGCCTCTCGGCCCTGTCCCTGGTCGCATTCCTGCTGTTCCCGGTGTTCATGTACACCGCGCCGGTGACCTTCGCCGGGCTGCTGCTCCCGGAAGCGGTGCCGGTGGAAGGGTTGGCATTGACCACAGAGTTCTCAGGCAGCTGGCAACGTGGGCTGACGCTGGTCCTGTTGCTCGCAATGGCGTTCCAGCATGCCATCACATTGCTGCTTGGCGGCACGCGCACGTGGTTGCGTCGGCTCGACGTGGCGTTGAACCTCGGGCTTGGGGTAATGCTCATCGCCCATGCCTCGCCCATGAGCGCCTTGGGAGGCGGGCCTTCGTTCGAGGTATTCCGTTCGGCGCAGGCCAATGCCGTGGCCGCTCCCATCTTCCTGGCCGTCGGCGGGATGATGGTGTTGTTCGGGTTGTACTACGCTTACCGGGAGTGGGCGGGCATCCGCCCGGCACCGGCCCCTGAGAAGGAGAAACCAACATGCCCGGCACCGTGACACTGCACCGTGTATTGAAAGCGCCGCCCGAGCGCATCTACCGCGCTTTCCTCGACCCGGATGCGATGGTCAAGTGGCTGCCGCCGCACGGATTCACCGGCGAGGTCCACCAGATCGACGCCCGCGTCGGCGGCTCGTACAGAATGTCGTTCACCAACTTCGGCACCGGTAGCCGCCATTCCTTCGGCGGCAGGTACCTGGAACTGGTGCCGAACGAGCGCATCCGCCACACCGACGAGTTCGACGATCCGAACCTGCCCGGCACCATGCAGGTGACGGTGACATTGAAGCCGGCGCTGGTCGGCACCCGCGTCGAGATCGTCCAGGAGGGCATACCCGACGTGATCCCGGTCGATGCGTGCCATCTCGGTTGGCAGGAATCGCTTGCACTGCTGGCGCAACTGGTGGAGGCGGAGATTCCGGACGGCGGCTGACAGGCCGAAAGCCGGGCGTGCGGGCCACCTCTGATGGTCTTTGGCCGCAGCGACTGATTTGCGCCGCTTGCTTCGTTCAGAACCGGTAGACCAGCCCCAGGCTCACGCCGCTGTTGCGGAGGTCGAGGTTGCCCGTGTAGGCCGTTCTTTCGATGTGTCCGCGGATGTTGTTGCGGGTGTAGAACAACGAGAAGCCGGTGCGTTCCCACGGGAACCATTCCACGCCCGCGCGGCCGTAGAACGCGTCGGCATCGATATCGTTGATCTGGGTGGAGAAGTAGCCGGCCTCGGCCGAAATGCGCCATTGGTCGGCGGGTACCCAGCGCCAGCTCAGGCCCAGCGTGATGGCGGGCAGGTCAGCGGTGGCTTCGCTCGTCAGGCCGCCCTCGACGACGGGGTTGCCATTCACATCCAGTTCCAGCGCAAGGTCGATGTCCATGCGGTACCAGGTCAGGCCGACTTGCGGACCCACTGCCCACTTCTCGCGCGAGGCGGCCCACCACACGTAATAGGCCTGCAATGCGCTGAAGTCGTAGCCGGCATGCACCGTGGCTGCGGCCTGGTAGACCTTGTCGTCGAACACGATGTCGCGTTCCAGCCGGCGGCTGCCCTCGACATCGTCGCGGTAATAGGAGAGGCCGAACTCGTGGCGGTCGAACGGCCGCCAGGTCGCGCTCAGGAAGGCCAGCGGATTGCCCGGGTCCAGGCCAAGATCGTGATGGAGGTCCACGTTGGTGCCGTTCATGAGTTCGCCATCGGCGCGAACCTCCATGTCGAACCGGCTGACATAACCGCCCAGGCGGACGCTGAAGGTGTCCAGCGGCTCGACCGCGGCGGCGGGAGCCGCGGCGACCAACAGCGCGATGCCCAGCAGGGCTGGCCCGTGGTCACGGGTTTTCGGGGCGTGCGACATACGGCCTCCACGACAGGCCGGATGGCCGCGTTTCGGTCCGATTCTATACCCGTGGATGCGGGCCGGATCAGTCCCCGGCGACATCCTTGAAATAGGCTTCCACCACGCCCCTGACCTTGAGGGTCATCGGATTGCCGCGGCGGTCCAGCGACTTGCCCGCCTGCACGCGGATCCAGCCTTCGCTGACGCTGTATTCCTCCACGTTGTTGCGTTCCACCCCATTGAAGCGCACGCCCACGCCACGGCTGATGGCGGCGTCATCGTAGTAGCGGCTGCGAGGGTCCACGGCGAGGCGGTCGGGCGGGGTATCGGTCATGGTGTCTGCCTGGCATGACGCGCAGGAACGGCGTCTTCGATGCGGGCAAGGATAACGCGAAGCGCGGAGTGGTCGATCCCACGCGCCGTTTCAGGCGGTTTTGCCGCGCCCTTGCGCGCGGGCATTGCGGATCACCCGGCGCATGAGCTCGCGGTCGGTGTGGCGCGAGATGGGCACGGCGCCCAGCCGGATGGCTTCGTCGCGCAAGGGCTCGGGCACGTCGTAGTGCGCGCCGCTGGTCTTGTCCTGGAAGGCGCGGCGCGGGATGCCGAGTTTCTGCTGGGCGAAGGCATGCAGTTCGTCCAGGGTATCGGCCATCAGGTGCGCCCAGCGCTGCCCGCGCCAGCGGGTGAAGGGGTCGTCGACGTAGACGGTCACGCTGCCGTGCCCGCTTCGGCGCCACCGCGTTGCAGCGGGTCGGGCCAGGGTTCGCCGCTGCCGGTAAAGGCCAGCGAAACCGAATTGAGGCAATGGCGTTCGTGCGTCGGCGGCGGCCCGTCCGGGAAGACATGCCCCAGGTGGCTGTTGCAGCGCGCGCAGACGATTTCGGTGCGGACCATGCCGTGGCTGTGGTCGCGGATGCGGGCGATGTGGGCTTCGTCGAACGGGGCGAAGAAGCTGGGCCAGCCGGTGCCGGAGTCGAACTTGGCGCTGGAGCGGAACAATGGCAGCCCGCACAAGCGGCAGGTATAGGCGCCTTCGCGCTTGTTGTCGAGGAAGGCGCCGCAGAATGGCGCCTCGGTGCCATGGCGAAGCAGCACACGGCGCTCCTCCTCGCTCAACGGGGCGGCCAGCCGCGTCCGCTCTGCTTCGGTGGGCGGGGTCAGGTCGAAGGCGCTCATCCGGGGCCGGGCTTGGGTCAGTGCGCGTGCGTCGTGCGGAATTCGCGGCGGACCCAGTCGTCCAGCAGGCGCTTCTCGTGGCGGAGCGGATCGCTGTCGCCAAGGGCGGAGTTGGACAGGTAGCTGTGGTTGACCAGCCGGCGCTCGCCTTCCGACAGCACGGTGCCGCTGGCGTCGGTCAGCTTGAAGTCCAGCGTGATCCGCGGCGGGTAGATGTCGCGCAGGATGCGCACGTTGTCCATCCGTGCCGGGCGCTGCGGCTCGAAGCTGCCGGCGCGCTGGATGTCGGTGATGGTGACTTCCAGCCGTTGTCCCGGCTCAAGTTGCCGTTCCGCCGCGCCGCGCAGGTGGCGGGCCAGGTCTTCGACCCAGTTGCCGCGCCGGGATTCCCAGCGGTTGCCGCTGAAGCGCAGTTCGGTGAATTCGGCCGGATCGGTCCAGTCCACGCTCACGGCGCTGTCCTCGGCGGGCAGGCTGCGCGGAGCGTCGGGATCGGTGACGTTGCGGGAGCGGGCATCGGCTCCACCGGCCAGCCCGGCCAGCATCGCGCCCAGCGCGAGCGAAAACAGCAGGGGCAGGTGTTTCATGGCATGCCTCCATGGAAGTGTGTGGACCGATTCTGCGCGGTCCCGCCTGAACCGTCCATTTCGTCGCCGGCGTCCGCGGCCATGGTCCCGCACAGGTGCGATAATGGCCGCATGAGCGAATCCCCGTACAAGACCGGCACCACCCATTTCGGCTTCCGCGACGTGCCCGCCGGCGAAAAGCAGAAGCTGGTCGGGGAAGTGTTCACCTCGGTCGCCGGCAACTACGACCTGATGAACGACCTGATGAGCCTGGGCATCCATCGGGTATGGAAACGCTGGTTCGTCGCCACCGCGCAGGTGAAACCGGGCGACCGGGTATTGGACCTGGCGGGAGGCACCGGCGATATCGCCGCCCTGTTGAAGGACCGGGTGGGTGAAACCGGTGGAATCGTGCTGGGCGACATCAATGCCGGCATGCTGTCGGTGGGGCGCAACCGGCTCACCGACCGCGGGTTGGTGTCCGGGCTGGAATACGTGCAGTGCAACGCCGAGGCGTTGCCGTTCCCGGACGCCAGTTTCGACCTGGTCACCATCGCCTTCGGTTTGCGCAACGTCACCGACAAGGATGCCGCGCTGCGCGAGATGCACCGCGTGCTGAAGGTGGGCGGGCAGGCGCGGGTGCTGGAGTTCTCCGAAGTGACCGTGGACTGGTTCAAGCCGGTCTACGACTTCCATTCGTTCAAGGTGTTGCCGAAGCTGGGCCAGCTGTTCGCCCGCGATGGCGACAGCTACCAGTACCTGGCCGAAAGCATCCGCAAGCATCCGCCGCAGGAAGCATTGAAGGCGATGATGGAAGAAGCCGGCTTCGCCCGTACCCACTACAGGAACCTGTCGGCCGGCATCGTGGCGGCGCATACGGGTTACAAGGTCTGAAGTCCCCGTCCGTGCCTGTAGGAGCGACGTCAGTCGCGTTGAGGCCTTGCCGGGAAAGCAATCGCGAATGACGTCGCTCCTACGGGTACGGGAAAAGTTGCTCCCACAGCGGGAAGGGGCCGGGGTTTCCGGGGGCGGGCTGGAAAGGACGGTAAACTTGCCGTTCCCCTCTGCCGGAAATCCCCGATGCGTTCCGTCTTCCTGACCTTGTCCTGTGCCGCGATCATGACGGCAGGCTGTTCCCGTGAAACCCCGCAGGCCGCACAGCCCGCTCTGGCTGACGCACCGGCCTCCGCGGTGGACGCGCGCCGCCACGACGAAAGCTCCTACGCCCAGCCCGACAAGGTGGTCATCACCGACCTGGCACTGGACCTGGCGCTGGACTTCGACAACCGGCAACTTGCCGGCACCGCGATCTACACGCTGGAATGGAAGGACGCGCAGGCCACGCAACTGGTGCTGGACACGCGCGACCTCGCCATCGAGAAGGTGGAAGGCGATGATGGCCAGGGCAACTGGGCGCCGCTGGCATTCGAGCTGGCCGGTGCGGACAGGATCCACGGCAGCAAGCTGACCATCGAGACGCCGGACCGTCCGGCCAATGTGCGAGTGACCTACCGCACCTCGCCGGATGCTTCCGGCCTGCAGTGGCTGGAACCGTCGATGACCGAAGGCAAGCAGTTGCCCTTCATGTTCAGCCAGTCGCAGGCCATCCATGCCCGCAGCTGGGTGCCGTTGCAGGACACCCCCAGCGTGCGCTTCACCTACAGCGCGCGGGTGACCACGCGACCGGACGTGATGGTGCTGATGAGCGCCGACAACGATCCGCAGGCGGTGCGCGACGGCGAATACGTATTCAACATGCCGCAGCCCATCCCGTCCTACCTGCTGGCGATCGCCGCCGGCGACCTGGTGTTCAAGCCCATCTCGGAACGCAGCGGCGTCTGGGCCGAGCCGTCGATGGTGGACCGGGCGGTCGCCGAGTTCGAAGACACCGAGAAGATGATCGCCACCACCGAGGCCCTGTACGGTCCGTATCGCTGGGAGCGCTACGACATGCTGGTGCTGCCGCCGTCGTTCCCGTTCGGTGGCATGGAGAACCCGCGCCTGAGCTTCATCACGCCCACCGTGATCGTCGGCGACAAGTCGCTGGTCTCGCTGATCGCGCATGAGCTGGCGCACAGCTGGTCCGGCAACCTGGTGACCAATGCCAGCTGGAAGGACATCTGGCTCAACGAAGGCTTCACCACCTACGTGCAGGACCGCATCACCGAAGCGCTGTATGGCCACGAGATGGCCGAGATGGAGCGCCAGATCGACCAGACCGACCTGCTGGCGGAGATCAAGGACATGTCGCCGGCCGACCAGGCGCTGGCGTTGCCGCCGCTGGCGGAGCGCGATCCGGACGAATCGCTGAGCAGCGTGGCCTACGTGAAGGGCGCATGGTTCCTGCAGTTCCTGGAGCAACGTTTCGGCCGCGAGGTGTTCGATCCGTTCCTGCGCGGCTGGTTCGACGACCATGCCTTCCAGAGCGCCACCACCGACCAGTTCGTCGCCTATCTGGAACAGCACCTGCTGCCGAAGAGTCCGAATGCGGTCAGCCGCGAGGAACTGGACGCATGGCTCAACCAGCCGGGCATCCCGGCGTTCGCGACGAAGGCGCGTTCGCGCGGTTTCGCCCTGACCGATACCGCGCGCATCGCCTGGCTGGGCAGCGGGCAGTTGCCGAACGCGCAGGTCACTTCGGAGTGGACCACGCAACAGTGGGTCAACTTCCTCAAGGGCATGGGCGACAAGCTCACGGTCGAGCAACTGGCCCAGCTGGACCAGGCCTACGGCTTCACCGGCACCGCCAACGGCGAGATCGCGATGCGCTGGTATCCACTGGCCTTGCGCAGCGGTTATGACGCGGTGTTGCCGGAAGTGGGCAAGTTCATCGAGCGCGTCGGCCGCCGCAAGCTGATCATGCCGATCTACGAGGAGCTGGCGAAGACGCCGGAAGGTCTCGCTTTCGCGAAGGAAAGCTTCGAGCGCGCACGGCCGGGCTACCACCCGATCACCACGGGCTCCGTGGAGGCCGTGCTGGCCAAGGCGGCGGAGAAGCAGTAAGCCATGCGTTCCCGGCGCGCGCTGTGGAAAACGGCCGCCGTGTTGGCGGCCGTTTTCCTTGTGGTCGCCATGGCATGGCTATGGCGCGGCCCGGATGCGCTGGTGCGGACGGAATATGAGCGCCAGCGCCGGACTGCCGGCCTGTCCTTGCGGCATGCGGACGTGGCCGGGCACCGTTGGGCCTATGCCGAACGCGCCACTGCGCCGCCGGATGCGCCGCTGCTGGTGATGATCCATGGCTTCACCGGCAGCAAGGAGAACTGGTACCCGCTGGCCGAACGCCTGGGCGACCGTTACCGGCTGGTGATCCCGGACCTGCCGGGCTGGGGTGCGAGCGAACGCAAGCCGGGCGAGGATTACGGTTTCCGGGCGCAGGGCGAGCGCGTGGCGACATTCATCCGATACCTCGCGGAGGGAACCGATGCGCCCGTGGTATTGCTGGGACATTCGATGGGCGGCGGCATTGCGGCGGTAACCGCTGCCGGACATCCGGGGCTGGTCGACCGCGTGGGCCTGATCTCCGCGGCGGGCGTGCGTTTCGACGACAACGCCTTCGGCGAGGCGGTGCTGGCCGGAGAGAATCCGTTCGAGGTGCACGATGAAGCCTCGCTGCGACACTACATCGACACGGTATTCCACCGCGCCGAAGCCAAACCGTGGATTCCCAAGCCGGCCGCGCGCGCGCTGGTCCGGATGCGGCGGGCACAGGCGCCGTTCGAACAGGCCGTGCTGGACCGGATCGGGCGCGGCGACGAAAGCTTCCTGCCCGGCGAGGCGGCCACCCGCATCGACCAGCCGGCCTTGTTGCTGTGGTGCGACCGCGACGGGGTGATCGATCCCAGTGCGATGGACCTCTACGGCCAGCGGATTCCGCAAGCGGTTAAAGTCCTGCTCGACGACTGTGGCCATATGTCGATCATGGAGCGTCCCGATGAAGTGGCCTTGGCTGTTGATCGTTTGATGGAAACCGGAGAACCGCGATGAATTCCAACCTTGTCTTTCCCGGAGTCCTGTTGTTTGGCCTGTTGGCTCTGGCCGGTTGCGACAGCGAAGCCAAACGCCAGGCCCAGGCCGCCGCAGCGGCCGCCGAACAGGAGCAGGCCGCCGCGCAACTTGCACGCGAATATGACAGTGCCTTGCAAGGGAACAATTGGGAGATGGCGCGCATCCATGGCGCGGCCTTGCTGGCGCAGTACCCGGATTCGCAAGCCGCCGCCGGGGTCGCGCCCGGCTACGACGAGGTGAAGGCCAAGGCGGAAGAAACGCGTGAACTGCGCCGGATGGAGGCGCTGTGGCACTACGCGCAGGTGGCCACCGAGGGCGGCATCCAGCGCTCGGCGATGATGTACAGCAAGGATCCGGTGGACGTGGACGGCAGCGGCGCGCATCCGGTGCAACTGGTGTTCCGCGACCATCCCAAATGGGAGCGCAGCAGCTACCTGGTGCTGCAGGCCAGCGATTTCCGTTGCGCCCGGGGTTGCAAGGTGAAGGTGGCGGTGGACGGCGGCGAGCCGAAGGCGATGGATGCCTGGCGCCCGGATACCGACGAAGCCATCGCGATGTTCATCAGCGACCAGAAGGCGCTTTGGAAGTTGCTGCGGCAGTCGAAGGTGGCATCGATCGAGTTCCCGGTGAAGGAAGGCGGCACGCGCACCGCCGTGTTCGAAGTGGGCGGACTGGACGGCAGCCAGATGCCGGGTTGGGACTGACGCCATGGGCCGGGTCCGGCTGGCGCGGCTGCTTGCCATCGCGACCATCGCGATGGGCTTGCTGGTGCTGTTCGGCGGCGCGGCGGTGAAGCCGGGCTATTCGCAGGTTTCGCAATACATCAGCGAGCTCAATGCCACCGGCACGGCGCGCGCGGCGGAAATCGGATGGCTGGGCTTCGCCGTGCTGGGGGCGTTGCTCGCGGCGTTCCTGTTCGTCGCGGCGCCGGTTGCGCGCGTCGGTGGCGCCAGCCGCGTCGGTTACTGGCTGTTGTTGTCGCAGCCGATTGCCTATCTCGGCGCCGTCATCACACCCTGTGATCCCGGTTGTCCGGTCGAGGGCAGCATCAGCCAGGGGCTGCACAATCTGCTGGGCGTGCTGACCTATCCGGCGGGGGGCCTCGGTTTCGTGTTGCTGGCCACCGCGCCGGGGATTTCCGCAGGCGTGCGCGCGACGCTGGCGGTGGCGGGTGTCGTCTGGTTGGGCCTGTTCGGCTTGATGGTGGATCCGGCGTTCGCGGAAGTGCGTGGACTGCTGCAACGCATCGCCGAAGCGATGCTGTATGTGGTGATCGTGCTGATCGCATGGAAGATGCTGGCGCCCGCACCGGGGATCGCGCAGGGAAACGATGGGCGTTGACGTCGCCATCGTGGTCGCCGTGACCTTGCTCGCGATTGCCATGCACGTGGTGCTGTTCGTGCTGTTCCGACGCTGGATGGACCGCGACCTGGCGCTGTCGTTCGCCGGGGACGATGCCGGCAAGCGCGACTACATGCTCGCTTGCCTGGGGCGGGCGGGGGTCGAAGGCGTGAAGCGTCGCGATCTGCCTGTGTGGCTGGAGCGGGCAGCGGATGACTATCCCGGAAACGGGTAGGCACGAGGGGCAGGGGCATTCGCTCACCAGCCGATGGCGTGGTCGGCGTAAAGTCCCATTCGTTCCGCCAGCGCAATGAATCGCGGGTGTTTGCGCAGCGGATTCCAGCGGAGGTCCACTTTCATGAAGGTCAGGCGCAGGTCGCGTTCCTCGTAGGCTTGTTCCAGCAACTCCAGTGCGCGGTCGTGACGGTCCAGCTCCACCTCCACCGCTGCCAGACTGGTGGGCGGCACGTAGCCAGAGGCGGCACGCTGCTGCAATTGATCGAGGATCGCCTCGGCCTGTTCGCGTTGTCCCGCGCGCGCATGCGCCACTGCCAGTGAGCTCAATGCGATGCTGTTGCCTTGCGATTGTTCGCTGGCGCGGGCCAGGTAGGGAATGGCGGCGGCGGCGTTGTCGCGCTGCATCTCGATGCCGCCCCGGTGGAGCAGTGCAATCCAGAAGTTCGGTGCCAGTGTCAGAGTGTGATCGAGTTGCCGCAGGGCTTCGTCTGTGCGTCCCGCTGTCAACAGGAACTGGCCATGTAGCGCGTTTTCCAGTGGCGACATCGGATCTATCTGGCGCGACAGTGTGATTTGCTCGAGCGCGCGGGCTTCCTCGCCCAGATTGTTGAGCAGGTGTGCATAGGCGCGGCGGGCATCCACCGAGCTGGGGTTCAGCGCGATGGCATGGAGCAGCGATTGCTCGGATGCCTGCCAGTCCCAGTCGTACCAGAATTGCTTGAAGCCGCGTTCGGCATGCGCTTCGACCAAGTGCGGATTCAGCGCAAGCGCATGCGCTATCGCCGCTTCGGCAAGCGGGAAATTCTGCCTGGGCCGGGTATCGCCGACGATGGCGAGCGTGCGCCATGCGAACGCTTGGCCGGCCCAGGCGCGCGCGCAGAGCGGATCGTGTTCCAGTATCTGGCGGAACATGCCGATGGCCCGGTGCAGGCGTTCGGGCACGGGCGCGCTAAGCAGGTGACGGGCGCCGAGGTATTGTCGGTAGAGGGCGGCGTCGGCTCCATCGCATGGGCTGCGTTGCGCCAGTACGGAGGCGGGAAGCTTCAGTGCCAGCGCCTGCGATACCGAGTGGGCGATGTTGTCCTGCAGGGTGAATACCTCGCCAGCCATGGCGTCGAAAGTATCGCTCCAGGTGACGGTCCCCGAGGGGAGCGCCAACAGGCGCACATTGACGCGGACCCGATCCTGTTGCGCCTGGATGGTGCCATCGACGACATGGTCGGCTTGCAGCGCGCGCGCGATCTGCAATGCGTCCGGACTTTCGCGGGCCAGCCGTTGTGCCGATTCAAGCGCATGCACACGGATGGCATCGGATGCCGAGAGCCGGGCGATCAGGGTTTCGGCCATGCCCAGTTCCATCAGCTCGTCGCGCGGCCCGGGCGAGAGGGTCCTGAACGGCAACACGGCCAGCGAGGGCGCCGTGGCCGTGCCGGAGATCGATTGTGCAGGTGGATGCGGCCACCAGATGGCCGTGGCCAGCAAAGCCAGGACGACCGACAGCGCGGCGAGGGCCGGGATGCGGTGCCGACGGGTCGCCGAGGCTGAGGGTGCCGAGGCGCCGGGGGATGCCACGGTGTCGTCGGCAGTCGATCCGGAGGGCAGCGGAGAGCCGGCATGGACGATCCGGTAGCCAACCTTGGGGATGTTCTCCAACTGGAACGATTCCGCGCCGAATTCAGCCGCCAAGTGACGAATGCGCGACATCACTCGATGGATGGCGTTCTCGCCGACAACCCGGCCATCCCAGCAGCGCGCGATCAGTTCGTCGCGGGTCACGATGCGCCCTTCGGCCTGGACCAGCGCGACGAGCACCTGCATCACGCGTGGTTCCAGGGTCTCGCTCCTGTCGCCGTTCACGGCTTGCAGGAGTGGCGGGTCGAGCTGGATCGCGCCCAAGCTCATGCGTGGTGCATGGGCTAGGACCACGGGTCCGTCGGACGCGTTGAGCGGTTTTGCCATCGGTGGCCCCCAATCCCCGGATTCCGCGTTGCCGGCAGACGGTATCACCGAAGCGGGGAGCGGTGCCATTCGGCGCGAAGAGCGCCACATGTCAGGCAACCATCAGCCCTCCATCAGGCCAGGGATGTTTTTCCTCCGGCTCCATCCGGCAAGGATCGCAGGACGGACGCGCAAGGGTCGCGTCCTGCAACCACGCCAAGGAGATAACGAGATGAACAAGTACCTGGAATCGAGTGCACGCGCGACCGTGCTGGTCGTGATGGGGATGGCGGTGACTAAAACGGCGCTGGCACAGGAGGGGTCCGGAGGTTGGTATGTGGAAGGGGCTCTGACGTACTCGATGCTGAAGGATTCGGCGGGCACCGTGGCCAATACCGTTTTCAACAGTGCGCCCCCGACGACCCTGCACCTGGTCAACAGCGTGGATTCGGGCTGGGGCGGCCACATCGCGGCCGGCTACAAATCCGGTCGGTTCCGGGTGGAGGCTGAAATAGGCCGGACCAACAACGATGGCGACAGTTACACGACCATCACGCCGGTCCAGGTCACCCGGCCCCAGGAAGGCAGGTTCGATGTCACCCGCTATATGTTTAACACCCATCTGGATCTGGCCGACAATCGTTGGAACCCGTACATCGGCGCGGGCGCTGGATTCGGCGATGTCAGGCTTTATACCTTCGGCACTCCGGCGGGGGCGCCACCGACCATTCCGCCGTTCGCGATGATCGATGACCGAGATACGGTGCTGGCCTATCAGTTGATCGCGGGTGTGGCCTACGAAATGCGCCCCGGCCTGTTGCTGACGGTGCGTTATCGCTGGTTCGAAACTGCCGATGCCGAGGGCCTGGATTCGCGCGGGCAGCGGATCAGTCGCGAGATGGCCGGGCACAATCTGGATTTCGGCTTGCGTTATCGCTTTTGAGCATCTGCGCTGGCGGACGCACCGGATGTGCGTCCGCCAGGGTGGGCAGCCGCGATCATTACGGTTGCCACGGGACGGCATGAGCAAACCGTTAGCAGGTCATTGCCAATGGTTGTTATGCGCGGCGCATCGACCGCACTAGATTCATCCACGAAGTCCGGGGCGACATGCCGGCATGGCGTCGTCGCTCCCTCCTCCTTGCTTCGTGGAGATGCCCGCATGACCGCAACATATCGTGGAAATCGCAGTGGATGGTGGCTGGCCTTGCTCGCTGCAGCCGCAGTGGCGGCGGGCGCATTCTTCTATTTCAAGGGGCGCGGCGGCGAGGCGGGTATGCAAGGTACTCCACTGCCGAATTCCGTCGTCGATGCATCCGCAGTCCATGCAGGCCTGCTGGTGCTGGACAGCCATGTCGACGTGCTGTTGCCGGAGACGCCCTCGCGCTACCACGCGCCTGGCGGCGGATCGCGCGCCAGCCTCGGGCAACTGGCCGAAGGTGGCGTGGATACCGTGGTGCTGGCCGTCGCGGTCGGGCCCGGCCCGGAAACGCCGGAGGGCATCGAGGCGGCGCGCAAGCAGGCCGGGGACAAGCTGGCCGCGATCCGCGCGTTGATCGATGGCAGCGAAGGGCGCATCGAGCAGGCGTTGAGTGCGGATGACATCCAGCGCATCCACCGGGAAGACAAGGTCGCGGTCCTGCTCGGTTTCCAGAATGCGCGCATCCTCGGGAACGACCTCGCGGCCTTCGATGCTTACTACGATGCCGGCGTGCGCGTGGCCGCACTCAACCATGCCGGCCACAATGCATTTTCCGATTCGTCGCGTCCTTCCGGCGGCGAGGGGACGGAGCGCCACCACGGCTTGTCCGCGCTCGGCAAGGAGGCCGTGCAGCGTTTCAACGACCTGGGCGTGCTGATCGATGTGTCGCAACTGTCCAGCGCCGCGTTGCGGCAGACGCTGGAACTCAGCCGCGCACCGGTGGCGGCCACCCACTCCAATGCCCGCGCGCTGGTCGACAACACCCGCAACCTGGCCGACGAAGAACTCGATGCGATCAAGGCCAATGGTGGCGTGGTGCAGCTGACTCCGTTCGGCGCCTACCTGCTTGAACCCACCGAGGAAGAGCTGGCGCAAGTACGCACGCTGCGCGCCGAATATGGGCTGCCGGATGAATTCAGGTCGCCGTCGGAAGGCTACGATGCATTGCCCGAGGCGCGGCGCCTGGCGTTCTACGATGCCCTCGTCGCGTTGAGGAAGCGGGCGACTCTGTCCGATTTTGTCGACCACATCGACTACATCGCCAAGCGCATCGGCGTGGATCATGTCGGCATCGGCAGCGATTTCGACCACGGCGCGGGCGTGGAGGGCTTCGACGGCGAACGCGATGCGCCCAACGTCACTGCGGAGCTCCTGCGGCGCGGCTACACGGCGGAACAGGTTGCCGGCATCTGGGGCGGCAACTTCCTGCGCGTGCTGCGCGCGGCCGACGCGGCCGGGAACGACGAAGCGAAGACGGCCGTGCTTACAGCGAATAGCCGAACTGTTGCCGGAACTGCTCGTTGAACTCTTCGTAGTCGAAGCGCTGGTTCTGGGTGCCGGGGTGTTCCACCTTGAGGGCACCCATCAAATTGCCGATGCGGCCGATGGTCTGCCAGTCATGGCCTTTCTCGATGCCGAAGATCAGGCCGGCGCGGAAGGCATCGCCGCAACCAGTGGGGTCGGTGACCCGGCGCTCGTGCGCGGGCGGCACGTCGTACAGTTTGCCTCCCGCATGGATGCAGGCGCCCTTGGGGCCGCGGGTGGCGATGTAGGCCTTCACCCGCGAGGCGATTTCCTGCTCGCTCCAGCCGGTGCGTTCCTGCAGCAGGTTGGATTCGTAGTCGTTGACGGTGACGTAGTCGGCCAGTTCGATGAACTGGCGCAACTCCGCACCGTTGAACAGCGGCATGGCCTGGCCGGGGTCGAAGATGAAGGGGATGCCGGCCTCGGCGAACTCGGCGGCGTTCTGCAGCATGCCCTCGCGGCCGTCCGGGCTGACGATGCCGAAAGTGACGCCAGGCACGTCCTTCACGTGGTTCTCGTAGCTGCGCATCATCGCGCCGGGGTGGAAGGCGGTGATCTGGTTGTTGTCGTGGTCGGTGGTGATGAAGGCCTGCGGGGTGAACAGTTCGTCGATCACCCGCACCTGGTCCAGCCGGATATCCATTTCCTCGAACCATTCCCGGTACGGGCCGAAATCCTGCCCCACCGTGGCCATCGGCACCGGGTCGCCGCCCAGCAGCTTCAGGTTGTAGGCGATGTTGCCGGCGCAGCCGCCGAACTCGCGGCGCATCCGAGGGACCAGGAACGAGACGTTCAGGATGTGTACCTTGTCCGGCAGGATATGGTTCTTGAACTGGTCCGGAAACACCATGATGGTGTCGTAGGCAAGGGAACCACAGATCAGTGCGGACATCGGACAGCCTCTGCAGGGGAACGGGCGGCACCGATGGCCGGCGCGGCGGTGCGCGGCGGCGCGACCGCCGCAAAGGTTAACGGCTGCGACCGCCGCCGGCCAGCGGCACCGGTCCGGGGAGACATGAACGAGAGGGATGCCGGCAGCGCCGTGGCGCGGTTTTCACGTGATTTTTCCTTGCCCGCGTTCGGCCGGGTTGTTAGGCTATCAGACCAGTTTTTGCGCTGAAAAACCGCCGGTTCCGGACGGTTCGGCCACCCCTCAGGAACCACTTCCCCGATGTTCAAGAAGCTGCGCGGCATGTTCTCCAACGACCTGTCCATCGACCTGGGCACGGCCAACACCCTGATCTACGTGCGCGGGCAGGGCATCGTGCTCAACGAACCCTCGGTGGTGGCGGTGCGCCAGGACCGCGCCATCGGCGGGACCCGCACGGTGGCGGCGGTGGGCGCGGAGGCCAAGCAGATGCTGGGCCGCACCCCCGGCCACATCACCACCATCCGGCCGATGAAGGATGGCGTGATCGCCGATTTCACCTACACCGAGGCGATGCTGAAGTACTTCATCAGGAAGGTGCACAAGTCGCGTTTCCTGCGCCCCAGCCCGCGCGTGCTGGTCTGCGTGCCGGCCGGGTCCACCCAGGTCGAGCGCCGCGCCATCAAGGAATCCGCCGAAGAAGCCGGCGCCCGCGACGTCTACCTGATCGAGGAGCCGATGGCCGCGGCCATCGGCGCCGGCATGCCGGTCACCGAGGCGCGCGGCTCAATGGTCATCGACATCGGCGGCGGAACCACCGAGGTGGCGGTGATTTCGCTCAACGGCATCGTCTACTCGGCCTCCGTGCGGATCGGCGGCGACCGTTTCGACGAGGCCATCACCAACTACGTGCGCCGCAACCACGGCATGCTGATCGGCGAAGTCACCGCCGAGCGGATCAAGGTCGAGCTGGGCTGCGCCTACCCGCAGGTCGAAAACAGGGAAATGGAGATCACCGGCCGCAACCTTGCCGAGGGCGTGCCGAAGATGATCAAGATCAACTGCAACGAGGTGCTGGAGGCGCTGCACGAGCCGCTGGCGGGGATTGTCTCCGCGGTGAAGCTGGCGCTGGAGCAGACCCCGCCGGAGCTCGGCGCGGACGTGGCCGAGCGCGGCATCGTGCTGACCGGAGGTGGCGCCCTGCTGCGCGACCTGGACCGCCTGATTTCCGAAGAAACCGGCCTGCACGTGCAGGTGGCCGACGATCCGCTGACCTGCGTGGCCCGTGGCGGCGGCCGCGCGCTGGAACTGGTGGACATGCACGGCAACGAGTTCTTCGCGTCGGAATGAGGAAGCGGGGAGCGAGGGGAGGGGAACGGGGCATGGGTGGAAACGCCGGATCCCCGCCGCCCGCCCGCCGCTCGTTTCGCTGTCCTCGCCCCTCGTTCCTTTCCATTCGCCACTCGTTCCCTTCCCCTCGTTCCTGACCTTCCCCCGTGCCTTCCTATGCCGGCCCTCCCGTTGCCGCCCGCCCTGGCGAAGTCGCCAGCGCACTGAGGCTGCTGGCGTACCTGGCGCTGGCTTCGGCGCTGATCGTGCTCGACCATCGTGGCCACTGGCTGGAACAGGCCAGGGCGCAGGCCAGCCAGCTGACCCAGCCGGTGTGGTGGCTGGCGGGGTTGCCGGGGCGGCTGGGAACGCGTTTGCAGGAAGAAGTGGCGACCCGCAGCGGCCTGGTCGAGGAAAACCGCGAACTGCGCAACGAGTTGCTGCTGGCCAACGCGCGGCTGGCGCGGTCGCAAGCGGCGGCGGCCGACAACGAACGCCTGCGCGGCCTGCTGGGCGCGGCCGGAAGCCAGGGCATCGACGTGCAGCTGGCGCCGATCCTGGACATCGACCTGGACCCGGTGCGGCAGCGGCTGGTGCTGGCGGCGGGCAGCCGCGACGGCGTGCGCACCGGGCAGGCGGTGATCGATGCCGGCGGATTGATGGGCCAGGTCATTGGCACCACGCCCATGCATTCGACCGTGCTGCTGCTCACCGATCCGGACCATGCGGTGCCGGTGATGGTTTCGCGCAATGGCGTGCGGCTGATCGTGTACGGGCGCGGCGACCGCCTGGAGGCGTCCGACATCCCGATGAACAGCGACGTGCGCGAAGGCGACGTCGTGGTGACGTCGGGACTCGGTGGGCGCTTCCCGGCCGGATTCCCGGTAGGGACCATCACCGCGCTGCAAAGCGATGACACCCGCACCTTCCTGATCGGCAGCCTGAGCCCTGCCGCGCAGCTGGACCGTGGCCGCGACGTGCTGTTGCTGCGTTCCGTGCCGGCGCCCGCGGTGCCCGTGCCGGAAGGCGCCCTGCCCGCGGGGGATGAAACATCCCCCGGCGCGACCGATGCCGTGCCGGCGTCGCCCACACCGGAGCCGGCGCCATGAGCCGCGCTGCGCGGAGTTGGGTGATGCCGGTCAGCGTGGTGGTCGCGCTGCTGTTGGGCCTGTTGCCGCTGCCGGGGTTCCTGCAGCCGCTGCGTCCGTACTGGCTGGCGCTGGTGGTGGCGTTCTGGGTGATCGAAACGCCGGAAAAGGCCGGGCTGGGATTCGCTTTCGCCACCGGCGTGGTGGCCGACCTGATGTTCGGCGGCATCCTGGGCGAACAGGCGCTGCGGCTGGTCATCATGGCCTTCATCCTGCAGCGCTTCCGCACCCGGCTGCGCTTCTTCCCGTTGCCGCAGCAGGCGCTGGCCATGGGCGCGCTGCTGTTGAACGACCGCATCGTGGCCTACGTGCTGCACCTGGCGCTGGGCGAGCCGGCGTTGCCGTGGCTGTACTGGTGGGCGCCCTTGATCGGGATGCTGCTGTGGCCGCCGCTGTTCCTGTTGCTGGATGGCCTGCGTGACGGCCGGCGGAACTGACGCCGATGATGCATCCGCGCCGCCCGCACAAGAACCCGCATGCCGAAGCCGAGCAGTTCCGCCGCCGTGCCGTGCTCGGCTTCGCCATCGTCACGCTCGTGCTTGGTGGACTGGCGGCGTGGTACTTCAAACTGCAGGTGGTG
The DNA here is from genome assembly GCA_964562135.1 of uncultured Pseudoxanthomonas sp. Classification (GTDB taxonomy): domain Bacteria; phylum Pseudomonadota; class Gammaproteobacteria; order Xanthomonadales; family Xanthomonadaceae; genus Pseudoxanthomonas_A. The sequence goes on along the minus strand of CAZLSG010000004.1, from coordinate 48,939 downwards.
GAGCATGTCGAATACGCCACACGCTCCGAGGCCAACCGCGTACGCGCCCGCCCGGTGGTGCCGGCGCGCGGCATGATCTACGACCGCAACGGGGAGCTGCTGGCCGAGAACGTGCCGGCGTTCCGTTTACAGGTGCTGCCGGAGAAGGCCGGTGATCCGGTAAAGCTGATCGAGGGGCTGGGTGAAATCTTCGAGCTTTCGCAGGACGACATCGAGCGTTTCCATGCCACCCGCCGGGTCACCCGCGGGTTCCGCCCGGTCACCCTGAAGCTGCGCGTCAACGAAGAGGAGATGGCGCGTTTCGCGGTGGACCGTTGGCGCTTCCCGGGCGTGGAACTGGAGCCGTACCTGACCCGCCACTATCCCCATGGCGAGCTGTTCGCGCACGTGGTCGGTTACGTGGGGCGCATCGACGAAAAGGACCTGGAAACGCTGGGCGAGGGCAACGCGGCGCTGACCCACATCGGCAAGACCGGGCTGGAGCGTTATTACGAGGAAGCGTTGCGCGGCAAGGTCGGGTACGAACAGGTCGAGACCAACGTGGAAGGCCGCGCCATCCGCACGGTGGGACGGGTGCCTGCGGTGGCGGGCGCGGACCTGCGCCTGAGCGTCGATGCCGGGTTGCAGCAGGCGATGGTGGAGGCTTTCGGCGAGCACGAGGGTTCGGCCATCGCGGTGGATCCGCGCACCGGCGAAATCCTGGCCATGGTCAGCTTGCCGTCCTATGACACCAACCTGTTCGTCAACGGCATCTCGGTGGCGGATTTCAGGGCGCTCAACGAAAACCCGTCCAGGCCGCAGTTCAACCGCGTGGTGCTGGGTGGGGTGGCGCCGGGCTCCACGCTCAAGCCGTTGATCGCGCTGGCCGGCCTGGACAGCGGCGTGCGCAAGCCGGAGGACCGGGTGCTGTCCACCGGCATGTTCCACCTTCCCGGCGTGGCGCGCGGCTGGGGCGATGCGGCGCGCGGCGGGCACGGCTGGACCGACCTGCGCAGGTCGATCGCCGCCTCGGTCAACACCTACTACTACCGGCTGGCGCTGGACCTGGGCATCGAGCGCTTCGTCCACTACATGGATCGTTACGGTTTCGGCCGCCCCAGCGGCATCGACCTGGCCGGCGAGAGCGAAGGCATCCTGCCGTCGCCGGCATGGAAGCAGCAGAACCGGCGCGAGCGCTGGTATCCCGGCGATACGGTCAATGCCAGCATCGGCCAGGGAGACTGGAAGGTGACGCCGTTGCAACTGGTGCGGGGCACGGCGGCGCTGGCCGACCCGCAGGGCATGTTGCGCCGGCCGCATCTGGCCCGTGAGCGCCGCGATGGCTTCGATGCACCCTGGGTGCCGTTGCCGCAACCGCAGGCGCAGCCCATCAGCGATTCCGCGCAGAACCTGGCCGCGGTGCGCGACGGCATGGCCGCTACCATGCAGCCCGGCGGCACCGGGGCGACGATGGCGCGTGGCGCGCCGTACACGATGGCCGGCAAGACCGGGACCGCGCAGGTGGTCAGCCGGCGCGCAGGGCAGGTGGCGGTGGACCCGCGCACGCTGCCGCTGCATCGCCGGCATCGCTCGCTGTTCATCGGCTATGCGCCTGCGGAAGATCCGGTCATCGCGGTGGCGGTGGCGGTGGAAGGCGGCGGCTATGGCGGCACCACCGCCGCGCCGATCGCGCGCAGGATCTTCGATGCCTGGTTGCTGGATGAGCCGGTGGAGGAGGCGACGGATCCGGATCCCGGTGCGGAAGCCGTGGACGATGCCGCCGAGCCGGTCCGCAACGAAGCCGGTGCGCAGGCCGGTGTCCCGGCCCACGGCATTCCGGATGCCCGCCCATGAAGATGTTCCTGGGTTGGATCGGCGATCTATTCGCCCGCCTCACGCGCACGCTCGACTGGCCCTTGCTGCTGGCGCTGGGCGCATTGATGGGCATTGGCCTGGCGGTGCTGCACAGTGCCGGCGGTCCCGCGCTGGGCGAGCGGCTGGTGCTGGCGCAGGGCGCGCGTTTCGGCGTGGGCCTGGCGGCGATGTGGGCGTTGTCGCAGGTGCCGCCGGTGCGGCTGCGCGCGTGGACGCCGGGCGTGTTCGCCATTTCCCTGCTGCCGCTGGTGGCGGTGCTGTTCATCGGCACCGGCAGGCACGGGCACCACTGGATCGACCTGGGCGTGTTCTATTTCCAGCCCTCCGAACTGCTCAAGATCACCCTGCCCATGATGATGGCGTGGTATTTGCACCGGGAGCCGCTGCCGCCGCGCCTGCGCACGGTGCTGGTGAGCGGCCTGCTGGTCGCGGTGCCCACCGGGCTGATCATGCTGCAGCCGGATTTCGGTACCGCCATGCTGGTGGCGGCCAGCGGGGTGTTCGCCCTGTATCTGGCCGGGCTGTCCTGGTGGTGGTTCCTCGCGGCGGGCCTGGGCGGGGGCACTGCATTCGCGCTGGCGATGTTCGCGCCGATCTCGTGGTTCTCCTTCCTGCGGCCCTACCAGCAGGACCGCATCCTGACTTTCCGCGACCCGGAGAACGATCCGCTGGGCGCGGGCTGGAACATCATCCAGTCCAAGATCGCGGTCGGTTCGGGCGGCCTGTCCGGCAAGGGCTGGGGCGAAGGCAGCCAGGCGCACCTGAGTTTCATCCCGGAGCAGACCACCGATTTCGTGTTCGCGGTGCTGTCCGAGGAATTCGGCTGGATCGGCGTGGCCACGGTGCTGGCGCTGTACCTGTTCGTGGTGGGGCGGTGCCTGTGGATCGCCATCGAAGCGCGCGATACCTATTCGCGGCTGTTGGCCGGATCGCTGGGCCTGGCGATGTTCGTCTATGTCATCGTCAACGGCGGCATGATTTCCGGACTGTTGCCGGTGGTGGGCGTGCCGATGCCGCTGCTCAGTTACGGCGGCACGTCGGCGGTATCGCTGCTGGCCGGGTTGGGGCTGGTGATGGCGGTGAAGGCGCATCGGCCGGTCCACGGTTACTGACCTGTCGCGCGTGCATGGCGTCCTGCTTGCGGCGCCGCCATTCACGCTTCGCCTTGGAACGCATGCTACCCTCGCGCCGATGATCCGACGCGCCCTGTATTGCCTTTCCTCGCTCGGCCTCGTCGCATGCGCGACGCCGCTGAATTCCACGTCCCCGGCCGTGCAGGAGGTTGCGGCTTCGGCGGCGGCACCGCTGCCCGCCGCAGCTCTCCCGCCCGAAACGGCGGTGGAAAAAGTGACGGCGGCGCCGGTCGTCGAGACGCCAGTCGACTTTGCCACCGCCCGCGCGGAGTTCATCCGCGACACGGCGCTGCGCTACGACATCGATCCGAAGAAGATCGAGGCCACCCTGGACCAGGCGCGGTTCCTGGACAGCGTGGTGGCGGCGATGTCGCGCCCGGCCGAACGGGTCAAGCCCTGGCACGAATACCGGCAGGGTTTCATCACCCAATCGCGCATCGACGGTGGTCGCGCCTTTGCAGCTCGCCATCGCGACGCGCTGGCGAAGGTGGAGCGGGAGTACGGCGTGCCGGCGGAGATGATCACCTCGATCATCGGCGTGGAGACCAACTATGGCGGCTTCACCGGCCGGCACAAGGTGCTGGACGCGCTGTACACGCTGGCGTTCCGTTACCCGCGCAGCGGCAATCCCGACCGCGTGGCCTACGAACAGCGCCGCGAGCGATTCTTCCGCGACGAGCTGGCGCAACTGTTCGCGCTGGCCGAAGAGGAAAAGCTGGACATCGCTTCGCTGACGGGCAGCTATGCCGGCGCGATGGGACTGGGCCAGTTCATGCCTTCGAGCTATCGCGAGTTCGCGGTGGACGGCGATGGCGATGGCCGCCGCGACCTGTTCGGCAACCATGCCGACGTGTTCGCCTCCATCGCCAACTATTTCCGCAAGAAGGGCGGCGCGCGCGGCGGCTGGGTGCCGGGCGGCGCGGTGGTGGCGAAAGCCGCGAAGGATCCGGATCGCGACGAGTTCAAGCCGGAAACCTGGACACCGGACTACACGCTGGCCGACCTGGCCGCGCGCGGGTTCCATCCGGCCGGATCCGTGCCTGCGGACGCCACTGCCACGCTGGTGACGCTGACCGGCTCCGCGGGGCCGCAATACTGGCTCGGTTTCCAGAATTTCTATGCAATCACCCGCTACAACAACTCGCTGATGTATGCGATGGCGGTGCACCAGCTGGCCGAAGCCATCGCCGGGCGCGAGGTGCCGCCGGCATGAAGCGGCTGGCGCCCGTGGCCTGCGTGCTGGCGCTGGCCGCCTGCGCCAGTGCGCCGAAGAAACCGGATGCCTCCGTTCCTCCCGGACAGGCGCCGGCATCGCAGGCGGCCGGCCATGCGCCGCTGGATCCCAAGTGCGCCGGTGTTTCGCCGTACGCGGCGGCGCAGGAGGATCCGCGCACGCGCGGCGATTACGTGGCCGGCGGCCTGTACAAGCCCGGCGTCCGCGACACCACGCCGGATTACGTGCCCAACGTGGCCTGCATCCCGGAGCCGTTGGTGGTCCACGAACCGCGCTCGGCCTATGGCAACCGTTCGCCGTACACCGTGCTGGGCAAGCGCTACCACGTGATGGACCGTACCGATGGCTATGTCGAGCAGGGCATCGCGTCGTACTACGGGGCCAAGTTCCATGGCCGCCGCACATCCAACCAGGAGGTGTACGACATGTACGCCTTCACCGCCGCGCACAAGTCGCTGCCGCTGCCCAGTTTCGCGCGGGTCACCAACCTCGACAATGGCGAATCGGTGGTGGTGCGGGTCAACGATCGCGGTCCCTTCCACGAAGGCCGCGTCATCGACCTGAGCTATGCGGCGGCGGTGAAGCTGGGCATCACCCAGCGCGGCACCGGACGGGTGGAGGTGCGGGCGCTGGCGCCGGGCGATCAACCCCGGGTGGCCAGGTCTTCCCCGCCGGCCGTGCCCGGCGTGACACCCAGTGCGATGGATCAGCTGGTGGGAGACTTGCCGGCTTCGATGGGTACGCCGGCCGTGGTGGCGCCGGCATCCGCATCCGCCGCCATCGCCGCGTCGCCGCTGGTCGATCCGCGCGATCCCAACCGCTACCGGGTGGTGGCCCAGCCCGGCCAGCCGGCCAGCGCGGACCGCTTCGATGCCTGGTTGAGTGCGCGCGGGCTGCGGGTGGAAGGCGACCGGATCGTCCCGGTCGAAGCGCCTTCGCCAGCGGCCTCCATTGTTCCCGAACTGGTTGCAGCGCCAGAGGAGAAGCGCTCGTCGCGGCGTTCGCGCGCCGCCTCGCCATCGTCGACCGCGGCTGCGCAACCGGCTCCGACGACCGCCGCCACCGCCTCGGTGCCCGTGCCGCCGCCCGCGTCGCCGCCGGCCCACGATGTCTGGTTGCAGGTGGCGAGTTTCTCCAGCCGTGAAAACGCGGACCGTGCCTTGGCCAGATTGCAGGCCGCCGGCATCGGCAGCGCCAGCCTGAGCGACGTGCAGAGCGATGGCCGCCGGCTCTGGCGCCTGCGCGTGGGCGCGCCGGATACCGCCACCGCCAGCGAACTGGCCGGCCGCATCGCCGGATTGGGCCTGGGCCAGCCGCAGATGGTCCGCGAATAGCCGCGCCGGCGGGCGGGTTTCGTTCCGGTCAGCGGGCGCGGACTACAATCATCGGCTTCCCTATCGCCACGGCCGCGTCGCCGCCGCAGGAGTCCGCAACACCATGAAGTTCCGTTTTGCCCTTGCCGCTTTTGCCACGGCCGCCGTGGGCCTGGCCTTTGCCCAGAACACCCCGGCACCACAGCCGTCCACGCCGTCCGCCCCGCCGGAGGCCATTGCCATCCCCCCGGCTCCCGTTCCGGTGGGCACGGCCTGGTTGCTGATGGACTACACCACCGGCCAGGTACTGGCGGGCGAGAACTACCACGAGCGGGTCGAGCCGGCCAGCATCACCAAGGTGCTGACGTCCTACGTGGTTGCCGCCGAACAGGCCAAGGGCAGGATCGGCCCGGACGACCAGGTGCTGATGAGCGAACGCGCCTGGCGCGAAGGCGGCGCGCGCACCGATGGCAGCTACAGCGGCTTCCCGGTCAACAAGACCGCGCGCCTGCACGACATGGAAACCGGCATGGCCGTGCAGTCCGGCAACGATGCCGCGATTGCGCTGGCCGAGCACGTGGCCGGCAGCCAGGAAGCCTTTGCCGACCTGATGAACAGCTATGCCGCGCAGATCGGCATGAAGAACTCGCACTTCGTCAACGCGCATGGGCTGTCCGCGCCGGACCACTATTCCACCGCCTACGACCTGGCGCTGCTGGGGCAGGCGCTGATCCGCGACTATCCCGAAGCCTATGCGCTGAACAAGATCAAGGAATTCACGGTAGGCACCATCACCCAGCCGAACCGCAATCGCTTGCTGTGGCGCGACCCGGCCGTGGACGGCATCAAGACCGGCCATCATTCCGGCGCCGGCTACTGCCTGATGAGTTCGGCGCAGCGTGGCGACCAGCGCCTGATTTCCGTGGTGATGGGTTCCACTTCGGAAAGCCAGCGCGCCGACGACAGCATGGCATTGCTGAACTGGGGTTTCCGTTTCCACGAGACCCACCGGCTGTACGAGCCGGGCCAGGTGGTTGCCCGGCAGCGCGTCTGGAAGGGCAAGTCGCGCGAGGTGCAACTGGGCGTGGCCGAACCCCTGCTGGTCAGCGTGCCGCGCGGCCGCTACGAAGACCTGAAGCCGGCCATGGAAGTGCCCAAGGTGCTGCAGGCCCCGATTGCCGAAGGCCAGGCCATCGGCACGGTGAAGGTGACCCTGGACGGCGAGGTGGTGGCGCAGGCGCCACTGGTGGCGATTGCCGAAGTGGAGCGGGGCGGCTTCTTCCGCCGCCTGTGGGACAGCCTGAGGATGTGGTGGCACTCGGACTGACGCCGCGAGGCGCCGTGCAAGACAACAGGGAAGCCGGCGCAAGCCGGCTTCCCGCGTTTCACGCCCGCCCGTTCCCCTTGGGTTGGCTTCCATTCGTACCCATAATCCGCCCATGGAAATCAAATCCGACAATCCCGAGCATGGCTTCCAGTTCCCCGGAACCTTCCAGCTCAGCGCCATGGGCACCGCGGGCGTGGGCCTGGAAACGGTGCTGCCCGAGCTGTTGAATGCCGCCTGCGTGGAAGTGATCCGCGAAGAGATCAGCTGGAAGCATTCATCCAACGGCAAGTACGTGTCCGTGCGCATCGCCTTCGTGGCGCAGAGCCGCGAGCAATACGATGCCGCGCACCAGGCGCTGCGCGACCACCCCGAAGTGAAGTGGACGCTGTGATCCAGCCTTGCCGGGTCCGCGACCTCGGCCGCCGGTCCTACGAGCCCGTATGGCGGGCGATGCAGCGTTTCACCGATGCGCGCGCCGACGACACGGCCGACGAACTGTGGCTGGTCGAGCACGACCCGGTGTTCACGCTGGGCCAGGCCGGCAAGCCGGAACACGTGCTGGCAGCGGGCGACATCCCGGTGGTGCAGATCGACCGCGGCGGGCAGGTCACCTACCACGGGCCCGGCCAGATCGTCGCGTATCCGCTGTTCGACCTGAAGCGCTTGAAGGTGGGCGTGCGCGAGTACGTCTGCCGCATCGAGCAGGCGATGATCGACACCCTGGCCGAATGGAACATCGAGGCCCAACGCAAGGAAGGCGCGCCCGGCGTGTACGTGGCCGGCGCCAAGATCGGCGCCCTTGGCATCCGCGTGCGCCGCGGCTGCGCCTACCACGGGCTGGCGTTCAACATCGGCATGGACCTGGAACCGTTCCTGCGCATCAACCCCTGCGGCTACCAGGGCCTGCAGGTCGTGGCGATGGCAGATCTGGGTGGGCCGTCCGGCATGGAAGAGGTGAAACCGGTGCTGCTGGAGCAGATCGCGAAGCAGTTCGGACTGGAGTTGCGGCACGAAACCGCATTGCCTGAACTGTCGCCCCAGGCGTGACCTCGCCTTGCAGGAGCGGGCTTGCCCGCGACGGGCGTAACCGCGGAAAGCGATCGCGAGCAAGCCCGCTCCTACAGTGCAGGGGGCGTGCAGTGCAGGGGGCGTGTCACAATCCGGCGAACATGAGCGATGCCATTCCTTTTTCGCAGGACTCCCTCGATGCACTGACCCGGCGCGGAGTGGAGCGCCTGCGCGCCTCCTCGCCGGAGGCTCCCGCGTTGCTGGAGGACGCCGCATTCTCGGAACGCGTGGCGCAGGTGATCGTGGGCAGCGATCTTGCGCTGGAGACCTTGCGCAGGCAGCCGGCGCTGCTGGCGCGTTTCGCCCGTGACGACGGGACCATGCCGCTGGAGGAGCCGGTGCTCGATGCCGGCCAGCCGGCACTGTGGCCGGAACAGTTGCGCCGCTACCGCGCCGCCGAATCCACGCGGCTGGTCTGGCGCGACGTGGTGGGCGGGGCGGAGGTCGAGGAAATCCTGGAGGGCAGCACGCGGCTGGCCGAAACCTGCCTGCGGATCGCACTGGACGCCCTGGAGGCGGAATTCGCCCAGCGCCATGGCGTGGTCCGGGCCGGCGACGGCAGCGTGCAGCGGCTGGTGGTGTTCGGGCTGGGCAAGCTGGGTGGCGGCGAACTGAACTTCTCCTCCGACATCGACCTGGTCTACGCCTATCCACAAGGCGGTGAGTCCGACGGCGCCCGCCCGCTGGCAGCGGAGGATTATTTCGCCAGGCTGGGCCAGCGGTTGGCGAAGCTGCTGGACGAGCCCACCGTGGACGGTTTCTGCCACCGCGTGGACCTGCGCCTGCGGCCGTTCGGCAATGCCGGGCGGGTGGCGCTGTCGTTCGCCGGACTGGACCAGTATTTCCAGCGCGAAGGCCGCGACTGGGAGCGCTATGCCTGGCTGAAGGCGCGGACGGTGGCGGGCGACATCGCCGCCGGCGAGCAGTGGCTGCAAACCCTGCGCCCGTTCGTGTATCGGCGCTATCTGGATTTCACCGCCGTCGATGGCCTGCGCGAGATGAAGGCCGCCATCGCCGCGGAGGTGGCGCGGCGCGACATGGCCGACGACGTCAAGCGCGGGCCGGGCGGCATCCGCGAAATCGAATTCCTGGTGCAGGCGCTGCAACTGATCCACGGCGGGCGCGAGGCGGCGCTGCGCCAGCGCGGGTTGATGGCGGCGTTGCAGGCATTGGTGGAGACGCGGCAGATGCAGGCGGAAGAAGCGGCGACGCTGGCCGAAGCGTACCGCTTCCTGCGCCGGTTGGAGAACCGCCTGCAGATGCTGCGCGATGCGCAGACCTATGCCTTGCCGGAAGACCCGCTGGACCGTGCGCGGATCGCCACCGGCCTGGGCTACCCGGATTGGGAGGCATTGCGGGCGGCGTTGCAGGCGCAGCGCGCGCGCGTTGAGGCGGAGTTCGACGAATTGCTGGCGCCGCGGTGCGCCGAAGCCGCGCCGGGCGCCATGCAGCAGTACTGGAAGGCGTTGCCGGGAAGCGGTGATGCGGAGGCGCTGGCGGCGGCCGGTTTTTCCGATGCGGCCGCTGCCGACGCTGCGTTGCGCGACTTCGTCCGTTCGACGGGCGTGCGCCAGTTGTCCGATGCCGCGCGTGCGCGGCTCGACCGCGTGCTGCCGGCCCTGCTGGAAGCGGTGGCGCGTTCATCGCAGCCGGACGCGGGGCTGAAGCGGCTGTTGGCGTTGCTGCATGCCATCCTGCGCCGCGCCAGTTACCTGGCCTTGCTGGACGAACAGCCCAGCGCATTGGCGCGGCTGGCCGACGTGATGGCGCGCAGCGCGCTGCTGGCCGAACGCCTGGCCCTGTATCCGCTGCTGCTGGACGAATTGCTGGATGCGCGCGTCTCCGGCCCGTTGCCGGATGTCGCGGCCATGCAACTGGAGTGCGAAACGGCATTGCGCGAGGACGATGCGGAATCCGCCTTGCGCCTGCTCAACGAGAAGCGCCTGGCGTTGAGTTTCCGCATCGCGCTGGTGGCCATGGACCGGCGCCAGCCGGCCTGCGACAGCACGCGGCAATTGGCCGCGCTGGCCGACGAAGTGGTGCGCGCCGTGCTGCGCATGGCCGAAGCCGAGGTGGAACGCACGCATGGCCGGGTGCCGGGCGGGCAGTTCGCAGTGATCGGCTACGGCAGCCTGGGCGGCAGCGAGCTGGGCTTCGGCTCGGACCTGGATCTGGTGTTCCTGTTCGATGCGCCGGCCGAATCCGTTTCCGATGGCGCGCGTCCGCTGGAGGCCGGCCGCTGGTACGCGCGGCTGGCGCAGAAGGTCGTGGCCCTGCTGGGCGCGGTGACCGGCGCGGGGCGGTTGTACGACACCGATGTGCGCTTGCGTCCGGATGGCGCCAAGGGCCTGCTGGTGTCTTCGCGCGCAAGCTTCATCGAATACCAGCGCGAACGCGCCTGGACCTGGGAACACCAGGCGCTGGTGCGCGCACGCGGCGTGGCCGGCGATGCCGCATTGCTGGAAACATTCGAAGCCGTGCGCGGGGAGGTCCTGTCGCGCCCACGCGATGCAGGCAAGTTGCGCGAGGACGTGTCGTGGATGCGCGGCCGCATGCGCGCCGAACTGGACCGCAGCGATGCGGCCCGCTTCGACCTGAAGCAGGGTGAAGGCGGCCTGGTGGACCTGGAGTTTCTGTTGCAGTACTTCGTGCTGCGCGAATCGGGCGCATCGCCGGCGTTGGCGCTTCCGCGCGACACCCCGGCGCTGATTGCCGCGCTGCATGCCGCGCAGGTGTTTGTGGCGGAACAGGCCGACAGGCTGCGCGAAGCGCATGCCACGCTGTCCAGCGAAGGCTTGGCCTGCACGCTGGACCGTCGTCCGCGCCTGACGGCGAGCAACGACGGCATCCAGGCGGCGAGGGAAGCGATCAGCGCCGAAGTGGCGCGGGCGGGATTGAATTTCGACCCCGTGCCCGTGGCCGACAAGTCGCGCACCGGCGAAGAGCTGATGTGAAGTGGCGCGGTGCCGGCACGCCGCCTGTCCGCCCGCTCACGGCCTGAACGCGTAGGGGCCGAAGGTGTTGCCGATGAAGCCGCCGGCGGTGTCCACGCTCAGCAGGCTGGCGTCGAGTCCGTCAGCAACCCGCTTCCATTCGCCGTCCTGCGTGCGGTAGGCCGCGTCCAGCCGCGGCCCATCGAGCTGGAAGCGGAACGAAACCGGCTCATCGAACGCGGCCAGCGGCGCGCGCGCCAGGCGGCTGCCTTGCTTCGCGCCATCGCGGCCCGTGCGCCGGTACAGCGACACCGCCAGGCCTTCGTCGTCGCGTTCGACGCCCAGCACGTAGTGGCCGTATTCGTTCTGCACCAGCGCCAGTCCGGCGAGTTCGCCGGGTTGCGGATCGAACGGGTCCAGCGTGGTTTCCAGCGTCGCCTGGTGGTGTTGCAGGCGATGGCCGACATAGGCCGGCTGGCCCGGTTCGCTGCCGAAGGCGCCGATGGGCATCGATGAAGGCGCGATTCGCAGGCCATCGCCGGTGGAGAGCCAGTCGCCCTTCGGGGGGTGGAAGGTCAGCCATTGCAACGGAAGCGCGTTGCCTTCGAAGGTTTCCGACCACTGGATCGGCCCGGTGGTGGGGACCGGTTGTGCGTTGCGCGGCAGGTCCGGGCGTTCCAGCACCAGCGGCACCTGTTCGCCTTGCGGCAGGATCACCGGCCAACCGTCCTGCCAGGCCACCGGCAGCAGGAAGGTCTCGCGACCCAGGTTGTACTGGTTGCCGCGGTACGGGCGCGTGGCCAGGAACACCGACCACCACGAGCCATCCTTCAGCTGCACGAACTGCGCATGCCCGGTGGATGTCACTTTCCCCGGGCGCTGGTATGGCAAGTCGCGCTGGGTCAGCACCGGATTGCCCGGGAAGCCTGCGTACGGGCCGGTGACGTTGCGGCTGCGCCAGATCATCTGCGCGTGCTGTTCGCCGGTGCCGCCCTCGGCAGCGGTCAGGTAGTACCAGCCATCGTGCTTGAAGATGTGCGGGCCTTCGACATGCTCCGGGTTGGTTTCCGGCTCGAAGCCGGCATCCACCAGCAGCAGCCGTTCGCCAATGCGCTCGCCTTTGTCGAAGTCGAACCTCTGCAGCCAGATGGCACGGTGGCCGTCGTAGCGCAGTTCGCCGTCGGGCACGTCGTTGTGCGCCACCCATGCGCTGCCGTCGTCGTCGTCGAAGAATATCGACGGATCGATGCCGCCGAACCCCAGCCAGACCGGGTCCGACCACGGCCCCGCCGGATCGGTCGCGGTGACGACGAAATTGCCGCCGTCGCAGTAGAAGCAGGTGTTGGCGATGTAGAACACGCCGTCATGGTGGGCGATGGTGGCGGCGAACAGGCCGCGGGTCAGTTCCTCGCGCTCGCCATAGTTGATTTGCCCGGCACGGTCGATGGCATTGCCGATCTGCCGCCACGACGCCAGGTCCGTGCTGTGGAAGACAGGCAGTCCGGGGAAATAGCCGAAGCTGGAAGCGACCAGATAAAAGTCGTCGTCCACGCGGATCGCGGAAGGGTCCGGATAAAAGCCGGCGACCACCGGGTTGCGGAACTGGCTTCCGGTCGGCGCCGCGCCGCCATCGTCGCCGCTGTAGCGCACTTCGGTGAAGCGCACGCCGCCCATCGCGCAGGCAGGCAGGATGGCCAGGCAGACCGTCAGCGTCAGGAACAGTCTGTTCAAGCCGGAGTCTCCCGCAAGTGCCGCGCCCACAGCGCATGGAGCCCGCGCGCGGCCAGGGTTTCAGGGTGGCGCTGCACGCCGATCCCCAGCGTCGTGAGCGCATGCGCGTACGAGGCGAGCAGGCGCTCGTGGCCGACCAGATGCACCTGGGCCGGTCGCGGCGATCGCGAAAACAGGTTGGCCGCGCGCAATTCGTGGCCGATCAGCAGGCCGGACAGGTAGGAAGGCAGCGCGGATTCGCTGAACTGTCCGAAAAGCCCGGCGGTGCGCACGCCGAACAGGTGGTGCAGCAGGCCGCCGGGGTCGGCGCTGCGCCTGAGGCCGGCATCGAAGGCATGGATGTCGGTGCGCGCATCGCCCGCCGCCATCAGGCGGCCCAGGATGCTGTGCTGGCGAAGCACCGCGAACAGTTCCCCGGTCATGGAGGTGGCGATACGCTGGATGCGTCCGTCGCGCGCGCTGACCCATTTGCTGTGGGTGCCCGGCAGGCAGACCAGGTGCGGGCCGCCGGGCAGGTCGTCCAGCAGCGCGGCCAGCTGGGTTTCTTCGCCGCGCATCACGTCGGGCACGCTGCCGGAGCCCGTGTCGCGCAGTCCGGGCACCAGCCACAAGGCGCGCGTTTCGAATCCGGGCGGGTGGATGCGTCGCATGCCGGCGGCCAGTTCGGCATTGCCGGCGGGGCAGTCCAGGTACGGCATTTCGTGCCAGCCGTTGCGGCTGCCGATCATTCCGCACATCAGGACAGTGTCGTCGTCCCAGCCGGCCGATTCGCGCGCCAGCACTTCGCCGAACCGGCCTTCGCTGGCCAGCACGCCGCTGTCGCTGCGGCGGCGTTCCAGCACGGTGCCGCTGTCGTCCATGCGGTACAGGCGCAGGCTGCTGCTGCCCCAGTCCACGGCGATCATGGCAGCTTCACCCGGTCTTCCCCGCGTGCCAGCGTCCGCCCGGTCCGGAAGGCGAACACGCCGCCCGCATGCGGATGCGCGGCCAGCGCAAGCGCGTCCAGGCCGACGCGTGCGCTGGTGGCGTACAGCGTGTCTTCGCGCAGCGTGCAACAGGAAACCTGCGGGACTGGCACGCGGACGATGCGGTCGACCCGGCCATCCGGCAGGTAGCGCACCACGCGGCCGGCGCCCCATTGTGCGTTCCACAGGGCGTCCTCGGCATCGACGATGGAACCATCGGGCTCGGCGCCCGCATGGTCGAGTTCGACGAAGACCCGCGCGTCGTCCACCTCGGCGCGCGCAGCGTCGTAGCGGCAATGCAGGATGCGCGGCTGCACCGAGTCGCAGAAGTACATCCGCGTTCCGGACGCATCGAAGCAGATGGAATTGGGAATGGCGGCGCGGGGCAGGGCGAGTTCGCGCAGGCCGTGGGCCGCGGAGAACTGGTAGAAGCGCCCGGCCGCGCGGCCATCGGGATATTCGCTCTTGGTGCCGAACACGAAGTTGCCGTGGCGGTCGGCGCGGCCATCGTTGAGCCGGGTGTGCGGATCGTCCGCTTCCACGCTGGCCAGGCGTTCCAGGGACAAGGCATCGCCGGCGTCCGTGCCGGGCGTCGATGCATACAGGCCGTTGGCCAGCCCCAGCAGCAGCCGGTCGTCTTCGGACAAGGCCAGGCAGGCAAGCCGCTCGGGCAGCGTCCATGAATGCGTGTGGCCGGCGACGGGATCGTGCCGCCACAGTCGCGCGGCCAGGATGTCGGTCCAGTACAGCGCCCGCCGCCGGTCGCACCACAGGATGCATTCGCCCAGTTGGCAGCGGCTGTCCACCGCCAGCGTGGCCAGCGCGCCGCTCACGGGTTCACCATTCGGCCACGCTGCCATCGGCGTGCCGCCATACCGGGTTGCGCCAGCGCGGCGGGTTGCGGCTGGCTTCCAGCAGGCGGGCTTCGTCGATTTCCACGCCCAGCCCGGGCTTCGGCAATGCGGCGATGCAGCCGTTTTCACAGCGGAAGTCGTCCTTGTTGAGCACGTAGTCCAGCAGGTCGGCGCCTTCGTTGTAGTGGATGCCGATGCTCTGTTCCTGCAGCATCGCGTTGTACGACACGAAGTCCACCTGCAGGCATGCGGCCAATGCCACCGGGCCCAGCGGGCAGTGCGGCGCCAGCGCCACGTCGTGCGCTTCGGCCATGGCGGCGATCTTCACGCACTCGGTGATGCCGCCGGCATGCGACAGGTCCGGTTGCAGGATGGCCAGCCCGCCGGCGGCCAGCACGGGTTTGAATTCGCTGCGCGAATACATGCGTTCGCCGGCGGCGAGCGGGATGGAGGTGGCGTCCGACAAGGGACGGTAGTATTCCCACTGTTCCGGCAAGACCGGCTCTTCGACGAACAGCGGCTTGAACGGCGCCAGCTCGCGCAGCAGCACCCGCGCCATCGGCGCGCTGACGCGGCCGTGGAAATCGACGCCGAAATCGACGCTGTCGCCCATCGCCTCGCGGATCGCGGCCACCTTGGCCACGGCGGCGTCGATGGCGCGGGGGCTGTCGATCAGCTTCAGTTCCTCGGTGCCGTTGAACTTGAAAGTGTCGAAGCCCTGTTTCTGGTAGTCGCGCATCTGCGCCACGATGTCGGCCGGGCGGTCGCCGCCGACCCAGCGGTAGGTCTGCATGCGGTCGCGCACCAGGCCGCCGAGCAATTCGTACACCGGCACGCCCAGCGCCTTGCCCTTGATGTCCCACAGCGCCTGGTCGATGCCGGCGATGGCGCTCATCAGGATCGTGCCGCCGCGGTAGAAGCCGCTGCGGTACAGCGTCTGCCAGAGATCGTTGATGCGTGAAGGATCCTTGCCCACCAGGTAGTCGGAGAGTTCGTGCACGGCCGTTTCCACCGTGTCGGCGCGGCCTTCCACCACGGGTTCGCCCCAGCCCGCGATGCCTTCGTCGGTTTCGATCTTGAGGAACAGCCAGCGCGGAGCGGCGTGGAACGTTTGCAGGCGGACGATCTTCATGCAGCGTAATCCAGATAGGCTTGCCTGAAGCTGCGCGCGCGCAGGCGCGTGTGCTCCACCGGCTGGCCGGGTTGGTAGAGTTCGCCGCCGATGCCCGCCCCGGAACCGCCGGAGGAGAGATGGCCGGCAAGGGTGTCCGGGGTGATGCCACCGACGGCGAAAAGAGGAACGGGCGGCAGCACCGAGCGCAAGGCGCGCAGGTGTCCCGGGCCGTAAGTGGAAGCAGGGAACAGCTTGAGCATCTGCGCGCCGGCATCGAGCGCGGCGAAGGCTTCGCTGGGCGTGGCGAAGCCCGCCACCACCTGCAGGCCGCGCGCCACGGCATGGCGGATCAGCGGCGGATGCGTGTTGGGCGTCACGATGAAGCGCGCGCCCAGTTCGTGCAGCGTGTCCGCATCGGCTTCGCGCAGCACCGTGCCGCCGCCTATCCAGGCCTGCCGGCCGCATTCGTCCGCCGCCTGCCGGATGCTGGCGGCCCAGTCCGGCGAATTCAGCGGAATCTCGATGGCGTCGTAGCCTTCTTCCACCAGCGCGCGCACGTGCGCCATAACCTCTTCCGGCCGGATGCCGCGCAGGATGGCGATCAGCGGCAGGCGGAAAGGGGTGGTGGCCGGAATGGCGGGCGTCATGCGGGCGCTCACTCGTGGTAGAGCTGCGACCTGCCGCCATCGATGAGGATGTCGGCGGCGTTGATGAAGCGCGCTTCGTCGCTGGCCAGGAACAGCGCGGTATAGGCGACTTCTTCCGGCGTGCCGATGCGCCTGGGCGGCAGCAGTCCGGTCTGGCGCTCGCGGGCGCCGGGCTCGCGCTCGAACCAGGCCTCGATGCGCGGCACCAGGATCAGGCCGGGCGAAATGGAGTTCACCCGGATCCCCTGCGCGGCGTATTCGATCCCCAGCGAGCGCGTCAGCCCGATCAGGCCGTGCTTGGCGACCGGATACGGAAACGCGCCGGGAATGATCTTGTGCCCGTGCACGGAAGCGATGTTGACGATGCTGCCGGCACTTTGCGCCAGCATGGCCGGCAACACCGCGCGGATGGCATGCCAGGCGCCCTCCAGGTTCACGGCCAGGCAGCGTTGCCAGCCGGATGCGTCCAGGTCCAGCGGATCGGAAAACACATCCTCCCCGGCATTGTTGACCAGCACGTCGATGCGTCCATGCTCGGCCAGCGCTTCGGCCACGGCGGCGCGCACGGCATCGGCATCGGTGATGTCGACGAGCGCGTGCCGGATCCGGGCGTGGGCGGGACCGCCGGGGGTCCTGTCCAGCCCGATCACATGCGCTCCCTGCTCGGCGAACAGCAGCGCGATCGCCGAGCCGATGCCTCCCGCGGCCCCGGTCACGATCGCGGTCTTGCCTGGCAGGCGGTTGCTCATTGCGTGGTTTCCTCGTGGTGCCGGTCCCGCTGCGGTTGTTCGAACGTCATCCTGAAGTCCTGTGGTGCGCCATGCGGCAATCCCGAGGATCCGCCGCCAGCATCATCCGGAGCATGCCGGCCCGGAGTCCTGCCGGCAGTTGCACCGGTCGCCCGGCAAGCGGGGTCGCCGTGTCCTCGCGGTCAGCGTGACATAGCCTTGCCCGGCCATCTATGTACGACAAATGAAATTTTCGTCGTATCGTATACGTATCTTGAATATCTCAGGCGTGAAGGCCTAGGTGCGTCATGGTTCAACCCTCGACTGGCTGGTTTGGTGCCACCCGCCTCAAGACCCGGCACCTGCTGTTGCTGTTGCACCTGTACGAGCAGCGCTCCGTGTTGCGTGCCGCGGAGGCCGCCAACATGACCCAGCCGGCGGCATCCAAACTGCTGGCGGAAATGGAGAGCCTGCTGGGGGTGCCGCTGTTCGAGCGGCATGCGCGGGGCGTGGAACCCACCTGGTACGGACAGGTGCTGATCCGCCGGGCGCGCGCAGCCCTTTCGGAAATCGGGCGGGCGCATGATGAAATCTCCGCGCTGCGGGCGGGACGGATGGGCCAGGCGGCCATCGGCACGGTGGTCAATCCCGGCACCAACCTGGTGCCGCGGGCCATCGCGGCGGTGAAGCGCGACTTCCCGGACATCCTGATCAGGGTGGAAATGGATTACAGCCGCCCGCTGGTGGCCAAGCTGCTGGATGGCCAGCTGGATATCGTCATCGGCCGCATCATGGGGCCGGAAGGCGCCGGCGAACTCGAATTCGAGCCTCTGGCCGACGAGCCCCACTCGGTCATCGCCCGCGCCGGGCATCCGCTTGCGCAACGGGAAAAGGTGAGCCACTTCGACCTGTCCGAATACGGCTGGATCATGCCGCCCGCGGCCAGCGTATTGCGTTCGCGCCTGGACACCGTGTTCCTGGAGCATGGCCTGACATTGCCGCAGAACATCGTGGAAACAGGCTCGCTGCCGGTGATCATCCACCTGCTCAGGCACAGCGACCTGCTGGCCGCCCTGCCCGCCGATTCGGTGGGTCCGTACCTGCAGACCGGGCAGATGAAGGTATTGCCCATCGATCTGGGCGTGCGCATGGAGAGCTACGGCATCGTGCGCCGGCGCGACCAGCTCCTGTCTCCCGGAGCCGAAAGGGTGCTGGAGGCGATCCGGGCCACGGCCCGGAGCATGTACCCCGCCCTGCGTTGAGCCCCGCGCGGGACGGGCTTCGGGGGTGGCCGATGCCTGTTCGGCCATCGCAAGAATGTGGCTTGCGCCTGAATGAATATTCATTTTTGGAATACATCCTCGTTAATTATTCATTGGTGCGTGATTTCCAGTGTCACGTACGCTCCGCGATGACATCCACGGGGGAAGGGCGTCACGTCAGCGTCCTGGTTGAATTCCTGATGGGAGTCGGTCGCGCGGATATCCAGTCGTGATGCAAGCGCTTCTGCAGCCGCGTCGCTCCAATTTCCAACCGAGAGCCATATCGCTTAATCGCAGCGCTCAAAAATTCAATTTGTGTCAGGTGTCCTGGGAGGGAACAACACATGTCAACGCGTCATCGCCGCAACCCGGCTGGCCGGGTGTCGCATCATTCGACGGATCGCCGTCTGCGCCGTTCCACCCTGGCGCTGGGCATTGCCATCATGCTCAGCGCGGGCGCGAATGCGAATGCCCAGGAGTCCGCCGCACCGGACAGGAAGGACGCCACCGAGCTGGAGACCGTGGTTGTCACCGGCGTGCGCGGCGCGGTGCTGCGGGCGCAGGAGATCAAGCAGGAAGCCAGCCAGATCATCGATTCGGTGACCGCCGAGGACATCGGCGCGTTGCCGGACCGCAGCGTCACCGAAACGCTGAAGCGCGTGAGCGGCGTGACGGTGACCAACTTCCTGGCGCGTGACGATCCCGACCACTTCTCGGCCGAAGGCAGCGGCGTGATGATCCGCGGCCTGACCCAGGTGCGCGGCGAGCTCAACGGGCGCGACATCTTCAGCGCCAACGGCGGTCGCGGCCTGAGCTTCGAGGAGGTTCCGTCCGAGCTGATGGCGGGCGTGGACGTGTACAAGAACCCGTCGGCCGAAATCATCGAAGGCGGCCTGGGCGGCACGGTCAACCTGCGTACGCGCATGCCGTTCGACGAGGCCGGGCGCAAGATAGCCGCCAGCCTCGATTACAACTACGGCGACTTCGTGAAGGAAGGTCGCCCGTCCGGCTCGTTCCTGTTCAGCGACCGCTGGCAGACCGGTGTAGGCGAGATCGGTTTCCTGGCCAACCTGTCGTACTCGGAACTGGCCACCCGCTCGGACGGCATCCAGGTGGCGCCGTATGCGCGGCGAGGCGTGCATCCGGAGAACGACGGCAACTGGGTGATGCGTCCAGACGGCAGTTGGATCGGCCCGGACGACCTGATCGACATGGTGCGTGGCGACAGTGGCCACGACGTCGTGTTCGTCCCCGGTGGCGTGAACTGGCGCACGCTCGACTTCGAACGCAAGCGCCAGGGTTTGGCACTCGCTTTCCAGTGGCGCCCCAACGAGGACACCGAGGTCTACTCGCAATTCCTGCGTTCCGATTATTCGATGCAGTGGCGCGAGCGCGCCATGTTCCTGGCCGACGAATTCGACATGGAAAACGGGGATGGCAAGAGCAACCGGCATCTTCCCGCCCCTGGCACGCAATGGACTTTCGACAGCAACGGGGTCTTCCAGAAAGGTTACCTCACCGGGCTCAGGACCGAGATCGACTGGACCGCTGATCCTGCGCAGCTTTGCTGCGGCCTGCCGCCGTACGGCATTGGCTTCAATACCAACAACCGCCTGGCCAAGCAGGAAACCAGCACCACCGACTGGTCGATCGGCTTCCGGCATTTCATCACGGAAAAGCTCGTCGCCCGCGGCGACTTCCAGTACGTGAAGTCTTCCAGTACCCCGACCGACTTCAGCGTGTTCACCAATATTTTCCTGGACCAGGTGTATCTGGACCTGACCGGCAAGTACCCGACGGTGGGCCTGGGGGACAATCCGGCGCAGCTCCAGGATCCGGCCAACTATTACTGGCGCGCGGCGATGGACCACATCGAGGACAACTCGGGTGATGCCCGTGCCGGACGCGTCGATTTCGAGTACACCTTCGACGACAGCAGCTGGCTGCGTTTCGCCCGTTTCGGTGCCCGGGTGGCGAATCGCGGGCAGGTGAACTACTCGTCCAACTGGAACTGGGCCGTCATCAGCGACACGTGGGCCACGCTCGACCCGGACTTCGGGTCGTGGGCCGGCGGCAACGAACTGGCCTGGCTGGACCGGCACCTGACGCAGTATTCGGAACTGTACTCGCTCGGCAATTTCTTCCGCGGCAAGGTGGACGTGCCGACCGACCTCTGGTATCCGAACGACCAGATCGTGGACATCGAGAAGGCGGCCGAAGAGTTCCGCAAGGTGTACGCGGAACGGGGCTGGGGCTGGGAGCCGACCGCGTTCCAGACGCAGGACCGGAATGTCCAGGACGAGCAGACCCAGGCCGCCTACGGTGTGCTGTATTTCGAGAACAGCGCGTCCGACTCGGGGCTGCAGGTGGATGGCAACCTCGGCGTGCGCGTCGTCAAGACCAGCGTTTCCAGCGTCGGCTACGGGCGGATGTTCGACATCACCAGCACCGGCTCGGCCGACCTGGTCACCCAGGAAGTGATGGGCAAGTTCAACGGGAGCTACTTCGGCATTTCCAACAGGTCTTCCTTCACCGATGTCCTGCCCAGCCTGAACGTGCGCGTGCGCTTCACCGACGAGCTGCAATGGCGGTTCGCCGCGTCGAAGGCGATTTCGCGTCCGGACTTCCGGCAGATGCAGTCGTGGTTGCCACTGACCGTAAGCCTGCATCCCGATTGCGGCAATCCGATCGATCCGACGGATCCGGATTCGACGATATGGATCTGCGGGTTCGAAGGCCTGACCGGCTTCGAAGGCGTGGGCGGCAACCCGGAGCTGGAGCCGATGCGGGCCAACCAGTTCGACACCGCGCTGGAATGGTATTTCGGACCGACCAACATGCTGTACGCGACGGTGTTCCACAAGGACGTGAAGGGCTACTTCGCCACGCAGACCCGGCCGGAAGAGATCTTCGGCGACATCTACCAGATCACCCGCCCGCACAACCTGGAGCGTGGCCGCATCAGCGGTTTCGAAATCGGTTACAACCAGTTCTTCGATTTCCTGCCGGGCTGGTGGAGCGGGTTCGGTGTGCAGGCCAACTACACCTACGTAGACAGCTCCGGCGGCAGCAACACCATCCCGGACCCGAACGAGCCGGATGCGCGCGTGGCGTTGGTGGACCTGCCGCTCGAAGGCCTGTCCAGGGATTCGTACAACGTGGTGGGCATCTACGAGAAGGGACCATGGTCGATTCGCCTGGCCTACAACTGGCGTTCGCGTTACCTGCTGACGTCCAGCGACGTGTCGACGCGGCTGCCGACCTGGGCCGATGACTATGGCCAGCTGGATGGCTCGTTCTTCTACAACATCAACAACAACATCCAGATCGGCATCCAGGCCAACAACCTGACCGACTCGATCACCACGGTGTTGATGGGGCCGCACTACTACCCGTCGGATGGCTACAAGGACGAAACCTTGCGCGTCCGCGGTTACTTCATGAACGACAGGCGTTATTCGGCAGTGCTTCGCGCCCGCTGGTAATCGACTTGGCAAGCCGTGCACGGGCGGGGTTCGCGTGGCGACGCGCGAACCCCGTTTTTTTTCGGTACGACACACGTCGACGGTGCGATGCAGCATTCTTTGCCACTATACATTCGGGTGAAATTTTCATTGGTCCGGAATGCCTCCGGCACCTATTCTCATGCGCTTGGCCGAGGCCTTGGGTGAGGGCGCGGGAATGCAATTGAGCGGGGCGCAATTCTTCGTGGGAAACGCTGTCCGGCGGCTTCGCGCCTGGGCGGGACTGCTTTGCGCATGTCTGCTGGTTGCGGGGATGGCCAATGCCCAGCAGGCGGACTATCGCTGGGACAACGTCGCCATTGGTGGCGGCGGTTTCGTCTCCGGCCTGGTGTTCCATCCGGCGGAGCCCGGCCTGTTGTACGCGCGCACCGACATCGGCGGCGCGTATCGCTGGTTGCCTGCCGGGCGTCGCTGGCAACCCCTGATGGACTGGATGGGGCACGACGACAGCGGGCGCTTCGGCGTGGAAAGCATCGCGCTGGATCCCTCCGATCCGGATCGCCTTTACCTGGCCGTGGGTACCTATCTGCATGAGCGCGGGCAGGAAGGCGCGATCCTGCGGTCGACGGATCGCGGCGCGACGTTCAAGCGCGCGTCGCTGCCGTTCAGGCTGGGCGGCAATGCGCAGGGGCGCGGCAATGGCGAACGACTGGCGGTCGATCCCAACGATGGCCGGGTGCTGCTGTTCGGCACGCGTTCGGATGGCCTTTGGCGGAGCGTGGATGCCGGCGCGAACTGGCGTGAAGTGCGCGGTTTCCCGGAAGCGGCGAAATCGCAGGCCGCGTCCGCGGCAAGCTGGGGAGGTCAACGGCAGCCGGTCGGGATCGTGTTCGTGGTGTTCGAACCCGGCAGCGGGAGCGCGGGTTCGCCATCGTCCACGGTCTATGCCGGCGTTTCGACCCGCGAAGGCGGCCTGTACCGTTCGCTGGATGGCGGCGAGCGTTGGGAAGCGGTGCCCGGGCAACCGCACGGGCTGCGCCCCAACCACATGGTGCGGGACGCCCGCGGCCGTTACCTGCTGAGCTACGGCGACGAGCCCGGCCCCAACACGATGGATGATGGCGCGGTGTGGCGGTTCGATCCCGCCGGCGGCGACTGGACGGACATCACTCCGGCCACGCAATCGGCCGGCGCCGCCGGCGAAGGTTTTGGCTGGGGCGCGGTGGCCGCGGATGCGCAGGATCCCGACGTGATCGTCGCCACCACCTTCAACCGCTTCTTTCCCGGCGATGACGTATACCGCAGCATCGATGGCGGCAAGAACTGGACGGCGACGTTCGCGCGTTCGGCATTCGACCATTCAAGCGCGCCGTGGACGATGGACGCGAAGCCGCACTGGATGGGTGACGTGGAGATCGATCCGCACGATCCGGACCGCATCTGGTTCGTCACCGGTTACGGCGTCTGGGCGTCGCGCAATGCGCGGGCATTCGATGCGGGCGCGCCCATGCAATGGCGGTTCGAGCAGGACGGTTTCGAGGAAACGGTGCCGCTGGCGCTGCTGAGTCCACCCGAAGGCGCGCACCTGGTCAGCGGCCTGGGCGATATCGACGGTTTCGTCCACGATGACTTGCGCGTGCCGCCGCAGCGTTTTGCCGGCGTGCGCTTCTCCAATACCGAAAGCCTGGCCTTCGCCGGCCAGGCGCCCCAGGTGATGGTGCGCGCCGGGTATTTCCACAATCGCCCGCAGGGCGCGGTGCGCGGCGCCTGGTCGAGCGATGGCGGTCGCAGCTGGACCGCGTTCGCGAACGAGCCTCCGGATGGCGAAGGTGCCGGTCACATCACCCTGGCGGCCGATGGCAAGCGCGCAATCTGGCGTCCCCGCAACGGCGAGCACCACTGGTTGACCGCCGACATGGGCGGGCGCTGGCAGAAGGTGAGGGGATTGCCGAAGAACGCAGTGGTCGAGGCCGACAAGGTCGACGAGGCGATCTATTACGGCTTCGACGCCGTCACCGGCAAGCTCTACGTCAGCGGCAACGGGGGCGTGGATTTCGAAGAGGCGGGCGCGGAACTCGGCGGGATAGGCGATTGGCATCGCGCGGAGCTCCGCCCGCATCCGCAACGCGCCGGCGAGGTGTGGCTGGCGGCGTCATGGCGCGGCCTGGTGCAGTGGTCGCCCGGGAAGCTGCAACGCGTGCCCGGCGTGGACAACGCGATGTCGGTCGGGCTGGGCAGGCCGGCTAAGGAAGGCGATCCGCCGGTGCTCTACGTGTTCGGCGAGGTGGGCGGCAAGCGCGGCCTGTACCGGTCGGACAACAACGGCCGCCGCTGGCGGCGCATCGACAACGACGCGCAGCGGTTCGGCGGCATCGTCCGCCATGTGACCGGCGACCCGCGCATCCATGGGCGCGTCTACTTCGGGACCGAGGGGCGCGGCATCTGGTATGGAGATCCACCGTGAAACGCATCGCATCCCTGTTGTTGATCCTGGTGGCCGGGCTGTCCGGCAGCGCGCATGCGCTGGAATTGCCGCGCATCTTTTCCGACGGCATGGTGTTGCAGCGCGGGCAGCCCATCCCGGTATGGGGACAGTCCGCGGGCAATGCGCGGGTCACCCTGGATTTCGCGGGGGCCACGGTTGCGGCGCATGCCGACGAAAACGGCGCGTGGCGCGCGTTGCTGCCGGCACAGGCGGCGGGCGGGCCGCATGTCCTGCGCATCGACGATGGCAGCCAGGTCATGGAAATTCGCGACGTGCTGGTGGGCGACGTGTGGCTGGCCTCCGGCCAGTCGAACATGGAGTGGCCCATCGCGCAGTCCGCCGATGCCGAAGCCGAGGCGGCGCGCGCGACCGATCCGCTGATCCGCCATTTCAAGATCCCCAAGTCCTGGGACGGCGAGCCGCAATGGCAACTGGCCGGGGGCGAGTGGGTGGCGTCGTCGCCGGACGTGGCGGGCAATTTTTCCGCGGTGGCGCATTTCTTCGCCCGCGAGCTGCGCAGCAGCACGGATGTGCCGATCGGCATCGTCGACAGCACCTGGGGCGGCAGCCGCATCGAGACATGGATGGATGCCGCCGCACTGGGACTGGACGCGCAGGCTGCCGCCGATGGCGCTCGCGGTGCGCGGGAGGCCGATGAGCTTGCGCAGGAACAGACATTGCAGCGACTGTCGCGCTGGCCAGCCGGTCCCGCGGACGATAGTCGATGGGCGGAGCCTGGCTTCGACACGTCAGACTGGATCGGGATTCCCGTCCCCGATCTGTGGGAAGCCTCCGGTTGGGTCGGCATGGACGGAGTGGCGTGGTACCGGACCACGTTCACGTTGAGCGAAGACGAAGCGGCGGCGGGCGTCCTGTTGGGCGTGGGCCGCATCGATGATTCAGACATCACCTGGGTGAATGGCCGGCGTGTCGGCGAAACGGCATTGCAATACAACCTGCCGCGCGAATACGCGGTGCCGGCTTCGGCATTGCGCGCGGGCACCAACCACGTGGCCATCCGCGTGACAGATACGGGCGGCGGCGGCGGTATCCATGGCGCCATGGAGGAACTGTTCGTGCAACCGGCCGGCGGCGCGAGGCGGGCGCTGGATGGCGCGTGGAAATTCCGTGTCGCCAATGCGGTCGTCACCGCGGGGGACGACAACAAGAACCAGTTCCCCACCCTGCTGTACAACAGCATGATCCACCCGTTGCAGCCGTATCCGTTGCGCGGGGTGATCTGGTACCAGGGCGAATCCAATGCCTTCTCCGTGGAGGAGGCGGCGCGCTACCGCGAGCAGTTCCCGGCGCTGATCCGGCAATGGCGCTCGCAGTGGAACGCGCCGGAGCTGCCGTTCCTGTGGGTGCAGCTGGCCAGCTTCGGCACCGGCGTGGACACCGGGGCGGATGGCACGGTGCAGGCCAGCCCGTGGTCGGTGATGCGCGAGTCGCAGACCGCCACGCTGTCGCTGCCCGCCACCGCGGAGGTGGTGACCATCGACATCGGCGACGCGGCCGACATCCATCCGCGCAACAAGCAGGATGTCGGCAAGCGGCTGGCGCTGGCGGCACGGAAGGTGGCGCATGGCGAGGACGTGGTGCACTCGGGCCCGTCGCTGTCGAAGGTCGCGTTCGCCGATGGCGCGGCAGTGGTGGAGTTCGACACGCACGGCGGCGCGCTGGCCGTGCGCGGCGGGGGCGATGAAGTACGGGGTTTCGTGCTGGCCGGCGTGGACCGTGCATTCCGTCCCGCGCGGGCGGTGATCGAGGGTGGACGGGTCGTGGCGCGGGCCGAAGGCGTGTCCGCGCCCATCGCCGTGCGCTATGCCTGGAGCGACAACCCCGCGGACGCGGATCTCGTCGGGACGACCGGATTGCCGGCGTCCCCATTCCGCAGCGATGACTGGTGAAGAGGATGCGCGACACGATGATCGGATCAGCCGGCAACCCCCGTTCTTGCATGCGGCATATCCTTGCCGGCCTGCTGGCATGCATGCTGGTGGCCTGCCAGTCGCCAGCCAACGGGCCCGCAGGCAAGGACGGAAAGACCGGCGAGCCACCCATCCCGCGCTTCGTCAGCGAGGACGGCAAGCATGCCTTGCTGGTCGATGGCGAGCCGTTCCTGGTCCTCGGCGGTCAGGTGCACAACTCCAGCAACTATCCCGCGCCGCTGGAGCAGGTGTGGCCGGCGATCGAAGATCTCGGCGCCAACACCGTATCGGTGTCCGTTGCATGGGAACAGATCGAGCCCGTCGAGGGTGAGTTCGATTTTTCCTTCGTCGACCACCTGCTGGAACAGGCGCGCGGACACGACAAGCGCCTGATCCTGTTGTGGTTCGCCACCTGGAAGAACAACGGCCCCAACTATGCGCCGCGCTGGGTGAAGCTGGACAACGAACGCTTCCCGCGCGTGGTGCTGGAAGACGGCACGGTGCTCAACTCCTTGTCGCCGCATGCCGAATCCACCCTGGAAGCGGACAGGAAAGCGTTCGCCGCGCTGATGGCGCACCTGCGCGACAACGATCCGCAGCGCACCGTGATCCTGGTGCAGCCGCAGAACGAGCCGGGCACCTACGGCGGCGTGCGCGACTTCTCGCCGATGGCGCAGGCAGTGTTCGAAGGGCCGGTGCCGCAGGCGCTGCTCGACCACCTTGGCAAGCAACCCGGGACGTGGCGCGAAGTGTTCGGCGGCGATGCCGACGAAACCTTCCACGCCTGGCACATCGCCCGCTACATCGACCAGGTCGCGGAAGCCGGCAAGGCCGAGTACCCGCTGCCGATGTACATCAATGCCGCGCTGCGCGGGCCGTTCAATCCCGGCCAGCCGGGCCAGTACGCCAGCGGCGGGCCCACCGACAACATGCTGGACGTGTACAAGGCGGCCACCCCGCACATCGACCTGCTCGCGCCCGACATCTACATGCCCGAATACGTGAACTACACCACGGTGCTGGAACGCTACGCGCGGCCGGACAACGCCCTGTTCGTGGCCGAGACCGGCAATGCGCCGGAATACGCGCGCTATCTGTTCGCCACGCTGGGCCACAACGGCATCGGCTGGGTGCCGTTCGGGATGGACTACACGCCCTATGGGAATTTCCCGCTGGGCGTCAAGCGCACCACGCCCGAGACCATCGCGCCGTTCGCCACCGCGTTCGCGCAGGTCAACCAGGGCATGCGCGAATTCGCCAGGGCGGCCTCGCAAGGCAGGCTGCATGGCGTGTCCGAACAACCCGGGGTGACCGAGCAGCACATCAGGCTCAACGACCGCTGGAACGCCACCGTCGCCTACGGCCTGCCGCACTTCTGGTTCCAGGGCGCGCCGCCCGGCAATCCGGAGCCGATGGGGGGCGCCCTGATCGCCGAAATCGGCCCGGACGAGTTCCTCGTCACCGGCGTCCATTCGCGGGTGACCATCCATCCCGCCGCCGAAGGCGAGGCGCTGATCTACGACCGCGTGGAAGAAGGCCGCTACGTCGATGGCGAGTGGGAATTCCACCGCAACTGGAATGGCGACCAGACCGACTACGGACTCAACTTTTCCGATGCGGTGCAATTACTGCGCGTGACCCTTGCGACTTACCGCACCACTTTCGATGAAGAGCAATAGAGAGGACTGAGGCGATGAAAGACCTATTCCATTCGGCGCGATGGCTTGCGCTGCCGTTTGCGGCAGTACTCGCGGCCTGCAGCGCGTCATCGTCGTCCTCCTGGGAACGTTCGGGCGACAGCGTGACCGTGCGGCCCACCGCCGATGGCGCGGCCGACGTACGCTTGCAGGTCGTCGGCGACAACATCATCCGCGTCACCGCGGCGCCGGACGGCAGGTTCGATCGTTCGCCCAGCCTGATGCGCGTCAGGCACGGGGGCGATGCGCCCGCGTTCGAAGCCGTCGAAGCCGATGGCAAGGTGCGCATCAGCGCCGCCGGCGTCTCCGCCGAGATTTCCATCACCGATGGCCGGGTGGCGTTCTTCGATGCCGCCGGCAAGCCGCTGGTGTCCGAAGTGGCCGGCGCGCGCGCGTTCGAAGCGGTGGAGTTCGAAGGCAAGCCCTACTACAGCATCCGCCAGCGCTTCGAGTCGCCCGACGACGAGGCCTTCTACGGCACCGGCCTGCACCAGCAGGGCTGGATGAACCTGAAGGGCAAGGATGTCGAGCTGCTCCAGCACAACATCGACAACGCCATCCCGTTCCTGGTCTCCAGCCGTAACTACGGCATCCTGTGGGACAACAACTCGATCACCCGCTACGGCGACCCGCGCGGCCTGCGCCAGATCGGCGAATCGTTCACGCTGTACGACAAGGATGGCGTGGAGGGCGGATTGACCGCGACCTACTCGATCGATGGCGGCGTCAAGGTGTCGCGCCGCGAGGAAAAGATCGACTACCAGTTCATCTCCGGCCTGGAGGAACGCTTCCCGGAAGAGGGCAGGAACCTGGCGCCGGGCGGGCGCAGCGACGTGGTCTGGGAGGGTGAAATTGCGGCCAAGTCCGATGGACGCCATACCTTCTCGGTCTATAACAGCGAATACGCCAAGCTCTATGTCGATGATGAGCTGGTCATCGACCGCTGGCGCCAGAACTGGAACCCGTGGCACCACGAGTTCGCGCTGGACCTGAAGGCCGGTGAGCGCCAACGCGTCCGCCTGGAATGGGACCGCATCGACCCGGCCTACATCGCCTTGTTCGCGCGCGACCCGCTGCCGGCGACGGAAGCCGGCGACCTGTCGATCTGGTCGGAAGCCGGGCAGGTGATCGATTACTACGTCGTCGCCGGCGCCGATGGCGACGGGGTGATCGCGGGCTACCGCGACCTGACCGGCAAGGCCGTGCTGCTGCCGAAGTGGGCCTATGGCTTCTGGCAGAGCCGCGAGCGTTACAAGACGCAGCAGGAACTGACCGACGTGCTGGATGAATACCGCCGCCGCGGCCTGCCGATCGACAACATCGTGCTGGACTGGTCGTACTGGCCGCAGGATGCCTGGGGCTCGCATGAGTTCGATCCGCAGTTCTTCCCGGATCCGGACGGCATGGTCAAGCACGTGCACGACAACAATGCGCAGATCATGATCTCGGTGTGGCCCAAGTTCTATCCCACCACCGACCATTACAAGGAACTGGATGCGGCCGGCCACATGTACCCGCGCAACGTCGAGGTGGGCGAGCGCGACTGGATCGGCGAGGGCTACCTGAGCTCGTTCTACGATCCGTATGCGCAATCGGCGCAGGACATCTTCTGGCGCCAGGTCAACGACAAGCTCAACAGCAAGGGCTTCGATGCCTGGTGGCTGGACGCCAGCGAGCCCGACCTGCACAGCAACATCGATATCGGCGAGCGCAAGGCGCGCACCACGCCGACCGCGCTGGGTTCGTCGGTCGAATACTTCAACTCGTATCCACTGCCGCATTCGGAAGGCGTGTACCGCGGCTCGCGCCAGGTCGATCCGGACAAGCGCGTGTTCATCCTGAGCCGCGCCGCGTTCGCGGGCCAGCAGCGCACGGGCGCGGCGTTCTGGAGCGGCGACATCGTGCCGCGCTGGGACGACATGCGCGAGCAGATCTCCGGCCTGGTCAACGCATCGATGGCGGGCGTGCCCAACGTCACCTTCGACATCGGCGGCTTCTCGCCGGAGAACCGCTACATCAGCCATGATCCGGCACACCAGGCGGAATGGCGGGAACTCAACCTGCGCTGGTTCCAGTACGGCACCTTCGTGCCGCTGATGCGCTCGCATGGCCAGTACCCGCTGCGCGAAATCTGGAACATCGCCGACAAGGGAACGCCGCACTACGACAGCTTCGTGCATTACCTGAAGCTGCGCTACACGCTGCTGCCGTACATCTATGCGCTGGCAGGCGACACCTACCACCGCGATGGCAGCATCCTGCGTTCGCTGGGCATGGACTTCCCGAATGATCCGAAGGTGCACGCCATCGACGACCAGTACCTGTTCGGCCCGGCCTTCCTGGTGGCCCCGGTGACCGAGTTCAAGGCGACCAGCCGCGAGGTATACCTGCCTGCCGGCGCCAGTTGGATCGATTTCGAAACCGGCAAGCGCCATGAAGGCGGGCAAACCATCACGGCGGCGGCTCCGCTGGGCCGTACACCCGTGTTCGTACGGGCAGGTTCCATCGTGCCGCGCACGGTGGTGCAGCAGTACGTGGACGAGAAGCCGGGTGCGCCGTTGATCATCGAGATCTACACCGGCGCCGATGGCAGCTTCTCGCTGTACGAGGACCAGGGCCGGGACTACGGTTACGAGCGTGGCGAGTTCAGCCGCATCCCGCTGGCATGGAGCGAGGCCACGGGTGAGTTGAGCATCGGTGCCCGTGAGGGCAGTTGGCCGGGCATGCAGGCCACGCGCGAGATCAGGGTGCGTTGGGTCGATGGTCCGCGCAGCGATGCCGGCGCACTGGAACCGGCAACCGATGCCACCGTGCAGTACGACGGCAGCGCGCTGGTCGTGGGCCGTCCCTGAAGCGTGTTGACCGGGAAGACACGGCATTGAACTTCAATCCTGGCCGGCGTGATGCACTGAAGGCGGCTGCGGCCGCCGTGGTGGCTGGCAGTACGGGCGCAATCGGCCTGATGGGCGTGCGCGCCAGCGCTGCGCCTGCCGTCTTGCCGCCGCAGGCGGGGACCGGTGCCGTTGCAGGCGTGGAAGACTGGAGCGGGTTGCGGTTGTGGTATCCACGGCCTGCCACCAGTTGGGTGGAGGCGTTGCCGCTGGGCAATGGCCGGCTGGGTGCGATGGTCTGGGGCGCAGGCAACCACGAGCGCCTGCAGATCAACGAGGACACCCTGTATGCCGGTGGTCCGTATCGTGCCGAATCGCCGGACGCGCTTGCGGCGTTGCCCGAAGTACAGGCACTGATCTTTGCCGGCCGTTATGCCGAGGCCGAGGCGCTGGCCAACGCGAAGATGATGGCGCGGCCGCTCAAGCAGATGCCGTACCAGCCCCTCGCGGATCTGGTGCTGGACGTGCGCAACGTCGCCGAGTTGGACGACTACCGACGCGAGCTGGACATCGATGGCGCACTGGCGTCCACGCATTTCCGCAGCCGTGGTGTATCGCATGAGCGGCAGGCTTTCGCGTCTGCGGTGGATCAATGCGTGGCGGTGCGATTGAGTACCGCGCAGCCCGGGTTCCTCGGCTTCCGGATCGGATTGGAGAGCGAGCAGGACGTGGAGGCCACGGCCACGGGCGCGGAACTGTTCCTGCGCGGCCGTAACCAGGGCCGTTCCGGCATCGAGGGCGGATTGCGTTTCGTCGCCAGGGTGCGGGTGATCCCGGCAGGCGGCCGCGTGTTCGTGGAAGGCAACCGGCTTGTGGTGGAAGGTGCGGACGAAGCGGTCGTGCTGTTGACGGCGGCCACCAGCTACCGGCGCTTCGATGATGTGTCCGGCAATCCGGAGGCCATTACCCGCGCGCACCTGGACGCGGCGGCAGCCAGGTCATGGGGGGCCTTGCTGGCCGATCACCAGGCCGAACACCGAGCCCTGTTCCGGCGCGTATCGCTGGACCTGGGCGCCACGCCTGCGGCGGAGCGTCCCACCGACGAGCGCGTGGCGCGCTTCCATGAAGGCGGGGATCCGGCGCTGGCGATGCTGAGCCACCAGTTCGGCCGCTACCTGCTGATTGCCAGCTCGCGTCCCGGCAGCCAACCGGCCAATCTGCAAGGGATATGGAACAACCTGATGGACCCGCCGTGGGAAAGCAAATACACGGTCAACATCAACACCGAAATGAATTACTGGCCCAGCGAGGCGAACGCGCTGCCGGAATGCGTGGAGCCGCTGGAACGGATGGTTCGCGAGCTGGCCGAAAGCGGCGCCATCACCGCGCGCAGCATGTACGGTGCGCCCGGCTGGGTGGTTCACAACAATACCGACCTGTGGCGACAGGCGTCGCCACCGGATGGCGCGAAGTGGGCCCTGTGGCCATTGGGCGGCGCCTGGTTGCTGCAGCAGTTGTGGGATCGCTGGGATTACGGGCGCGACCTGGGCTACCTGCGCAGCGTGTACCCGCTGTTCCGCGGCGCTGCGGAATTCTTCGCCGCGACCCTGGTGGAAGATCCCGGTACCGGCGCGATGGTGACCAACCCCTCGCTGTCGCCGGAGAACGTGCATCCGCACGGTGCTTCCCTGTGCGCGGGCCCGTCGATGGATGCGCAGATCCTGCGTGACCTGTTCGGCCAGTGCATGGAGGCATCCGCCCTGCTCGGCATGGATGCGGAATTCGCCGAAAGCCTGCGTGGCTTGCGTGAACGCCTGCCGCCGCACCGCATCGGCCGGGCAGGCCAGTTGCAGGAGTGGCAGCACGACTGGGACATGCAGGCGCCGGAGACGGACCATCGCCATGTCTCGCACCTGTACGCGCTGCATCCGTCCAGCCAGATCAACGTGCGCGATACCCCGGAACTGGCCCGCGCGGCCCGCAGGTCGCTGGAGATCCGTGGCGATGAAGCCACCGGCTGGGGCATCGGCTGGCGCCTGAACCTGTGGGCACGCCTGCGCGATCCGGAGCGCGCCCATGCGGCGCTGGAAAGATTGCTGCACCCTTCGCGCAGTTATCCCAACCTGTTCAGCGCGCACCCGCCGTTCCAGATCGACGGCAACTTCGGCGGCACCGCCGGGATCACCGAGATGCTGTTGCAGAGTTGGGGCGGTTCCATCTTCGTGCTGCCGGCCTTGCCCAAGGCATGGCCGGAGGGCGGGGTGCGCGGATTGCGCGTGCGCAACGCGGCCGGGATCGACCTGGCCTGGCGCGGCGGGATACTCGCGCGGGCCAGGCTTCGAAGCGACAAGGGCGGCACATACGAACTCGTCCACCGCGGGCAGGCGCTGTCACTGCAACTGGCGGCGGGCGAGACGGCATTGCTGGAATTCAGGGACAAGGATTGGGTGCGTGCATGACGTACGTGGCAGGTATCGATACGGGAACACAGAGCGTCAAACTGGTGGTCTACGACACGGCCTCGCGCCGCGTGGTGGCCAGCACCAGCGAGCCGCTGGAACTGATCAGCAGGGATGACGGTAGTCGCGAGCAGCATCCTTCGGCGTGGGTGCGGGCGATCGGTGATTGCTTCGCCAAGCTGGATGCCGGCATGCGGATCCGCATCGAGGCACTGGGAGTGTCCGGCCAACAGCATGGGTTCGTTCCGCTGGATGCCGAAGGCCAGGTGCTGGCGCCGGCGAAACTGTGGTGCGATACCAGTACCGCGACCGAATGCACGGAGATCATGGATGCCGCCGGTGGCGTGCAGCGCACCATCGCACTGGGCGGCAATCCGATCATGGCCGGTTACACCGCATCAAAGTTGCCATGGACGCGCAGGCACCGCCCGCAAGCCTATGCGCGCCTGGCCACGATCCTGTTGCCGCACGACTACGTGAATTTCTGGCTCACCGGCAAGCAGTGGATGGAGTACGGCGATGCTTCGGGCACCGGTTGGCTGGACGTGCGCACGCGCACCTGGTCGTCGGGACTGCTGGCGGCGACCGATCCGGACCGCGACCTCGGCAAGTGCCTGCCATCCTTGGTGGCGCCGGACGCGGTGTTCGGCATCGATGCCGGCATAGCCGCCGGACTCGGGCTGTCGCCATCGGTGAAGGTGGCGGCGGGCGGCGGCGACAACATGATGGCCGCCATCGGTACAGGCTGCGTGGTCGAAGGTCGGCTGGCGATGAGCCTGGGCACGTCGGGCACGCTGTTCGCCTATGCGGACAGGCCGATCATCGACGAGGCGGGCGGCTGGGCGGCGTTCTGTTCGTCCACCGGAGGCTGGCTGCCGCTGGTCTGCACAATGAACTGCACCGTGGCGACCGAGCAGGTGGCCGGCCTGTTCGGCTTCAGCGCCCGGCAGGGCGACGAGCATGTCCGCGCCACGCCGCCGGGGGCGGGCGGCCTGACCCTGCTGCCGTTCTTCAACGGCGAGCGCACGCCGAACCTGCCGCTGGGCAAGGGCGTGCTGACCGGGCTGGATCCGCGCAACATGGACGCATCGCATTTCTACCGCGCGGCCATGGAGGGCGCGACATACAGCCTGAAGTACGGCTACGACGCCTTCGTCCGCGCGGGCATGCGCTTCGATCGCATCGTGCTGACCGGCGGCGGCTCCAACAGTGCGGCGTGGCGGCAGATGGTGGCCGATGTGTTCGGCCTGCCCGTGGACGTGCCCAGGCAGGCCGAGGGCGCGGCGTTCGGCGCTGCATTGCAGGCCTTGTGGTCGCTGCGGCGCGCGCGCGGCTCTTCCATCGCGTTGACGGCCCTGGTGGCGGAACACGTGACCACCGATCCGCTCCTGGTGACCACGCCGGACGCGGCCAGCGTGGCGGCCTACCGGGCGCCATACCAACGTTTCCTGCACCACCTTGGCGCCGCGTCGCCGCTCTACGCCGGTTGAAGAAACTTTCCTTTCACATGTTGATGCACCACCACAGGAAAAGCGCACCATGAGCAGCCAACCTTTCATCGGCGACCGGGAGTTCTTCCCCGGCATCGGCCGCATCCCCTTCGAGGGCCGCGATTCCGACAATCCACTGGCGTTCAAGATCTATGACGCCGGCAAGCGGATCGGCGGCAAGACCATGGCCGAGCACCTGCGCTTCGCGGTGTGCTACTGGCACAGCTTCTGCGGCGCCGGCCATGATCCGTTCGGCCCCGGCACGCGCGCATACCCTTGGGATGGCGGCGCCGGCACCGCGTTGCAGAAAGCCGAGGCGAAGCTGGATGCCGCGTTCGAATTCTTCACCAAGCTCGGCGTGCCGTACTGGTGCTTCCACGACATCGACCTGTCGCCGGATGCGGACGACATCGGCGAGTACGAACGCAATCTCAAGCACATGGTGGCGCTGGCGAAGGAGCGGCAGCAGGCCACCGGCGTGAAGTTGCTGTGGGGCACGGCCAACCTGTTCTCGCACCCGCGCTACATGAATGGTGCTTCCACCAACCCGGATTTCGCGGTGGTCGCGCGCGCGGCGGTGCAGGTGAAGAATGCGCTTGACGCCACCGTGGAGCTGGGCGGTTCCAGCTACGTGTTCTGGGGCGGCCGCGAAGGCTATGCCTCGCTGCACAACACCGACATGAAGCGCGAGCTGGCGCACATGGCGCGTTTCCTGGCCATCGCCCGCGACTACGGGCGCAGCATCGGCTTCACCGGCAACTTCCTGATCGAACCCAAGCCGATGGAGCCGATGAAGCACCAGTACGACTTCGACAGCGCCACCGTGGCCGGCTTCCTGCAACAGCATGGGCTGGAGAAGGATTTCAAGCTCAACATCGAGGCCAACCACGCCACGCTGTCCGGACACAGTTTCGAGCACGACCTGCAGGTGGCATCCGACCATGG
Organism: uncultured Pseudoxanthomonas sp.; assembly: GCA_964562135.1. Lineage (GTDB taxonomy): Bacteria > Pseudomonadota > Gammaproteobacteria > Xanthomonadales > Xanthomonadaceae > Pseudoxanthomonas_A. Next base: position 13,474 of record CAZLSG010000004.1, on the reverse strand, counting down.
CCTGCTGGGCAGCATCGACGCCAACCGCGGCAATCCGCAGAACGGCTGGGACACCGACCAGTTCCCGGCGGACCTGTACGACACCGTCGGCGCGATGCTGGTGGTGCTGCGCCAGGGCGGCCTGGAGGGCGGGTTGAACTTCGACGCCAAGGTGCGGCGTGAATCCACCGATCCGGCCGACCTGTTCATGGCGCACATCGGCGGCATGGATGCGTTCGCGCGCGGGCTGGAAGTGGCCCATGCATTGCTCGACGACTCGCCGTGGGAGCCTTGGCGCAAGCAGCGCTATGCGAGTTTCGATGGTGGCGATGGCAAGGCATTCGAGGATGGCGCGTTGTCGCTGGCCGACCTGCACGCGATCGCGGCGAAGTCCGCTGCACCGGTGCAGCGCAGCGGCCGCCAGGAACAATACGAAAACCTGTTGAACCACTATCTGCTGCGCTGATCGCGGCCCATCCCGACACGAGGCGATCTCCATGTCTGTTGCAACCCTCGATACAACCGCCAGTCATGGCGAGAACACCCGGCTGATCCTGTTGATCAGCTTCGTCGCCACCATCGGCGGCTTCCTCTTCGGTTTCGACAGCGGCGTCATCAACGGGACGGTGGACGGGCTGCGGCAGGCCTTCGGTTCCGACACCATGGGCACGGGTTTCAACGTGGCCTCGATGTTGCTGGGTTGCGCCATCGGCGCCTTCTTCGCAGGCCGCCTGGCCGATCACTGGGGACGCCGCACGGTGCTGCTGATCTCGGCAGTGCTGTACCTGGTCACTTCCTGGGGCGCGGGCATCGCCGGGTCTTCGCTGGAGTTCGTGCTCTATCGCCTGGTCGGTGGCCTGGCGGTGGGCGCGGCCAGCGTGATGGCGCCTGCCTATATCGCCGAGGTGGCGCCCGCGCGCTATCGCGGGCGGCTGGCGACGGTGCAGCAGATCGCGATCATCAGCGGCCTGTTCGCAGCGTTCCTGAGCAACTACCTGTTGGCCAAGGTGGCGGGGTCGGCATCGAACGAGTTGTGGCTGGGCTTCGAAGCCTGGCGCTGGATGTTCTGGATGGAGATCGTGCCGTCGGCGGTGTTCTTCCTGGCATTGCTGTTCATTCCCGAGAGTCCCCGTTTCCTGGTGGTCAAGGGCCGCAAGGAGCCGGCGCTTTCGGTGTTGTCGCGCCTGTATGGACCTGCCGAAGGTGGCCGCAAGCTGGTCGAGATCGAGGCCTCGCTGGCAGCCGATCATCACCGGCCGCGCCTGTCCGACCTGATCAGCAAGGCCACCGGCAAGATCCGCCCCATCGTGTGGGTCGGCATTGGCCTGGCCACCTTTCAGCAACTGGTGGGCATCAACGTGGTGTTCTACTACGGCGCGGTGCTGTGGCAGGCGGTGGGCTTCTCCGAAAGCGATGCGTTGTTGATCAACGTGCTGTCAGGCGCACTGAGCATCGGCGCCTGCATCGTGACGGTGCTGCTGATCGACAAGATCGGCCGCAAGCCGCTGCTGTGGGCCGGCTCGGTGGGCATGGCCATCACGCTGGGACTGATGACCTTTGCCTTCGCCAGCGGTTCGCTGGAAAACGGCCAGCTCAATCTGCCCGGCAGCATGGGCACGCTGGCGCTGGTTGCCGCGAATGCCTACGTGGTGTTCTTCAATGTTTCCTGGGGTCCGGTGATGTGGGTGATGTTGGGGGAAATGTTCCCCAACCAGATCCGTGGCTCGGGCCTGGCGGTATCGGGCCTGTTCCAGTGGGGCTCCAATTTCGTGGTGATCATGACCTTCCCGCTGCTGCTGGCGGGCATTGGCCTGGCCGCCACCTATGGGCTGTACACGCTTGCGGCGATCATTTCGGTGTTCTTCGTGCTGAAGTTCGTGAAGGAAACCAAGGGCAAGGAACTGGAGCAGATGGAAGGCTGAGCGTACCCGGGAGGGTCCCGGGTACGCTTGCCGGCACGAGGGCGCGCCAGCACCGTGGCGCAGCACCTTGCTGCCGGTGCCGTGGTGCCGGAAGGAGTGAACAGGCATGGTGCATCCATGCCGGGCCAATCACGATGCGCATGGCATGCGCCAGGTGATTGCCATGGTCGGGTCATGACAAGGGGTAGGGGATGAAGCTTTCGGGGTTGGATGTCGGGATCGTGCTGGTCTATCTGGTGGGCATCTTCCTGCTGGCGCAGTGGGTGTCGCGCGAAAAGGCGGGCCATGCCAAGGATGCGAAGGATTACTTCCTGGCCGGCAAGGCCCTGCCGTGGTGGGCCATTGGCGCATCACTGATCTCGGCCAATATCTCGGCCGAACAGATCATCGGCATGTCCGGTTCCGGCTTCGCCATCGGCCTGGCCATTGCCTCGTACGAATGGATGGCGGCGGCCACGTTGCTGATCGTGGCCAAGTGGTTCCTGCCCATCTTCCTGCGCAACGGCATCTACACCATGCCGCAATTCCTGCAGGAGCGCTTCGGTCCGCGCATCCGCACGGTGATGGCGGTGTTCTGGGTGGTGCTGTACATCTTCGTCAACCTGACCGCGGTGTTGTGGCTGGGTTCGCTGGCGGTGGCGCAGGTGTCCGGCATGGACCAGATGACCGCGCTGGTGCTGCTGGGCGCGTTCGCGCTGACGTACACGCTCTACGGTGGCCTCAAGGCGGTGGCGTTGACCGACATCGTGCAGGTCGCGCTGCTGGTGCTGGGCGGCCTGCTGCTGGTGCACATCTGCCTCAACCAGGTGTCGGGCGGCGCGGGCGCGGTGGCGGGTTTCTCGCAACTGGTCGAGGCGGCGCCGGGCCATTTCGAAATGATCCTGCACCCGGACAATCCGTTCTACAAGGATCTTCCCGGCATCAGCGTGTTGATCGGCGGCATGTGGATCATGAACATCAGCTACTGGGGCTTCAACCAGTACATCATCCAGCGCGCGCTGGCGGCGAAGGACCTGAAGGAAGCGCAGAAGGGCGTGTTGTTCGCCGCGTTCCTGAAATTGTTGATGCCGGTGATCGTGGTGTTGCCGGGTCTGGCGGCGGTGGTGCTGGCTTCGGACCTGTCGCGCCCGGATGCGGCCTATCCCACCATGATGGCGTTGCTGCCGGTGGGCGTGCTGGGGCTGGTGTTCGCGGCATTGATCGCGGCCATCGTGTCGTCGCTGGCGTCGATGACCAATTCGGTATCCACCATCTTCACCCTGGACCTGTACGCGAAGGTGCGCTCCGGTTCGGGCCAGAAGCATCTGGTGCTGGTGGGACGCATCGCCGCGGTGGCTGCGATGCTGATGGCGATTCTCACCGCGCGACCGTTGCTGGGCAGCTTCGACCAGGCCTTCCAGTACATCCAGGAATACACCGGCTTCTTCACCCCGGGCATCGTGGCGATCTTCCTGCTGGGCCTGTTCTGGAAGCGTGCCACCGAGGCCGGCGCGCTGGCGGCGGCGGTGGGTTCGTTCGTGCTGTCGATCGTGTTGAAGCTGGCGTGGCCGGCCTTGCCGTTCATCGACCGCGTGGGGCTGGTGTTCCTGCTGGCGCTGGCGTTGGGCGTGGTCGTTTCGCTGGCGCGCCCGCAGGTGCAGGGCAGCGACCTGATCCGTACCGACGACGTGGTCTACAAGACGTCTACCGGCTTCAATGTCGGCGCGTTCGGGGTGATCGTGATCCTGGTGGCGCTGTACGCGGCATTCTGGTGATGCGATGGGTCCGGGCCTGCGCATGGCAGCGCAGGCTTGGAGTCCGCGCGCGGAATCAGTCGAGCCGTTCGCGCAGCAGGGTGGCGATGCGCGCGGTTTCGCGCAGCGGCGTCACTTCGAAAGAGGCCAGGCCTTCGGTGGCTGCTTGCACGCGGCCGTTTTCCAGCAGGGCGTCCAGGAAACGGCGGGGGCGCCCGCTGACATGGCCGGGTTCGAAAACGTGGACGGGCGATGCCGTCGCGCAGGCTTCGGACAGCATGTTCACCGAATCGGCCGTGCAGACGATGCGGTCGGCCCAGGCCAGCAGGCCGGGGTAGGGATTCGGTCCATCGGCATCGCTGCGCCAGACCAGTCCGGGCAGGTGCGCGAAGCGCGCGGCCAGGCGGTCGCGCACGGCCGGCGGCGTGCGTCTTGATGCGGTGACCAGCAGGCTGCCGCCCCCGTGTTCCAGCGTGCGTTGAAGCAGGCCGGCCAGGCGCTCGAAGGCATCGGCATCGAAACGCGCATGGGCGCTGTCGCCGCCCAGCAGTACGGCGGTGCGTGGTTGCGGCAACGTGGCGAGTGCGGCGAAGTGTTCTCGGGCATCGGCCAGCCAGTCGTCGTCCACCGGATTGAGGCTGCCGGTCAGGGTGAGGACGTTTGGGGCACCGAGGCCATCGTGTTCCGGTGCGATGATCCAGTCCCAGTAACGGGTGTCGATGCGCGGGTCCAGGATCTGGATGGCGCGCGCGCCCTGTTGGCGAAGCAGTCGCGTGGCCAGTGCCGCCTGGCGGCCGCAGCCGATGGCCAGTGTCGGAGGCGAAACCAGCGCACCGGCAAACCCCGGGCCGAAGGCATGGTTTGCCCCGGGCAGCCGGCGCGGTGCAGTCCATCGCCAGGGGGAGCGCACCTGCAGTGTCCAGGAACGTGCTGGTGCCAGACCAAGCGCCTTCGCCAAGGCTTCGGCCTGGCGAATATTGCCCGCATGCCCGTCGGTCAGGGTCCAGGCATGCGTTGAATGGTCGGGTTGGATCGCCATTTGTTCCAAATATGAAAACAATCCGTTCCGAAGTGACCGGGTATCATCAAAGTCAGGACACTCTACACTGGCCTTCTACCCGCGTGGAGCGGGTGGCCACTACCTCCCGATTTCCCGATCCCGGAAGCCCCCATGTCCCAAGTCCTCGATTCTGCCGCACTCGACCAGCTGTTCCGCACGGCCCGCACCCAGAACGCGTTCCTGGACAAGCCGGTGGAGGATGCCCAGCTCCATGCCCTTTATGAGCTGCTGAAGTGGGGCCCAACCGCCGCCAATACCACGCCGGCGCGCTTCGTCTTCGTCAAGTCCCCCGAAGCCAAGGCGAAGCTGGCCCCCGCGCTGGACGAGGGCAACCTGAAGAAGACCCTGGCCGCGCCGGTCACCGTGATCGTCGGTCATGACCTGGACTTCCACGAGAAGACGCCCTATCTGTTCCCGCACGTGCCCGACGCCAAGGGCTGGTTCGAGGGTCCGCGGGAAAACCGTCGCGAGGGCGCCTTCCGCAACGGCAGCCTGCAGGGCGCCTACCTGATCCTGGCCGCGCGTGCGCTGGGCCTGGATGCCGGCCCGATGTCCGGCTTCGACAACGCCAAGGTCGACGAAGCCTTCTTCACCGGCACGGCGATCAAATCCAACTTCCTCGTCAATCTGGGCTACGGCGATCCGACCGGGATTTTCCCGCGCCTGCCGCGGCTCGGTTTCGACGAAGCCTGCCGTATCGAATGACACCCCGCCAACGGAGTATTCCCATGCGCAAATCACTGCTCGCCGCCGCCCTGATCGTTTTCGCCGGCTCGGCCTTCGCCGCACCGGTCACCTACAAGCTCGATCCCACCCACACCGATGTCATCGCCACCTGGAACCACCTGGGCTTCTCCAATCCTAGCGCGCATTTCGGCCAGGTCGACGGGGTGCTGGTGTTCGACCCGGACAATGTCGCCGCTTCCAGCGTGGAGGTCACACTGCCGCTGTCCGGCCTGAACAGCTTCACCGCCAAGTTCGACGAGCACCTGCGCAGCGCGGATTTCTTCGAAGTGGAAGCCTTTCCGGCGGCCACGTTCGTCAGCACCAAGGTGGAGGAGGCCGGCGAAGGCAAGTTGAAAGTGACCGGCGACCTGACCATCAAGAACATCAGCAAGCCGGTGGTGCTGGACGTGACCTTGAACAAGCTGGGCGAACACCCGATGCGCAAGGTGCCCACGGTGGGCTTCGATGCCGTCGCCACGGTCCTGCGCAGCGATTTCGGCCTGGGCATGGCCGCGCCCGCCGTCAGCGACAAGGTCACGCTGCGCATCACCACCGAGGCGCTGGCTGCTCCGGCCAAGTGATTCCGGCAGGGGAAGCGGCTTCCCCGCCCGATGCCCCGCGCATCACCCGGCCCCGGCCCGCGAACTCCGCTGGCCGGGGTTTTCGTTACTGCCGGATCGGGGCGGCTGATAGACTGGCGGCTCGTTCCCGCTGTCCACGCCTGCCATGAGCCAGACCGCCGCCGCTTCCGTTATCGCTAATGCCGAAAAGCGCTATACCGTGCACCGGGCCGACCTGCCGCTGAGCTGTCCGCTGCCTTCGATGGCGTTGTGGAACTCGCATCCGCGCGTGTACCTGGCCATCGAGGCCGCGCCGGACCACGAGGTGCAGTGCCCTTATTGTGGTGCGCATTTCGTGCTTGCCGACTGAATCCCCCGCGCGGGGGGGGCGTGCCGATGCGGCGCATGACCGTGGTCCAGTTGTTGCCGGCGCTGCATTCCGGCGGCGTGGAGCGTTCGACGCTGGAAATCGCGCAGGCGCTGGCCGAGGCCGGGCACCGCGCCATCGTGGTGTCGGCAGGCGGCCGGCTGGTGCCGGCGCTGGAGCGGTCGGGCGCCGAACACGTCACCCTGGACATAGGCCGCAAGTCGTTGCCGACCCTGCGCCACATCCCCGCGTTGCGGGCATTGTTCCGGTGCGAGCGCGTGGACATCGTGCATGCTCGCTCGCGCCTGCCGGCGTGGCTGGCGGTGCGCGCTTTGCGCGGTTTGCCGGCGGCTTCCAGGCCGCGTTTCGTCACCACGGTGCATGGCCTCAACTCACCGGGGCGCTACAGCGCGGTGATGACGCGAGGGGAACGGATCATCTGCGTGTCGGAGACCGTGCGCCGGCATGTGCTTGAGCACTATCCGCGCACGCAGCCGGCACGTTTGGCCGTCATTCCGCGCGGCATCGATCCGGCGCAGTTCCCGCCGGTCACCTGGCCCGCCACGGAGTTGCGCCGGGAATTTGCCCGTGACTTTCCCGCGCTTGGCGGCGAAGGGCCTTTGCTGCTGATGCCCGGGCGCGGCACGCGCCTGAAGGGGCATGGCGATGCGATCGCGTTGCTGGGCCGCCTGCGCGAAACCGGGCTGGATGCGCGCCTGTGGATGCCGGGCGCGCGCGAGGCCGGGCGCGAACGTTATGTGGAAGAGCTGGAAACCGAGGCGGCGCGCGCGGGGTTCGCCCATGCGCTGGCCATCACCCCGCCTACTGACAGGATCGCCGAAGCCTATGCGGCATCCGATCTGGTGTTGCAGCTTTCGCGCAAGCCGGAAGCCTTCGGGCGCACGGTGATCGAAGCATTGTCGGTGGGCCGTCCGGTGCTGGGCTGGGCGCATGGCGGCGTGGGCGAATTGCTGGCCGAACTGCAGCCCGAAGGGGCAGCGATGCCTTTCGATGGGGCCGGCCTTCGGGCAAAGGCGCAGGCACTGCTCGCCCGGCCCGTGCCGCGATTGGCTACGATGTCCGCTTACACCCTGCGCGCGATGCAGGACGCCACGCTGGCCATTTACCTTGAACTTGCCGATGACGCCAACCGACACCTTGCGCACTGAATCTCCGGCCGCTCCGGCCCATGGCTGGCGCTGGGCACCAGCCTGGGCGCTGACCTTCGTGGCCCTGTGGCCGGCGCCGGGATATGCCGAGGCGGTAATGGTGCTGGGTGCGCTGGCGGCGCTGGTCCATCTGGTCCTGGTCCGTTTCCGCGGAGGCGCCCGCCTCTTGAGCGGACCGGCTTGGGCGCTGACCAGCGCGCTGTTCTTCGCGTACTGGTTTCCGCAACTGGTGTCGTCGGTTGACGCGGTCGATGTGGGGCGCGCGTTGCGGGAATCGCTGGTGGATCTGCGCTACCTGCCATTCCTGTGGCTGGTGGCCTCGGCGGTGGCCAACGAGACCGGGCGCCGCAAGACGTTCAACGGGCTGGCCATCATCGTGGGTATCTGGACGCTGGATGCCCTGTTGCAGGCCGCATCGGGCGTCAGTCCGTTGTTCTGGAGCCTGGATCAGGCCAAGCAGTTGATCAGCGGCCGTGGCATGTGTTCCGCGGAGGATGTCGCGGGCGTTGACCGCCTGAGTGGTTTCCTGGGGCCGTGCAATTTGAAACTGGGCGTGGTGCTGGCCAGTCTGTCGCCATTCGCCCTGTTCGCCGCCGGCCGGCGCTTCGGCATGCCCGGCTGGTTGCTGGCGGCTGCGGCCATCGGCCTGGTGGTGATGTTGGCGGGGGCGCGTGCCGCGTGGCTGACCTATGCCCTTGTGCTGGTGTTTTCCGGCTGGCCGCTGCTGGGCTGGAAACGCCTGCTGTCGGTATTCGCCTTTGGCGCGCTGGCGCTGGTTTTGCTGGGCCTGTTCTCACCCCAGGTTGCCGGGCGGATAGAGCGGACGGCGCAAGTGCTGGTCGGGGACGAGGCCGGTGTGGATACCGCCCTGTCGGGGCGCGCGCAGATCTGGTCGGCAGCGGTCTGCATGGTTGGCAAACACCCGGTCAACGGGGTGGGCACGCGCGGGTTCCGGGAAGCTTTCCCTGGCTGTGATCCGGAGCAGGGGGAGGGCGGCGCCTGGGGTGATGGGCCGGCGCTGCATGCGCACCAGATCGTGCTGGAGATCCTGAGCGAAACCGGCGTGGTTGGCCTGCTACTGTGGCTGGCGGGCGCGGCGCTGGCATGGCGGGCATGGCGTTTTTCCACGCCGGAAGCCCGCGACCGTGCGCGTCCGGCCATGTTGGCATTGGCCGTCACGGTCTTTCCGTTCAATACCCACCTGGCCTTTTACTCGACCTTCTGGGGTGGCCTGACCCTGATGCTGGCGGCGCTTTATGCCGGCAGTCTGTTGGCGAAGGAAGGCGCAAGGCCTCAATACGGAGGCGCGACGCCTTCCGGCTGACGCTTGAAACGGCGATGGATCCACAGGTACTGGGCCGGGGCCTCGCGCACCATGGCTTCGATCTGCGCATTGACGCGCGCGCTGTCCGCGGTTGCGTCGGCCGATGGGAAGTCTTCCAGCGGGGGCGCTATCCGCAGCACGTAACGCCCGCCTTCGCGGCGATGGAAGAACGGCACCACCGCGCAGCCGGTCAGGCGCGCGAGCTGGTGAGTGGCGGTGATGGTGGCGGCAGGCACGCCGAAAAACGGCGCGAACACGGTGTCCTTGCCGCGCATGTCCTGGTCCGGCGCGTACCACAGGAACCCACCCTGCTTGAGATGGCGGATGGCGCCGCGGATCTCGTCGTTGGTGAACATGTGCGCCGCGTGACGCATGCGCCCGCGCTTGACCGCCCATTCGAATACCGGATTGCGATGGCGGCGGTACATGCCGGCGACCTCGAAGTGGTCGCAAAGCAACCGGCCGCAGGCTTCCAGCGTGGTGAAGTGCCCGGAAACCAGCAGCACGCCGCGGCCTTGGGACCGCAACGCCTCCAGGTGTTCCAGGCCCTCGAATCGCATGTTGCGCCGGAACGCCGCGGGCGACCCCCACCAGGCGCGGAGGAATTCGAACAGGCCGATGCCCAGCGCGCGGAAACTGTCGTCCAGCAAGCGCTGGCGCGCGTCGGCGTCCATCTCCGGGAAACACAGGGCCAGGTTGGTGGCCGCGGCGCGGCGCCGTGATGGCGCAAGACGGGGCGCGATCCATCCGATCGCATGCCCCAGCCCGCGCTGCAGAGCCCAGGGCAGGCGGGCCGCGGCCACCATGGCACCGAGTGCCAGCCACATCGGCCAGTGGCGCGGGGTGAACGGAGGACGTCCGGTGTCGGCCTGGGTCATGGCGCAATTGTAGCGGCTTGCCTATCCTTCCCCGATGCGGAGGGACCTGACCGAACGATTGCTGCGTGGCCTGTATTCGGCAGCGTTGTACCTGCTCACGCCCGCCACGACCTATCACCTGATCTGGCGCGGGTTCCGTTTCCACGAATATTTCCAGCGCTGGGACGAGCGTTACGGGGTTTACCGGATGCCGGCGCGGCCCGTCGACGTATGGTTGCATGCCGTGTCCGTGGGCGAGGTCAATGCGGCCGCGCCGGTGATCGATGCCCTGCGCAAGCAGCGTCCGGACCTGCGCTGGGTGGTCACCACCATCACGCCGACCGGCTCCGAGCGGGTGAAGGCGCTTTGGGGCGATGTGGTGGAGCATGTCTACGTTCCCTACGACCTGCCCGGTGCCGTGGACCGGTTCCTGAAGCATTACCGGCCCGGCGTGGCACTGATCATGGAAACCGAGCTGTGGCCCAACCTGCTGTTCGGCTGCCGGGACCATGGCGTGCCGGCGTATATCCTCAACGCGCGCTTGTCGAGTCGTTCATTGCGCGGATATGCCGTCCTGCGCCCGTTGATTGCGCGCGCATTGCGCACGTTGCGCCGGATCGCGGCGCAGTCGGCGGCCGATGCCGGGCGATTCATCGCGCTGGGCGCCTCGCCGGAACAGGTGGTCGATGCCGGCAACCTCAAATTCGACATCGCCGTGCCGGCGGAACTGGACGGCTTCATCCGTTCGTTCCGGGGACGGGTGGCGGAGCGGCCGGTCTGGATCGCCGCCAGCACTCACTCGGACGAAGAAGCCGCCGTGCTGGCGATCCATCGCAAGCTGCGCAGCCAGCGACCGGAATTGCTGCTGCTGTGGGCGCCCCGGCATCCGGAGCGCTTTTCCCGCGTCGGGGACTTGGCGCGGGAGGCCGGTTTGCGGGTCGCCACGCGACGCGGCGGCGACGGTTGGCCAGAAGAAGATACGGATGTATTCGTCATCGATACGCTGGGGGAGCTGACGTGCTTCTACGCCTGCGCCGATGTGGCCTTTGTCGGCGGCAGCCTGCAACCGGTGGGCGGACACAACCTGCTGGAGCCGGCCGCGGTGGGGACGCCGGTGGTGGTCGGCCCGCACCTGCACAATTTCACCGAGATATCCCGGCGCCTGAAGGAGGCCGAGGCTCTGGTCATCGGCGTCGATGCCGATGACGTCGCCCTCGGCCTGAAACGACTGCTGGGCGACGCCGATGCGCGCGCGGCCATGGCACAGGCGGGGTTGGCCCTGGTGGAGCACGGGCGTGGCGCGCTGGGCAGGACGCTGGCGATGATCGAACCGGACCTGCCGGTGGATGTGAATCGGCATCCGGGTGAAGCGCGGGCCGGCATGTAGCGGGCGGGTTTGCGGTCCGGTCGGGCAAAAGAAGAAGGCCACGCATGCGCGTGGCCCCTTCGGTGCTGATGCGGACGGTACGCGGGGATTTCCCCGCAGGCAGGATCAGCGGTTGTCGTTGGCCAGCCGCGCCTCGGCATCGGCGGTGAGCAGGCGGTTCACGTCCTGCACGTCGGCGATGTTCAGGGTGCCGGCGGACGCCTTGAGATTGAACAGGTTCTGCAGGTAGTTGTAGCGGGCGCTGGCATATTCCACCTGGGCCTGGAACAGGGTGCGCTGGTTCTGCAGCACGTCCAGCACGGTGCGGGTACCGACTTCCAGGCCAACTTGCGAGGCATCGTAGGCGCTCTGCGCCGAAACCACGGCCAGGCGACGCGCTTCCACTTCGCTGACGCCGGCCACCAGGGCCTGGTAGGCGCTGCTGGTGTTGCGGACGAGCGCGCGGCGGGTCTGTTCGTACTGGTCCTCGGCGATGTCGCGCGAGGCGATGGCCTGGCGGACGCGCGACTGGGTGGCGCCGCCGGCAAACAGCGGCACCCGCAGGGTCACGCCATAGCCATAGGTCTCGCCGCTGCTCGAAAGCCCCGGCAGGTCGTCCCAGCGGGTGGTGTTGCCGTAGTCGACGCCCAGGGACAGCGTTGGCAGGTGGCCGGCGCGGGCGCCGGAAACGCCGTGCCTGGCGGCCTCGACGGCATATTCGCTGGCCTTCAGGCTGGGGTTCTGCGCCAGCGCGGTGTCGATCCAGCCCTGGCCATCGAATCCGGCCGGCAGTTCCGGACGGAAGTCGTCCGGCAGGCCCTTGAGGTTGGTGACCGGCTGGCCGGTGAGTTCGGCCAGCGCGCGGTAGGCGTCGTCCAGCGCATTGCGGACCAGGATGGTGTTGGCGCGCGCGTTGTCGTACTGGGCGCGGGCTTCATGCACGTCGGTGATCGGCGCCAGGCCCACGTCCAGGCGCTTCTGCGCGTAGTCGAACTGCCGCTGCAATGCCGATTCGTTGGTTTGCGCGGCGGCCAGCGATTCGATCGCCACCAGCACGTTGAAATAGGCCGCCGCCGTGCGCGTGATCAGCGATGCGCCAGCCGCGTCCAGATCGTAGTCGGCGGCCTTGCTGAGGGCATTCTGGCTGCGCAGGTTGGCAAAGCTGGCCCAGTTGAACAGGACCTGGCCCAACTGGGCGCTGTAGTTGCGGCTGCTGTCGCGCGGATCCTGGCCGGCCACGAAGCTGCGGCTGAAGCTGGCGTTGCCGTCCAGTTGCGGCAGCAGCGCGGCACGCGCCTGCACGGCACCTTCCTTCTGCGACAGGCGGCTGGATTCGGCGATGGACAGCTGCGGGTCGCCGTTGCGGGCCAGTTCGTAGGTCTGCAGCAGGTCGGCGGCGCTGGCGGCGGAGGGAAGCGCCAGGGCGAGCGCGAGGACGAGTGAGCGACGGATCATGGGGATTCCTTCTGTGTATCGCTTAGAAAACGAATTGCGGCGACGGGGCCGCGCCGACGAGATACGGCAGGTCGGTTTCGAACAACGATTCAATGCGCGGGCCGTTGACATCCTGGTGCACCAGCACGGCTTCCATCACGGGGGAATGGCCGTGGACGGCGAACAGGCGACCACCCGGACGCAGCCACTGGACGAAATGTGACGGGATGGAGGCCACCGCGCCGGTGACGCAGACCGCGTCGAAGCGGCGCTCGGTCGTGTAGCGCAGGGCATCGGCGGTCTCGATGCGGATGTTGCTGCCCAGACCGGCCCGGTCAAGGCGCGCGCGCGCGCCTTGGGCCAGTTCCGGGTGGATCTCCAGGCTGACCACGTCGCGCGTCAGCGCGCCCAGGCAGGCGCTCAGGTAGCCGCTGCCGGTGCCGATCTCCAGCACGTCCTCGCCCGGCTGCAACGCCAGCGCCTGCAGGGTGCGGCCTTCGACCACCGGCTTCATGGTCTTCTGGCCGTGGCCCAGCGGGATTTCCAGGTCGGCATAGGCCAGGGCCCGGTGGATCTCCGGGATGAAGGCTTCGCGCGGCAGCGTGGAGAGCACGTCCAGCACGCGCAGGTCCAGCACGTCCCATGGGCGGACCTGCTGTTCCACCATCAGTTCGCGGGCTTGGGCGTAGTCGATCGTCATGGCATGGGGTCTCTATGCTTGGCAGCGGCGGCATATCTTAGCGGCCGCAACCTTGTCGCAGGGTCAAAGCATGGCGGTCCCGGAGCGGTCGCACGCAGTGCCGGAAGTCACCACGACCTCCGTGGGGGCGCGGGCCCGGGTGCTCAGCGGGACGCATAGGCCCGCAGGAACATGTCCACCGAAGCATCGATGTGGGTCGCCGTCTCGTCGCGCTGCGGTTTGCGGCACAGGCCGCACATCATCCGGCTGTACACCCCGCCCTTGATCAGGGAGAAGA